>CAIWJG010000935.1 GCA_903912925.1 uncultured Verrucomicrobia subdivision 3 bacterium | reverse complement strand
CTCGGGTGGATCATGTATGCGGATGACTGGAACGCCAGCCTGCCCAACTGCTTTGATTGGTGTGGCATACCAACAGCAACTCCGGGGGTGTATCAGAATGGCAGTCTAAATTACAGTGCCAACAACCCCGACAACACCAATATCCAATACCTGCTCCAAAGCAGTTTGGGGCCGTATGTGAAGGCGGCGGCCGTTTACAAATGTGTTGCGGATATGAGCCAGGCGATCGAAGGCACGACCAAGCTCCCGCGGGTGCGGACCATTTCCATGAGCCAGGCTTTCTGCAAGGCAAATGAGGGCCACTTGGAGGATGGGGATAGCCCCGCGAACTTTTGGCGACATTACGTCAAATCCACGGACATGAGTCGGCCATCGCCTTCAACCTTATGGGTGATCGGGGACGAGAGTCCGGACAGTGTGAACGATGCCGCTATGGCCGTCAATATGGCGGGCGGAAATATGTATGGAGGATCCCCTAACCCCAGCCGAAACAAATGGCAGGATGGGCCCAGCAGCCTGCACGGCGGCGGTTGCGCCTATACTTTCGGTGACGGCCATTCCGAGGTCCACAAGTGGAAAGACAACCGCACGTTCAGTCCGCCGTGTAAGGTTACCTATACGCAGACCTACCCGTTTGGAGTTGTGCAAGCCAACAACAGAGATATCGACTGGGTTAAGGACCGGACGAGCGCGCCAAAGTGAGCTGAGTTGAAGCGGAACGGAATGTCAGCAGATTCCGCCATTAGCCGCCGCCAGTTCCTGGCGGCCGGCGCCCGGATTAGCCTCGGGATTGCGGCTTGGGCGGGCAGCAGCGGCTTGGCGGGTTCGCAGCAGTTGCCCGGCGCCAACGACCGCGTGCGGCTTGCAGTGTGCGGCATCCGCAAACGCGGCTTCGACCATGTCCGGCTGTTCTCCCAGATTCCGAATGTCCAGGTGGTCGCCCTGTGCGACGTAGATGAGAACGTGTTGCGCCAGCGGTTGGCGGACATGGATAAGCTGGGGCTCCCCAAACCCCAGACCTACACGGACGTCCGTAAGCTCCTGGAAGACAAGTCCGTGGATGCTGTCTGCATCGCCACGCCCCACCATTGGCACACGCTCATCGCCATCTGGGCCTGCCAGGCGGGGAAGGACGTCTATGTCGAGAAGCCCTGCTCGCACAACTGGTGGGAGAGCCGCCAGTTAATGCGCGCGGCCAAGCGCTACGGCCGCATCGTCCAGCACGGGACCCAGACCCGCTCATCCGCCTCGGCCCGAGAGGCCATCGCCCACGTGCAGAAAGGACTGATCGGCGAGGTTTACCTGGCCCGGGGATTGTGCTTTAAGCGGCGCAACACCATCGGCCACACGCCGCCCGAGCCTGTCCCCGAGGGCGTACACTACGACCTGTGGACAGGACCGGCTCCCGTGCATCCCTTTACCCGCAATCGCTTCCACTACAACTGGCACTGGTTCTGGGCTTACGGTAACGGCGACCTCGGCAACCAGGGCGTCCACCAGGTCGATATCGCCCGCTGGGGGCTGGGCGTCGGGTTCCCGAACAAGGTCACCGCGGTGGGCGGCCATTTCGTCAATGACGACGATCAGGAAACACCCAACACGCTCAATTGTGCCTTTCAGTATGACCTGCCCGGCGGCAAACGGAAGATGATCGAGTTTGAAGTCCGGCACGGCATCACTAACCGCGAGGCGGACATCGGCACCGACAAGCTCGGCAGCGGGAACCAGGGGCCCAATGTCATCGGCAATATCTTCTATGGCTCGGACGGCTACCTGGCCCTCGGCGACGAAGACACCGGCAACGCCTACCAGGCGTGGTTGGGCTCCGAGATGAAACCCGGCCCCACCTCGCACCAGGGCGGCAGCCGCTATCACTTCGCGAACTTCATCGAGGCGCTGCGCAGCCGCAAGCAGGGGGACCTGCACGCGCCTATCGAGGAAGCTCATATCTCCTGCACCCTCGTTCACCTTGCCAATGCCTCGTATCGTCTGGGGCGCACGCTGAATTTCGATCCCAAGACCGAGCAGGTCATCGGCGACCACGAGGCCAACCGCCTCTTGCGCGGCGCCGACCGTGGCTACCGCCGCCCATTTGTTATCCCCGAACGTATTTAGGCGGCCAGCCATTCCCAAGCCCTTCCGCATTCCTTGTAACTTCTGAATCCAGCGACGAAGAAGACGAAGAATAGCCGAGCATAGAGGCAGGCTAATAAACAGTGGACGCTCGCTGGCCAATCCACGCCAGCCCCATATCTTTGTTGCCTTCGTTTGCTTCTGTCCAACCCCGGGTCAAAGCCACCCCAAGGCCACCTCAATGCGACCCTAAGGCTCCCACAAAGCGCCAACAAAGCTCCCACAAAGCCTGGAGACGGACGACAGGGGAAAAGCAGAAACGCTGCCCCGTCCTCCGTAGCAACATTGCGGAGGGTGGAAAGTAGAAAGCTGAAATGGGATAAGAGGACGACGGACGACGGAACACGGACCACCGGCGGGCGAATGCAGAAGGAAGAATGAAGAATGAAGAATGCCAGGGAACGCCGCCAACGGTTGTGGGGGCTACGCAAAATGCCATGCGGCTGGACATGCTGCTGCCAGGTTGGCAGCATGGGGCTAATATGAGCACCCGTGTGAACGCATCCTCAGTGAGCCGAGCACCGTCAACAAACTGGTGGAGCGGCACGAGAGCGTTGCTGCTGGTGCTGGTCTTTTGGGGGAACGGCCGGCTCCCGGTCCAAGGCCAGACGAACACGTCAGCGGTTGCTCCGCTCACCAATGCCGCTACCGGGCCAACTATCCGATTGGACTATGGCAGCGGCAAATCCCTTGGAAACCCGGTGGCCTCGTTCATGTATTTCGTGCCGCTCATTTCGCCCGAGCCGGTTTCCTCCGTCACCAGCCCCGGCAGCACCCAGGTCGCTCGCGTGCTCTCGGCCAAACGGAAAAGCACCGCCAATTCGTTCGTCGTGACCTGCGACTTCGAGTTCGCGGGCGACGGCACACAACAGAGTGTCCTTGATCTGGAGCCGAATATCCGCCGGCACAGGAGGAAACTCGAGGCGGGCGGCTCGACCGGCCGCCAGCTCAGCACGATCACGGTCGGTGGCCCCGGCAGCGGCGTCGTCGAGGTCGAGGGTACCATCAGCAACAAGGTGGAAACCGTCAGCGAGGTGCGGCTGCGGTTCAATGCCCGCGGCAAGACCAGTCCCATCGCCATTGAGATATGTGACGTCCGCTATCAGGAGGGCGAGTTCCGCCACGTGGACGAAATCATCGCCCGGGTCAACTCACTGACATTTAACCGCAAGACGGACCGGCCCAAGATGGAAGTGTCGGTCGCATCGGTGAAGAAGAAGAACGCGGGAAACAGCCTGTGGCAGAACTTCAAGGGCAGCGTGGTGGGCATGGCGGTGAACCTCTTTATCCCCCCGCTGACGGTCGAGGCTGTGGGCCACCAGGCTATGCTGGATTTCGGCCAGGCGCTGGCTTCGGGCGCGCGGACGTTCACCTTTCCGAGCGCCAGGAAATCGAATTGAGTAGCTCACCCGCGCGGCGTTTCCGCTCGGGAAGTCAGCAACAACGGGGCAAACTATGAAACTGCTAGCGTGGATATTTCACCATGCGATGGAAAAGCCAACCGTGCGCCGGGTGAGGGCCCGCGGCCTGCATCCACGCCCGCCCGCTCCTGTAGGCCGCGTGCCCTCACGCGGCGCTCGGCGGTGTGAGATATCGTTAGCTACTGCACTCCTACTGCTAACGACCCTTGGGCTTGCCTGCGCTCAGGAACAGCTTGCGCCTCGGGAGGCGTTCGCGCTCGTGCAACAGGGCACGGCCGCCTGCTCCATAGTTATCGCCGAGCGGCCCACCCCGGCGGCGCGGTTGGCGGCGCTGGAGCTGCAATACCACCTGCTCAAGATCTCGGGGGCAGAAGTGCCCATCCGCTCCGAGAGCGAGCAGGTCGAGGGCCGACGGATTCTTGTTGGCGAGAGTTCTGCCACGCGGCAGCTCGGCCTGCGGAGCGGGGATTTCAAGCCCCAGGAGTATCTCATCGCGTTCCGCACAAATGCCATCATCCTGATCGGCCGGGATTGGCAGGACACGGAGGCGAACCGGAAGGTCGAGGGCCGCCCCATGACGGGCGAAACGCTCCAGGGGACACGGCACAAAATAGACTACTGGAAAACGGTCGGTTGCCCTGACCGGAGCACAGGTGAGACGGAATTGCCGGGCCTCTATGATGACCAGGGCACGTGCCTGGCGGCTTACGACTTTCTCGAACGCTTCTGCGGCGTGCGTTGGTATGGACCTGCTGAGCTCAATATTATCCTGCCGCCGCGCAAGACGCTGGCGGCGGCGGGCGATGAGGTCCGGCGATCCCCGGCTCTGAAACATCGCAGCGCGCTGCCCGGCGGCAACTGGCCGTTTTTGCACGGGCAGTGGGGCGATTTCACGGGGGACCAGGTCCATCTCTACTGGCGACGGATTCGCCAGGGCGGCGAAGGCTGGGCGGGCAACCATACATTCCACCGGAGCACCATCAAAGCCGTGTTCAACGACCCGGAATACCAGTCCAGGAACCCGAAGAGCCAGGGGTCACAGCTTTGTTACACCAACCCCAAGCTGATTAACCAGGTGGCGCAGATGGCGCGTGACTACTTCGACGGCAAGGGAGGGCTGCCCGAGGGGTGGAAGGCACTGGGCGACTACTTTGCCATCGTTCCGGACGACAACATGAACCTCTGCAACTGCGAGGCGTGCGCCGCGTTGCTGCAGAAGGGGCGAACGCTCAAGACCGGGTTCTTCAGCAGCGGCGAGATGAGCGACTATTGGTTTACCTTCGTCAACCGCGTCGCGCGCGAGGTGCGCCAGACGCATCCGGACAAGTATATCGCCACGCTGGCTTACTGGGCCTACGCCGTGCCGCCGGGTTTCAGCCTGGAACCGAACGTCTCGGTCGCCCCCTGCCTGCACACCTGCTATTATCCCGTGCATGCCGAGATGCGGGAGAACGATCTGAAGTTCTACCGGGGATGGCGAGAGAAGGCGGCAGCGCCCATGTTCCTCTGGGTTTACTATCATCATCCCATGGAGCCGGCGCTCATCGATAAATGGAAGTGCTTCCCCCATATCATGGTTCACGAGACCGCCAAGGCCATGCAGATGTTCATCGGAGACGGTGTTCGGGGCATTTTCGAGTGCGGTGAGCAGGACCAACTCGAGCAATACGTTATGGTCAAGGTGTGGGACGACCCGAAGGCTAGCGTGGACGGGCTGATCGACGAGTTCTTCCGGCTATATTTTGGCGCCGCGGGGGAGCCGATGAAGCGGTTCTACCTGCGCCTGGAGGAAATCGCCTGTGATCAGGCGAACTACCCGGCGCCTTATCACCGTCGCGACGGCATTGGTTGGAAGCAGGTTGCCTGGGAACGCCTGGGAACCGCCGAACGGATGGAAGAACTCGGCGCCCTGATAGCCCAAGCAGAGAAACTGGCGGTGACCGATCCAGAGAAGCAACGAGTCGTGCTCTGGCGCAAAGCGCTCTGGGAGTGGATGTGCCAGGGACGCGAACAGTATCTGGCAGCGCAGAAACCGAAGAGCAAGTAACTAGTCGCGGACAAGCAGGCCCGGTTGCGCGGGGTGTTCGAGACAACGGCGAGGTGAAGCGCCCGGACTATTCGGCCGGCCTGAGGTTGCGCAGCGCATCGCGCACTTGTGCGGCGCGCTCGTAGTCCTCGGAGTTGATCGCGTCCGACAAGGCCCGTTCCAGCCGTTCCTTGGGCGACAGCGGGCGCCGGGCGCGGATTTCCTCCAGCCAATTCTGCAACGACTGGACTTCGCCGCTCGTGTCCGCTGCCTCCGCGCGCGCATGCTCATGGAAGAACGTGCGGATGGACTCCACCCCCTCCTCGACCTCCCGCACGGCCGACGCATAGTCTTCGGTGTCAAGCGCTTGCGCCGCCCGGGCGCGGGTGAGAATCATCAGGAGTTGCGGCCGGAATTGCTGGAGGGACCAGGCCATTTCCTCGTGCTCGGCGTGCTTGGTGACAAAGTCAAAGACCGCCAGGTTGCGCCCAGCATCCCGGATCACCGCGGCGTAATCCCCCAACTGCAAGAGGCAGACATAGCGATGATGATATTGGAGCGCTTCGAGCTGGAGCCGGGTGCAGTCCTCCACGTTGAGCTTGAACCCCTCGTCGCTGCTGTCGTGCGCCGCCACGTACTTCTGCAGCCGCGCCCGGTAGTGTTCGAAAATCGATGCATGGCCGAACGGCCGCTTGCCGTCAGGACGCCCCTCGGCGTTCATCTGGAGTAAGCCCAAGTCCAGCCGGAGCTGAATCTTCTCCCGGCCGTCCTTCGCTTTGAACCGGCGGGCAACCACCTGGCCCGCCTGATACTCCCACTGGTTCAGGAGATGCGATATATCGAAATCCATAAGCCGAATATGGCGGTGGGTGCCTGGCAAGTCAACGCAGCGGCAAGAGAAATCCGGCAAGAGAAATCTGGAACTTGTCTTGCCCGCCGGTTTCGGCCACAACTCTGGCGCATGTCATCGCTTGTCCGCGTGGCCATTCACGCCAGCCAGTTCCCGGAGAACGTGCGGCACGATCTGCTCGAATCGCTGCGCACCCGCCGGGTGAACCACAAGTTTCACTACGACAGCATCAAGCAGACTCAGAAGTGGCTGGCCTTGCATCAGGCCTTTTCCCCCTCGCGCACGGATGCGGACTGCGCCGCCACGTACGATCACAGCTTCGCGGCGGTCGCGGCCCGGGTTGACTCGCCGCGGGTGCACCTCATCGGGCTGGGCTGCGGCGGAGGGCAGAAAGACACACGGTTGCTCAAACTGCTCCGGGAATCGGGCCGCAGCCTCTTTTACACGCCCTCGGATGTGAGCCCGGCGATGGTGTTGGAGGCAAGACAGACGGTGACGGCAGTCGTTCCTGGAGACAACTGCTTCCCTTTGGTGTGCGACCTGGCCTCCGCCGACGACCTGCCGGCGGCGCTGGATGAGCTGCAGGTCCCCGATGCGGCGCGGCTGATCACTTTCTTCGGCATGATCCCGAACTTTGAGCCGGGCGTCATCCTTCCGCGGTTGGCGGAGTTGGTTCGACCGGCCGATTACCTCCTGTTCAGCGCCAATCTTGCGCCGGGGGCCGACTACGCCGCTGGGGTGCGGCAGATCCTGCCGCTCTACGACAACGCCCCGACTCGGGACTGGCTGATGACCTTCCTGCTCGACCTGGGAGTGGCAGCAGATGATGGGGAACTCTCTTTTGTCGTCGAGGACGATTTGGAAGGCAGCGGCCTTAAACGTGTGGCGGCCTTCTTCCGGTTCGCTCGGCCGCGGGAGATCAAGGTGGACGCGGAACGGTTCCAGTTCGCTGCCGGCGAGGCGATTCGCCTTTTCTTTTCCTGGCGGCATACACCCGCACTGGTGCGGGCGTTGCTCGGCCAGCACAGATTGCAAGTGCTCGAACAATGGGTCACGAAGTCAGGGGAGGAGGGCGTGTTCCTGGTGGCCCGTAACTAGCCCCCCCAGCAACGATTGGGCGCCATCGAGGCGCCGAGCACCATCGGCCACGGAAGTGCCTGGGTGCCCATGGGATGCGCTTAAACCTTTGTGATGCGGCGGCCAGATGACTATAAACATGCCGCCCGGGACGCTCTCGCTCACCGCCCCCATGCCGCAAGCGTGTCCCCCCAGAGTCCCGCCGTAGTCTCGCCGTAGTACCTCTGATCGCCGATCAGAGGTACTACGGCGAGACTACGGGGAGACCACGCTATGCGGCCGGGGCGCGGACGCGGGCGCGGGTCACTATTGGAACATCGGTCCAGCCGTCAATATGCTGGCAGGTGCGAATCCAAATGGCCGTGCCGACCTTCGGCACCCCGTAGCGGGCTACGTAAAGCTCGGTGATGTAGCTCCAGCCGTCGGTCGGCGGTGGCAGCAGCCCCAGAAAAGGGAAGTGCTGCACAGTGCGGACGCCAGTCCCGACCGGCGCGGCGCCTTGCACCAGCGTGTACTGGGCCGGCGGGCTCGGGACGCGGAGCTTGATCGTAATCTCGTCGCCCGTGATGGTAACCACCAGCTCGCCCACCGGGTTGGGACTGAAGACGGGCTCGGCGGGCGGGAGGTCGAACTGGGGCAGGTCGAGATCGGCCCGCCGGGTATTCAAGCTCACAAAGAAGTTGTAGCCGTTGAGGCGCACCCGGCGGCCCGTTTCGGTTACAAAGCATTTGTTGGCCGTGGCGGTGCACCAGGCGGTGCGCTGTTCCGGGGTCAGAGTGCGCCAGCGGCCGGAGACAGCGCGAACGTTGTTGCGGTGGCCCTGTTGCTCGGGGGTGCGGGGATTGCGGGGGCGCACGTGCCGGCGCGCGACCTTGCCGTGACGGCTGTTGACATAGACGACGGAGCCCTTGCGCCCCGACTTGGGAATGGAGCTGATTTTCATGTTGTTTCCGGCACCCGGCTTCCGAGGCGCGGGCTCTCCCGCCCGCAATTGGGCCGGTGTTTGAACCCTAGCAAAACCCTGACCACTGACGCCAGTAGTATTAACTTCTTCCGGGTGGAACACGTCCAGTTGCTCGTCCCGAACTTGGTTCCGGCCGGGGCGGCTTCTGCCGCCAAGCAGAGCCTGGACCAGGTGGTCGTTGTTTGGCTTTTCAGAGCCGGCCCTCCTCGAGGAAGCTGAAATAGCCGGTGGGGTTGAAAATGATGTGGTCGAGGAGGGGAATGCCGAGGATTTCGCCGGCTTGCTTGATCTGGCGGGTGACATCAACATCCGCGGGCGAGGGGTCGAGGCCGCCCTCGGGGTGGTTGTGGGCCAGGATGAGGCCGGAGGCGCGGTCGGTCAGGACTTCGGCAAACACTTCGCGAGGGTGGACCGGGGCACGGTCCAGGAGTCCCATGGAGACGACGCGGATGTTCAAGACCTCGTTGGCGCCATTGATGGTGACGGAGAGGAAATGCTCCTGCTTGCGGTCGGCGTAGTGGCGGATCAGCGGAAGGACATCAGCCGGGGTGGTAATCTTGAGGCCGCTGGGCTTGATGCGACGGCGGGCAAACTCGATGGCGGCGATGATGCCCATTGCCTTGACGGTGCCCATGCCTTCGAGGTGTTCGAGGTCCTGGATGGTGAGGTCCAAGCCCTTGGCATCAACGACTTGAACCAGGTTCTCGGCGAGGGTCATGACGTCTATCCTGGTGGTACCTTTGCCGACCAGGATGGCCAGCAGCTCGTGGTCTTTTAGGGCGGCGGCGCCTCGGGCGCGGAGTTTCTCGCGTGGGCGGTCGTGCTCTGGGATCTGGTCAAGGGGCCGGCTCATACGGCGAAGGTCAGGTGAGTATCAATCACCGTGACAGCCATGATGTCGAAGATGCCGCCGGCGTCGGTGTATTTCGGGTCGGCCAGTTCTTCGTAGCGGTCGCGGGCAGTGTAGGCGCTTTGAATCTCGCCGTTGACCTGGCCGCGATAGGCACCTTCAAGGTAAACGCGGTCTTCGCGGTGGGCGGTGACGGTGGTGCGGATGAAGGGGTCGGCTGCCTTTTCCTCGGTG
>CAIWJG010000934.1 GCA_903912925.1 uncultured Verrucomicrobia subdivision 3 bacterium | reverse complement strand
TAAGTGGATCCACGCCGCCATCCGTGCCCACTTCAATGGGCGCCCCATTCCTTCTCTGTTGTTGGATTCTTCCTGATTCCTTCCTCAGACACGGAAACCCATTCTTCGCGAACATTACGGTTCACCCTGTGAACGGTTACACAATTATGGCCGTAGCCGAGATCAACGAATATGTGAAGATGCTGGCCACCGTGAAAGGCACGCCGCATCACTACCTCTGGTCATCCTACGACGCCGAGGCCGACGTGCTTTACATCAACTTCAAAAAGCCCAGCCACGCCACCGACAGCGAGATGACCGAAGACGATATCCTGGTGCGTTACGAGAATGACGAAGTGGTGGGCCTGACCGTGCTGCATGCCAGCAAGCGATAGGTCATAGATCCACTCCCAATGGGTGGGCGATTACCTCAAGCGGCCCGTGCCAACCGAGCGATCCACAGGGCTCCTAACAACTGCTCCGCTTCCCCTGCCAGTCCCAGCCGCCAGGCTGCCAACCGCAGTAGCCCGGCAAGGAGCCTTAAACCAGATTGGTCTATTTGCCCGCCTTGACGTCGTAGCACCAAAGCGTCCCGAGATCGCGGATGTAGAGCCGGCCATCGGCGATGATCGGGTAGGCCCACGCCTTCGAAGACCCGCGGTCCGGCTGGTCCACCGGCTTGAATCGGCCCTTCTCGCGGTAAGCCTCCGTCGTCGCTTCCAACAGCGCCACCTCACCGTTTTCCCCGTGCAGGTAAAGCCGCCCATCGGCATAGCAGAGTGCGGCCGCCCCGATGCTCCGGTCGTCCCATTTCACGTTGCCCGTCTTGAACTCCAGGCAGAGCAACGCACCAGCGCTCGTGCCATAAAGGTATTCGCCCACCTTCAATGCGCCCCCCACACTCGTTGGCAGCTTCGGCGAGAAATACAATTGCTCAGTCTCGAATGTGCCACCGTTAACCTTCAAACGCACTCCACCTCCGCCGCTTCGCCCGGCGGCGCTATAAATGAAATCCCCATCCACCACCGGCGTCGGGATCACCGCTGGGCTGCCTTTGGCCGTGCGATCGTAGCGCCACAGCAGCTTGCCCGTCTTCGCCTCGATTCCCACCAGGCCCTTCTGCAGCATCTGAACGTACTGCCTGACCCCGCCCACCTCGATCACCAGCGCCGACGTGTAAGCCGCCTGTTCGCCGCCCGCAACGGCGCACTTCCAAATCAGTTCTCCCGTATTCTTGTTCAGCGCCAGCATCGTGGCGTCCGGGCCACCCGGCGTGCAGATTACCGCCTCGCCGTCAACCAGCGGCGACTCCGAGTAAGCCCAGATCCCTGGCTGGCCGCCGTAATCCTTTCGCACATTCGCGTGCCAGCGCACTTTGCCGGTCGCCCGCTCCAGGCAGGCCAGGTCGCCGTCCGACCCGAACGCGTACACCCATTCGCCATCCACCGTAGGGGTTGACCTCGCCGCCGGGTAATTCGGCTGCTGGTCCGGGTTCCCGACCTTGCCGATACGCTGGGACCAAATCCTCTTGCCACCCTTGGCGTCCAGCATCTGCACGAACTCGTTGTCGAGCCCTTGGTTGCTCAGCAGGTAAAGTCGGTCGCCGACCACCGAGGGCGTGGAGTAGCCCGAGTCGATATCCTTGACCTGCCAAACCAGCTTGGGCCCCTCCTTTGGCCATTCCGCCAGCAGACCGGTCTCCGCCGAAATCCCGTTCCGCTGCGGCCCTCGCCACTGCGGCCAGTCTGCCGCCCGCGCCTCAAGGGGTAAAAGACATAGGCCAATGCCCATCCCCAAAACGGGGCCCAGGCAGCGTGTTGAAATAACTCTCTTCATAAGTGTGCTCTGAATCTGCACCCTCGCACCCTCTCGCGCAAATCATGCTTTCAGACAAACGCCGGACCACCAAGGGGGTGTCCTCGGAGATTGGGGAGGCAGTCAGCAGTTCTCATTTTGGCTGGTCTGGGAGGGTTGGGGTCCACCCTTTAGGGTGTCCGAGGTCGCATGGGATCATCCGCCATTCGTCCCATTCGTCCCATTCGTCCCATAATGAGAATTGCTGGGAGGCATTTGCTCCCGCTTGCAAAGGCGAGCAAGTGCCCTTAGTCTCCTGCTATCATGAAACTCTCAAATAAGCTGGAAAAGGTCCTCAACGACCAGATCAACCTCGAATTCTCCTCGGCCTACGCCTACCTCGGCATGGCGGCTTACTTCGACCGCACGCCGTTCACCGGTTTCGGCAAATGGATGCAAGTCCAGAGCAGTGAAGAACTCGGTCACGCCAACCGTTTCTTCAAATACATCGTGGAACGGGGCGGCAAGGTGACCTTGCAGGCCATTCCTGAACCCAAGTGCGACTTCAAATCCCCCCTGGAGGCGTTCAAAGCCAGCCTTGGCCACGAACAGAAAGTCTCGGCCTCCATCTGCGCCATCTACGAACTGGCTACGGCGGAGAAGGACTACCCCACCCTTTCCTTCCTCAAGTGGTTCCTCGACGAACAGGTGGAGGAGGAACGGAACGTGGGCGACATGCTGGCCAAGCTCGAACTGGTGGGCGACAACACCAGCAGCCTCTACCAGGTTGATCGGCATGCCGCGATGCGGGCCGCGGAGAACGCGAAGAGCTGATCGGGATATTGAGGCCGCGCCTGCGCGCCCGGGCGGCAGCGAAGCGGCTGCCCCCGGCGTATGCCTTATCGCACGTTCAGCCTTGAGGAAGTCGCGCGCTACCTGCATCTGAGCAGCGCGGATGTCGAGCGGCTGGTTAAGGATCAGGACATCCCCTGCGAGCGGCACGGACCACGGCTGGTCTTTCGCAAGGTAGATATTGATGCCTGGGCCTCCCAGCGCATCCTCGGCCTCGAAGGCCGACGGCTGGCGGAGTATCACCAGAAGTCCTCCCGGGAGACGCAGCAACTCGTCGCGAACGAAGCCATCATGCCGGAGATGATCCGGCCTGAGTTCATCGAGCCGGCGATGACCGCGAAGACCAAGGCCTCTGTCCTGCGCCAGATGGCGGCGCTGGCCGGAACAACGGGGCGCGTCTCCGACCTACCCTCCCTGCTGGAAGGTCTGGAAGCCCGGGAAGCGCTCTGCTCGACGGGCGTGCCCGGCGGCTTGGCCTTGCTGCACTCGCGCAACCCGGAATCGTATCTGTTCGAATCAGCATTCCTCGCGCTGGGCCGCACGATCCAGCAAATCCCCTTCGGCTCGCCCGATGGTCAGCCTACCAACCTGTTCTTTCTCATCGGCTGCCCGGACGACCGCATGCACCTGCATACTCTGGCCCGGCTGTGCCTGATGGCGCAGAAGACCGATCTGCTGGTTGATCTGCGCCAGGCAACCAATGCCGACGCCATGTGCGAAAACATCATCGCCGCCGAGCAGTCGGTCCTGGCCAACCGTCGGCCGCAGGCTGATTAGCCTCGCCCTTCTTAATCTTCCCTTAAGGTAGCCTCTGGCAGGGTGAATAGCGTTGATTACGCAACAAACAGAACACATAAAGAGATCGGACAGCGATTATGAGAGTGCTGGCAGTGGAAGATGAACCCGACCTCCTGGGCAGCCTGCTGAAGGCCCTGCGCGAGGACGGCTACGCCGTGGACGGCGCCCCCGACGGCGAGGATGGCCTCGACAAGGCCGAGAGCTATGACTATGACGCCGTGGTCCTGGACATCATGCTGCCGGGCATTGACGGCTGGGAAGTGTTGCGCCGGTTGCGCAAGACCAAGAAGACTCCCGTGCTAATGCTCACGGCGCGCGATGCCGTGCGCGACCGCGTGCGCGGCTTGGACAGCGGTGCCGACGATTACCTGGTCAAGCCCTTCGAGCTGTCCGAACTGCTGGCCCGGCTGCGAGCGCTCATCCGGCGCTCCGCCAGCCAGGCCCAGCCCCAGCTTGAGATTGGCGACGTGACGATTGATACCGCCGCGCGCAAGGTGTCCCGCCAAGGCCAGGAGGTGCTCATCACCGCCCGCGAGTACTCCCTGTTGGAGTTCCTCGCCTTGCACCGGGGCGAGCTCGTCACGCGCACCATGCTCTACGATCACTTGTTCGATGAGAACGATGACACGCTGTCGAACCTGCTCGACGTGCATGTCTCGAACCTCCGCAAGAAGCTCGGGCATGACTTCATCATCACCCGGCGCGGTCACGGCTACTGCATCGAATGATCTTCAATTCCATCCGCTGGCGGCTCCAAGCCTGGCACGGGTTAATCCTGGTCGCGGTGCTTGCGGGTTTCGGCGTTGCGGCTTACCAGGTCGCCCACGATAACCAGTTGCGCCGCATCGATCAGGACCTGGAGCAGCACCTAATGGCCCTAGTGCGCCCCCGGCCGCCGCGGCCGCCCCAGGGGCGCTTTCCAGACGAACCTCCTGGCCAGTCGTCCGCCCCGCAATTCGGCCGGCAGCCCGGCTCGCAGCCCGGCGAACCTCGCGAGGACCGCCGCTTTGATTCTCCTGACTTCCTCCAGAACATGCGCGAGCTGGTCCAGCAGGGAGGTGTGCTGGATGCCAGCCAGACCAATACATTTTATTATATCCTGTGGCAGGGAGATGGCGCCGTGGTGGCGCGCTCGCCCGGTGCGCCGGACAATGTCCCTGCTCCCACGCGCGTGGGCTCACCTGAACCGCAAGGGCTCCAGGGCCGCGACGCCTTTGGAAAAGGCTCCCCCGGCATGCCCGGGCCCGGCCTGCCCCCCGAGGCGCGCACCCGAGGCCAAATGCGGGAGGCGTATCGCTTTCTGCCGCACGGGCAGTGCCTTCTCGTTGGCCGTTCACTGGTGCCTGATCTGGCCGCCATGCGGCGTCTGGCACTGTGGCTTACCGCCGCGGGGGCCACCGTGCTGCTGCTCGGCTTGGTCGGAGGCTGGTGGGTAGCCACGCGCGCCATACGGCCTATCGACGCGATCAGCGCCACCGCCGTGAGAATCGCCGACGGCGACTTATCCCAGCGCATCAGCGCTGCCGACACCGAAAGTGAACTGGGCCGATTAGCGGGCGTCCTGAACTCCACCTTCGCTCGCCTGGAAGCCTCCTTTGACCAGCAGGCGAGGTTTACCTCCGATGCCTCACACGAGCTGCGCACGCCGGTCTCGGTGATCCTGACTCAGACTCAGACTGCTCTCTCGCGCGAGCGCAGTAGCGTGGAATACCGGGAAGCTCTGGAGGCCTGCCAGCGCGCCGCCCGCCGCATGAAGGCGCTCACCGAATCCCTGCTTGAACTCGCGCGCCTGGACGCCGGTCAAAAGCCCATAAAGCGGGAGCGGTTCGACCTGGCCGTCGTCGTGCGCGATTGCGTGGAGTTGCTCCGCCCGCTGGCCGCTGAGCGCGGCATTCAAATCCACTGCGACGTCCCGCCCATGGAATGCCTCGGGGATGCTGAGCGCATTGGCCAGGTCGTGACAAACCTGCTGACCAACGCAATCCATTTCAACCGCGACCAAGGCGAGGTGCGCCTGTCGGTCCGAGCCGAGCACGGCGGGGTCCTCCTCATCCTGGCTGACACCGGCCAGGGCATCCCGGCGGAAGACATCCCGCATCTATTCGAGCGGTTCTATCGGGTGGACAAATCTCGCTCCCGCATCCAGGGCCGCAACGGCCTCGGTCTGGCCATCTGCAAAGCCATCGTGGATGCCCACGGCGGCACGATCGACGTGACCAGCCAAGCCGGCGTCGGCAGCACGTTCACGGTCAGATTGCCGCTGACATAAAGGCCAGCGCTTTCGGAGAGCCTTGTCCTTTAAGCAAAGTCTGGCATTGTTGACGCATGGCTTTTCGCATTCACGACAGCGTGGTACGCGGCGAGATTGACAACCGCGTGAAAGGGATTGTGCGTGGCCGGATCTGGGTCGAGGGCCGAGCCGAGCCGGTAGTGCTCGAACTCAAGGGCAACGCCTGGCCGGATCTCGCCGGCTGCCTGCTCACGTTCACTAACCCGCTGAAGCGCACCCCGCATGGCGACCTTGATAGGCTCGATCCCCTCCAGTGCGGCAGCATCGGCGACCTCACAGCGTCACGCAAAGTGCGGGTCTTTGATATCCCGCTGGAGGACGCCCTCGCCATGTACCGTCGGAAAGAGAAGCCGCCGGAGCACATGGCCAACTGCCTCTATCTCGAGTGGTTCAGCGAGGCAAATGGGCGGGTGGTGGTCGAGAGCGCGGATTATATGCTCACGATCTCCGCACCCGAATGGCGACTCACGCCGGAGGAGGACGCCGAGCGCGCCGAACAGGCGGCGGCGGGCATGGCGAATTTCATGGGGAAGCTCACCGAGGCCATCGAGCAGCAGCAGCGCGGTCAGAAGGACCCGGAGGAGCAATGGGACGAGCATGACTACGAGAAGTTCATGAAAGAGAGCGATGCCCGCACGGACAAGTACATGGAGTTGCTGGATAAATACGGAGATTCCGACGAGGCCGAGGAGAAGATCGACAAGGAGATGGGCTGGCTGCGTGAGCTGACCGAGGAAGAAGCCGAGCAAGAACGCCAGCATATCGACGAGCTGAACGCTGCCTGCAAGGAAGCGCTGAACGAGCCAGAACCCGAGCCAGACCCGCACCGCGAAGGTATTGACTGGATCCGCACCGAAGAGGGATACCTGCACCACCCGCTACAACACCGCTGCTCTGAGAGTGCGGTCAAGTATTGGAAACTGGCGGATGAGCTGGGTCTCGACAAAACGGGGGACAAGGATTTGGAGCAGTTCATCTTCGAGTTCCAGACCACGGGCGTCAAACTGGGCGGGGCGTTGGGCGGCCTCGCCCGGGGCCAGGGATATACCGACGACGCGTTTACGGTCGCCTATCTCAAGCGGGCACTGGATCACTTGCACAAATCCCAGGGCGGGCTGGAAGCCGTGGCCCTGAAGAAGCTGCTGTCCGAGCCAATAATCGCTGAGGCGCGGAAGGAGTTGTTTGAAATCCGCGAAGGTATCCTTCGATTGATGGACGGGTTTCGTGGACGCGCCTGAGCCGGGCAAGCGGCATGCCTTTTGATCGGCAACAGATAAAGACAGTGGCGGCGGCACTGGCCGGACAGGGCGTCTTCATTGGCACGTCCTCTTGGAAGTATCCCGGCTGGCGGGGCCAGCTTTATGACGAAGACCGTTACGTGTGGCACGGGAAGTTCTCCGAGGCCCGCTTCGAGAGGCTCTGCCTGGCCGAGTATGCGGAGGTGTTCAAGACCGTGTGCGTGGATGCGGCCTACTACAAGTTCCCCGACCACCGCTTCCTGGACCAACTTGTGTCACAGGTGCCAGCGGACTTCCTGTTCGCCCTGAAGGTGACCGACCGCATCACCATCAAACGCTTTGCCAACCTGCCACGCTTCGGCCACCACGCCGGAGCGGACAATGCCAATTTCCTGAACGCGGACCTGTTCGAGTCGGCGTTCCTCGGGCCTTGCCGTGAGTTCCAGCCGAACATCAGCCTGCTCATATTTGAGTTCTCGCACTTCTCTGCGCAGGACTTCGAGCACGGGCGGGAGTTCGTCGCGGCCCTGGACCACTTCCTGGGCAAGCTTCCCCGAGGCTGGCGCTATGCGGTGGAAATTCGGAACCGAACATTTCTGCGCCCGGACTACTTTGCGGCGCTGGCTCGGCATGGCGTTGCTCACGTGTTCAATAGTTGGCAAGGCATGCCGCCGCTGGATGAGCAACTTGCCCTGCCCGGCAGCCGCACGACTCCTGAGTTCTTCGGCGCGCGCTTGCTCCTGAGGCCGGGCCGCAAATACGAGGAAGCGGTGAAGCTGTTCGGCCCTTACGACCAGATCAAGGAGCCCTACCCCGAAGGCCGCGCCGCCGGCGCGCGCCTGATACAGGAAGCCCGCAAGCAAGGTGGCGCTACCAAGGGCTTCATTTATGTGAATAACCGCTTCGAGGGCAACGCCCTGCAGACGATTGCCGCCATGATCGAGCAGGCAGGGGCGGGGTGAATCCGCGCCAACAATCAGGACGCCCTTCAGTGCCTCAGCAGTTCGGCGATCTTCCGGCGTATGCCGTCATCCATCCGGATAAGCGGTGGCCAGCCACGTTTGTGGCCTTCGCCGGGAAGTTTGCGCGTGGCGTCAATCCCCATCTTCGTGCTGACGGCCAGTTCGGTCGTGGCGTGGTCGAGCACGTCAGCGGGGCCTTTGGTGAAGATCGCGTCGCGCTGCGGTTCGGTATTCGCGCAGAGGCGGAAAAGCACTTCGCTGGTGTTATGGACGTCCACGTCGTCGTCCACGACGACGATATACTTGGTGAACATCATCTGCCCCATGCCCCAGAGGCCGTGCATGATCTTGTATGCCTGCATCGGGTAGGTCTTCTTGATGCTCACGAACACCAGGTTGTGGAACACGCCCTCGGCCGGCAGTGCTATGTCCACCAATTCGGGGAACGTCATCTTGATCACCGGCAGGAACAGCTTCACCGAGGCGCTGCCGATGTAGAAGTCCTCCATTGGCGGCACTCCCACAATGGTCGCCGGATAGATGGCGTCTTTGCGATGCGTGATGGCGGTGACGTGAAAGACCGGGTAGAGGTCGGGGAGTGAATAGTAGCCAGTGTGGTCACCAAACGGCCCTTCCTCCCGCAGCGGCTCCTTAGGATCAACATAGCCCTCGATGACAATGTCCGCGTTGGCGGGCACTTCCAGGTCGCTGGTCTCGCACCGGACCAACTCGACGGATTTCTTGCGCAGGTAACCCGCCAGCAGGAACTCATCCATGCCATCGGGCAACGGCGCCGTAGCGCAAAAGGTGAACACGGGGTCGCCCCCCAGGAAGACGGCTACCGGCATGCGCGTCCCGGTCTCGTAGTAGCGCCGCCCATGCCGCGCGCCCACCTTCTGCAACTGCCAATGCATCCCGGCGGAGCGGTCGTCATAGACCTGCATCCGGTACATGCCGACATTGCGCTCACCGGTATCAGGATCCTTAGTCACCACGCACGGCAGCGTAATGAACCTTCCGCCATCTAGCGGCCAGCACTGTTGAATGGGCAGGTCCAGCAGAGTAGGCCGGGCGTTCGGTCTGGCCTCTGGTTTGGTCGAAAGCTGGGCAACGGGGGACGCCTGACCCGCGTTGAGGATGTCCGGCGCTTTGGGCCAAGGCTCGGCCCGTGTGGCCGGGGCGTCATATTTGTGGACTACGTCTTTGCACGGGCCATTTTTCACGTGCTTGGGTTTTGCATGGCGGAGGTCGAGGGCGGTGCCCAGCAGCTTGACGACTTCGCTGAGGCTGGTCGGCGGCTTCGCTTTGACCAGGGAGCCCAGCTCAGCCGCCGCCTCGTCAATGGAGTTCACGCCGAGGCTAATCGCCATGCGCCGGTAAGAACCAAGCGTGTTGATGGCAAGCGGAAACGGCGAGACCTGCCCATTTACGGTGGGCTTCTCCACCAGCAGTGCCTGACCGCCGCCGGGCTTCTTCATCTCGCGGTCGGCCATCTCTGTGATCTCCAGCTCTGTGGCGAGCGGTTGAGCGACGCGTCGCAACTCGCCCGCTCTCTCCAGCCGGGCTAGAAAATCTCGGAATGAATCAAACGCCATGAACCGAGCTTAGCAGAGCCGCGGCGCTAAGGGAACCGCGATTCCAGAGAGGAACCCGGCAAGAGGAGATTCCTCAGCGTCCACAGCTCCAGCGCGAAGGGGACATAGCCGCCGCAACCGGGCAGCAGCAGCTCGAAGACTTACAGGAATTGGGCCCGCGGCGTGTGGTAAATCCACTTGAAGCAGAAAATGAACGAAATCAGGCGTTTGAGCGTCTAATCGAAGTGAAAATAAAAGCGAATAGTAAAAAGGCCTTGCCAGCTCTAGCCAATGGACAGGTGTGGAAGACCGAGAATGCTTACATTCAGATCGTGGAGTTGGGCAAACGGCTGATCGATTACCGGATGATGCGGCAACTGGGCCAATCGCGACGAACCCAGACCAGCAGCATTGAGACCATGGAGAATTACCTGAAGACCAACGAAGCCCGGTTGGTTAAAGGCATTTCCAGGAATTGATTTAAGACCCTAGCAGCCTGTCGGACTTAGGCGAAAGTATTTTTCAGCAGGATTGAACGAATGGCGAGGGCCATTGTCAATCAATTATGGCCGCACGTTTCGTCACGCTTGATTACGATACCCCCTTGATGTTGCCGCCCAATCTGCGGGATTGGGTGCCCGCCGATCATATGGCTCACTTCATCCTGGAGGTGGTCCAGGAATTGGACTTGCGCCAGATCCGGGTCAATGAACGGGGTACGGGCAGTGAACAGT
>CAIWJG010000933.1 GCA_903912925.1 uncultured Verrucomicrobia subdivision 3 bacterium | reverse complement strand
GGACAAATGGGACGGATGGCGGATGATCATACGCGGCCTGGAACACCCTAAAGGGTGGACACCGAACCTCCCAGACCAGCCAAAATGAGAACTGCTGGCGCGTATTGCCATTTGGCAACTCGGGAGCGTGCCCGGTCATTCGCCTTTCCTTCACGTTTCACGTTTCACGTTTCACGTACGACGGGATGAAGAGGATCGCGCATTTGAAGCAGCCGTGGCGGCAGCCGCGCGGCGCGGAGAGACGAAACCCGAAAACCGAAGGAAATCCGAAATCCGAGAGCCGAAATCCGAAAGCGAAACGGCAGACGTGAAACGTGAAACGTGAAACGTGAGCTGGCGGATTCGGATTTCGGTTTTCGGATTTCGGCCCGCCTTCGCCCCGGCCCTCCGCTCGCTTCCGGCAGGACTACTCGAAGCCCGCCAGCGTCCGGCGGTAACTCTCTCTGAGCCCGGGGCTGAGCAAGGCATCGGCTTCCAGCCAGCCGGGCCAATCAGCTAGCGGGTCGGCGTCAATGGGAGGGTCATTGTGGGCCATATTCAGCATTACACCCAAGCGCAATCCCGTTAGTCTTTCTCTTTGCGGCTGGCAAGGCAAAAGGCTTTAAATAGTCGTTGCCGGGGCCAGCCCTATAGCTGTAGGCTGGCCCCGTGAAAGAGCGACTGGAGTTAGTGTTTGATGTGTCGGATATGGTGAACTAATACTGTTCGGCATAGTTGACGTATGTGGCAGACCTACATCTTCGGGATGCACTGGAGGCATGGGGGCAAAATGTACTACGACGAGTTGACAGCCGCATCGCAAGAGGAGGCCGCAGGCTATTTTATTGATCACATGCGTGACGACGTCTCGCTGGTTCGGGTCGAGTTGGTTGGCCCAGATGAGCCGGGCACTCGGGAGTATGCGCACTCGCCTGTGTCACCCTTCAGCCCGTTGATGGCACGTCGCAGGCTCGACAAAGATGAGGATGCCAGATGACGAGAAAGCCGAACCATTGGCTCCAGGCAAGGCCGGGTTACGCCTTGCTGTTTGTCGCAGCTCCTCGGTCCGGCCTGCCTGAGCCAAAACGTTAGATGACTATGCCACGCCTTAACAACTTCACACGGGTCCACGGCTTTGTCGCCGGTGGATTGTTGGCAGCGTTTATGGCGCTTGTGCTGTTTTGCTGCCTGATGAACTGGAGGGCGATAGGTCACGACCTCCCGCTTGTCCTGAGGGCGACTCTGGCCACAGTTACAGGTCCGTTCGACGGCACAATCGCCAGACCCGGCGATGGAGCCGCATGGGTGGCCGCTCTGTGGTGCTTGCCCGCCTGCGCCTCCCTTCTTGTGCTGGCCGCTCTCTGCCAGGTCGTACCCCTGCCATTCCGCCGGGGCGCTTTTGCCTTCCGAATTGGAACGTGGGCCATCGGGTTGTTCGTTTGGTTTGCGGGTGCGGTTCCTTCTTTGCTAAACGCCATCGATTGATGAAATCATCTAACCATCGGCCTGGAGTGGATGCCGGGATGGCGCTTCAGTCTCCAATCGGACTCGGTCGGCCCGGCACCACTCAGGCCGAGCGTTGGACTGGGTTGAGCGTGCCATGAAGATTCTACCGAGATCGGGCAGCGCATGGTTGGCCATGTGGCTGGTTCCTTTCAAAGTTTTCGTGCCCGCTGGTTACCTGATGGTCGTCATCCAGCGGGAGGTGCTAGGATACCGCATGGATACGGGTGCCATCACGCCGTTCATTCTCGACGGCTACATCCTCTCGTTCTTGGTTCTGGTCCTCGGTGCGTCCATCCAGCGCAGCCTAGCTCCTCGGAGGGCCTATCTTTCGACCTGCGCTTTCGCAGCAGGCGTGTTTCTGTTTGGATTTTTGTTGCTGCCCTATCTGGCTCACCCATGAAGCATATGAGCATTTTGCCCAAGACACGAGACGAGTGGATTGGGGCGCCGCTGTTGCCTTTTAAGGCGTGGGTGCTGCTGGGGTATCCTCTGTGCTTCATCTTCCGCTCATTTGTAGCCCAACGCGTCGGCGGGGGGATGGGGTTCTTGGTCATCAACGGTTATGTGCTGTCTGTTGGTGTTTTGTTGATCGGAGCATTGATTCAGAGCATCGTCTGTTCGCGCGGAGCGGCGACGCGGAGTATTCTGTATGTGCTTGTTGCTATTTTTATTCTCGGTTGCGGTCGCATTTAGTCGGCCCAACCAGAGCTCGCTATGTGTTTCTGCCTTTACCTTGCAACCTCATCTGAGCCGCCCCTGATCCCCGACCAGGGATATCAGCAAGGGACGGGCAAGATTAACACCAGCCGATGGCGGCTCGAACAGGGCGAAAAGGGAAAGGCGCTGCGGAACAAATTCACCTTACCCTGGGTCACAAATGTGGGTTCCGACGTCGGGTGCGGCTGTGGCTTCCGTTCCAACGAGGCAGCAATTCATGCGCCCGGCTACGACCCGGCGGAAACACAGCCCAACCACGCGGGTTTGGTCGCCTTCCTGGCGGAGCACTGCGGGAAAGAGCCCTTCGTGGAGCTTTACGGATGCTGGGATGGTGATGAGGCGCAGGAGGTTCAGGACCGGAGGGAGATCGAGCTGGCGGAGCTTGCTCATGAAGAGTTCCATTTTCGCATGAAAGGGTACTGCCGGGTCAAGATGCCCAGCGAACAAGCCGCCCAGTGAAGTAGCAGGAAGGCCGGGGCGGAGAGCCGAAACCCGAAAACCGAAAACCGAAGGAAATCCGAAATCCGAGAGCCGAAATCCGAAAGCGAAACGGCAGACGTGAAACGTGAAACGTGAGCTGGCGGATTCGGATTTCGGATTTCGGTTTTCGGATTTCGGCCCTCCTTCGCCCCGGCCCTCCGCTCGCTTCCGGCAGAACTACTCGAAGCCCGCCAGCGTCCGGCGGTAACTCTCTCTGAGCCCGGGGCTGAGCAAGCCATCGGCTTCCAGCCAGCCGGGCCAATCAGCTAGCGGGTCTCCGCGCCGCGCCGCGCGGCTGGCGCTACGGCTGTTACAAGTGCGCATATTGGCGGCTGCTTCAACTGGGTGCTGCCGCCCGGGGGGAGGGTGTGGCTGCTGGGCGGAGGCACCCAACGACCACGGCAAGCGGGGCTCGAGGGACGCGATAATGTGTGAAATACACTGGTTTTGATGAAAGCGAGCTCTGGCACGCGCCTTGCATAAGAGAAACCAAGCATAAGAGTTGTCGCGCAAAGAACCGAGAGAAGCTATGAAAAAGAATTTAGCAGCAGCGTTAGCGATGGGGCTGGTCGTGGCCTGTTTCACGGCCGTCGCCGAAGGCACCAATGGCCCCAGCGGCGGCGTCCCCCAGGGCGACAAGGTCCAGCAGCAGAGCCAGGATCGATTGCAGACCAGCAGTCCGGTCCTCGACCAGAAGCACGAGTCTTTGCCTGGAACCATGCAGCAAGCGGTTCAGGACATGAAAAAGGCGCGCGAGCAGTACCAGCAACAACTCCAAGCGAAGAAGAAGGAGCTGTC
The DNA here is from genome assembly GCA_903912925.1 of uncultured Verrucomicrobia subdivision 3 bacterium. Lineage (GTDB taxonomy): Bacteria > Verrucomicrobiota > Verrucomicrobiia > Limisphaerales > UBA8199 > PALSA-1440. The sequence continues at coordinate 2,852 of CAIWJG010000933.1, read as the reverse complement.
GGCCAGCACGAGCGAAGAGCGCGAACGCCTGCGGGAGCAATTGCGCGCGGTGATCCAGGAGCAGGCCCGGGATCGCGAGCAGTTACGCGAGCGCCTCCAGGCGCTGCGCGAAGAACTGCCCAGTCATCAGCAACTCATGGAACAGGCCCGCGAACAAACCCAACCGCGTGAGCGCAGGGGAGACTAGCCCGGTTTAGGGCGCGATTGAACATCCGCCAGGCAAATCAGTCCTGAATTGGATCGAGGGTGCTTGGCAGACAGCTAACCGGCCCGGAGCTGCTCAGAAGTTTATGTCAGACATCAGAGTTTACTCCATTTTGAGCGCGATGTGCCTGAGCGTGATCGCCACCGCCGTTGAAGTCAGGCCCGACCGCTGGCGCTGGTCAAACCCCCTGCCGCATGGCAATAACGTCATGGATATGCTCGTGGCCGGTGACGTTGCCGTGCAGGTTGGCGACGCCGGCACGGTTTATGTTCAGGGCTTGGATGACCGCTGGGCCCCGGCGTTGACCGGCGTGACCAATTACCTGCGCGGGGTTGCGCTGATGGGCGACCGGTTTCTGGTCGTTGGCGAGAATGGCTGCATTCTCTGGTCGGACGACGGGAACGTGTTTCGGGCGGCACAGGTTGTGCCTGCCACCGCCAATTGGTTTGAGGGGGTGGTGGCCTCCACGCAGCGGGCGGTGGCTGTAGGCGACAACGGGGCCAGCTACACCAGCACCGACGGCACGAGCTGGGCTCCGAGCACCTCGGGCACCTCCGAATGGCTGCGCGGGGTGGCCTTTGGCGACGGAACCTTCGTAGCGGTCGGCGAAAATGGCACCATTCTGCGCAGCACCACTGGCACCTCGTGGACCAAGACCACAACCGGGGCAGCCCATTTGAACCGGGTTCGCTATCTCGGGACCGGCGGGGCGGGAAAATTCTATATCGTCGGCAACGGCGGGGTGGTGCTCGCCAGCAGCACCGGCGCTGCGCCCTGGACCGCGCTGAATACGGGTTCAACGAACAACCTCTTTGACGTGGCGCTCAACGATACCGGGCTCCTGGTCGTGGGTGACCAGGAAGTGGGTTTCCGGGCGTTGGGGCAGACCACGTGGACCAATCACATTACTGGCCTGCCCACCAACGCGCCGCCGGCCTGGACCTATCTGTCGGCCTATGGCGTCTCCAATTCCTGGCTCGTTGCGGGGCGCACGGGCCTGCTGATTGAGGGCAGCCGCACCAACGATGCCAGCCTTTATAACTGGCAGACCGCTTCCGATTCTTCCCACGCCTGGCTTTGGGACGTTACGATCCAAAGAGGCATCTACGTCGCCGCGGGCGACCTGGCAACCATACTAACGAGTCTCGACGGACTTCTATGGGCCAGAGAAGTAGTGCCTTTGCCGATTACGAACGTTGTTCTGCTGGGCGTGGGAGGCACCACTAATCTCCTGCTGGCGGCGGGGAACGCCGGCAATGTGCTGATCAGCCGGGCCGGCCTGACCAGCCTTATCGTCACGAACTACGTGGGCACGAATATCGTCATCACCAATACCAGTTTCGATGTCCTGGGACTGATCTGGACCAATCTGCCCTCCTTTACCACCAACACGCTGCAAGGGGTCGCGGCCGTCAGCAACCTCTTTGTCCTCTCCGGCGACAGGGGCAGCATCTTCACCAGCCCGGACGGCTCGAATTGGACGGCTCGCGCCACGCCCACGACCAATTTCCTCTCCGGCGTGGCCCCTGGCCCCGGCAATTGGATGGCCGCCGGAAAGAACGGCACTCTGCTGCGCTCCGGACCCACCGCCGTCTCCTGGGGCACTGTGCCCCTCGGAACGACCAACTGGCTCTATCGGGTCCGCCACGTCGGCGGCCAGTTTGTGGTCGTGGGCCAAAATGGGGCCATCCATACCAGCGGCGACGGAACGAACTGGGCCGCGCGCGCCAGCGGAACCACTCGCTGGCTGAATGATGTAACTTTTGTGGATGGCACGTGGTTCGTCGTGGGCACTCAGGGCTTGCTGTTGTCGAGCAGCAATCTGGTGAACTGGGCGAGCCTGAGCGTGCCCTCGATCAAGTCGCTTTATGGCGCCACGACCTACGATGGGCAGCTCGTCCTGACCGGCATCGAAGGCATTATCCTGCGCAACCAGATTGTGCCCCGGACAGCGCCCGTTGATTTTCTCGCGTATGACTACAGTGTGGCGACCAACTCGCCCGGAACCATCAATGCCAGCGTCAGCGCCTACGAGTTATTCCTATTTGGCGGACAGCCCGACCAGTGCTTCGACTTCCAGTCTTGCACAAACCTGGGGACGGCTGGATGGAACACGAACGCGGCCTTGGAGCTTTTCGACCCCTCCGGGACCATCTACCTTCTGCGGACACGGGATTTGACCAACGCTCCGCTGCGGGAGCTTTATCGTACTCGGCTGGTGCCGTGAGGCTGCCGGGGTGAAGAACTGCGCGTGAAACAGGGGAGGGTCAGCAATTCTTCCAAGTAACTTCTATGGATCCTGTTCTGCTGCAACCAGATACGAGCAAGAGACTGTACCAGAGAATAGCGGGCCTTAGCTTCCGTCTGCCCCAAAGAGTTATTCGGCCCTGCCACGTGCGATAGCACTTGGCCTGCTCATTATGCGATGGCGATGGCAGCCCAAATCCGAAACCCGAAATCCGAAACCCGAAGGAAATCCGAGAGCCGAAGGCCGATTCCGCCAGCTCACCCTTTAACGCCGAGGCGCAGCGCGGCCAAGCCGCAACCAAAAAGTTAAATGGGTTAAATGAGTTGCAAAGGTTACATGGGGCCAAGAGGATTTGCGCGGGCTGCGCAAATCCTCACAGATAGCAGTGCAGAGGAACGC
>CAIWJG010000932.1 GCA_903912925.1 uncultured Verrucomicrobia subdivision 3 bacterium | reverse complement strand
CGACCCAAATACCTCCAGCACGCTGCAGACCGAGCCCCAAATCTTAGTGGCATTGGGTGCCCTCACCCGGCGTCCCCATCTCGTCCATAATGAGCTGGAGCAGCACCCATGGGAGCGCTTGAAATCCAAAGTGCGGATTTCAAGACGAAAGTTGTTGAACTCAAGCACTCACCGAGTAACATCTTCGCCTGCCGGTGGCATACCACTGGCAGAATGGTTCGGGGCGTAGCGTAGCCTGGTAGCGCGTCTGAATGGGGTTCAGAAGGTCGTGAGTTCGAATCTCACCGCCCCGACCATCTTTTATAAGGGAAAAGTGAGGTTTCACCCAATAACCACGGGCTTAAGATCAAACGGGCACCCGTTGGAGTATAGGGACTGCCGGGGACTGCCAAGGACCGCCATACTGAGGAGTCCGCAGCATACACCTCACCCAAAGCTGCCGAGGCTGCACCCTCTCCCATTCCGAAGGGGAGAGGGCTGGGGTGAGGGGTTGCTCGGGGTCGTCTATCCCGCGGTCTTGGCAGCAGACAAGAAAAGTGGCTGCTAAAACAGTTGGCTTTCACCCTCTAAAATCGTGGCGTAAATGTGCGTCACAAACTTTGAGCAAACATCCTCAAGCTTGTGCCCGCAAAAGATTGGCATGTAAAGTGGCTTTGGTGGGTGGCCGGATTCGGGGCGGGAAGCAAGGGCGGGGAGGGGGCGGAGAATTGAATCCGGTAAACCGGCGAAATGCCGGATTGCAAGGCTTGCCGATTGCGGGCAGCATGATTTGATATGAGCAGAGACACGTTGATCGCCAAATATGAGACTTTGCCTGTGGGGGCACAAAAGCAGGTGGAGACGTTCATCGAGTTTTTGTCGCAGAGGACGCCGACAAAGCCGGTGCGCGCCACGAAGCGCCGCTTCAAATTCGATTGGGCGGGCGGGTTGGCGGATTTGAAAAGCCAGTTTACCGCCGTTGAGTTGCAGCACCATCTCAACGAGTTGCGATGAACTATCTGGTGGACACCAACATCTTCCTGGAAATTCTGCTGGGGCAGGCTGGACGGAAGAAGTGCGAGGCGTTTTTACAGGGCGAGAAAGGCGCGGCGTGGATTTCCGACTTCACGCTCCATTCCATTGGCGTGCTGCTGTTCCGCCAGAAGCGGCCGGAGGTGTTTGACCGGTTTGCGGGGGACACTTTGCCGCAGTTTACCATTCTTTCTTTGAGCGACAGCGGTTATCGCCAGCTTGCCGGGGCGAACACCCGGCACAACCTCGACTTCGATGACGCCTACCAATTCGCGGTGGCGCGGGAAAACAAGCTGGCGATCGCTACGCAGGATAAGGACTTTCAACGCGTTCGGAACGTGGTGAGTGTTCGGCTGCTGTGAAGCGGGCGCTGTCCCCGGCAGTTTGAACTTCTCGCATCGATTGCGATGAGGTGATCCGAAAGGGTTGCCCCGATGCTTTTGTACTGGGATGGCGCTTTCGGCGGGCGGGGGCTACCGCACGGTGGCGCGGGGTGGGGCGTGGAGCCACCTCCCCCTTGTGTTCTTCCTCCTCCGCGCTGAGCGCGAAGGAGGGGGAAGTTGTTCTTGGCGGGCGTGTACCAGGGGTGGCGCTCGCCTAGTAGTTGAGAGTTGATCGCAGGGGGTCTTGCGGTTGAGGCGAACGGTGTTGCGAACTGACCTCTGGCTATTCGCTTTGACCCCGTTTGGGGTCTTCGGGTTTGCGCCAGCCGCGCCCGCGGCTGGCGGCGGTTTCCGCGAAATCGGCCTGCCAAGGCGGGGGCCAGGGATAGCCGGTAGCCCGTAGCCCATATGCGGGCAGCCGCCAGACACAGAGGCCACGGATTGGCGCGAAACATGGGCCTGCCGCTTTACCACTGGTTCTTCATTCTTCATTCTTCCTTCTGCCTTCTCCTGTCGCGGTCCGGGGGCGGTCTGGTACTGGTCTGGGGGCGGCCTGACGTGGATCGCTCAAGGCACTCATATTAAGCAGCTTACGACGTTAGCAATCTGGCTTTGGGCGGCCTTGCCCCGCCCTTCTTCATTCTGCATTCTTCATTCCCGCAAGGCTCCCATGTAGTGCGCTTAAGAGCCTGCGGCTGAGCCGCTTGTGGTCCAAGCAAACACCATCCTCGCACCGTCCCCCCCCTCCTGACCTTCTAGTTGCCACCAACAATTCATGAGCCTTTGGCCGGCCTGCGCCTGACGCGGCAGCGGAGAGGCGACTCCGCCAGTTGGACCGTCCAAGCCGAGCCTCCATTGCCTTTCGGCGTTCTGCCCCCTGGCTTCTTGAAGGACATGGCCTTGACCGCAAAGGACTGGGCCAAGTCTCCATTGCCTTTCGGCGTTCTGCCCCCTGGCTTCCGGCGGAGCATAATGCTACGGCGATTGTGCGTACGATGTCTCCATTGCCTTTCGGCGTTCTGCCCCCCCGGCTCCAGATGCCAGCTACATTAGTCAGATCATACCAGTCCCCGTCTCCATTGCCTTTCGGCGTTCTGCCCCCCCGGCT
>CAIWJG010000931.1 GCA_903912925.1 uncultured Verrucomicrobia subdivision 3 bacterium | reverse complement strand
TCGCTCGGCAAGATGTCCGGCACAACCGCAGGAATCTGGTTTTGCCCCAGCCAGGCCGCGATGCCGTCCCGGATCTTGCGATAGGCGGGCCGGTTATCCTCCGCCATGAGGTGTTCATTGAACGGACCCAGCACCACCAACACATCGTTTCCCTGTTCTCGCAGTCGGCTGATCACGCGTTGGAAGGCGCGCCATTGCAGGGACGCGTCCAGGTCCACCCACTCGAAGCGGGTCGTGCCCTGGCCATCGAGCGACCAGGGTTTGTGCCGCGGGCTGTTTGGCCCGCGCTGGGGATCGTCTTGCGGCGCGGATGGCACCGTGAGCGAGATTTGCGCCAGCGGATCTTTGTAAGCGTTTGGGTAACGCGGGGGACTGCCGCCATCATCCTGGAGGGTCCAACTCAGGATGCTCTTCTGGTCGAAGTAGGCGTTCTGCAAGTGCCCGACCCATTGCAAGAAACCAACCTCCCGCTGGATGACCGCGCTCAAGCGCTCGTTGGCGTCCGCCCGATAGCAGGGGATCCGCGGCCAGAACTGCGGCACGAGGCGGGAATGGTTGAAGGGCTCTTCCTTATCCAGGCTCAGGTCGGCTTTGGGACTGGTCATCCAGAGCACATTGCACTGCACGATCACCTTCTTGCGGCGGAGCGGCTGGCTGTAATAGTCCACCAGGCCTTCCTGCGCGAGCGGGAATAACCCGTTCAGCCCGAGATTCACATAGCGGTTGGTTGCCCGTGCTTCCTGGTTCAGGAAATGCGACAAGGTGCCATCGGGGGCCACGTATTCTCCCCATACGACGGAATCGCCGAGCACGAGCACCTGGTCGGGCCCGGTCACCTGCCGCAGCCTCTGGCCATAGAGCCAATAGTCCTTGCTGAGCTGATACGGAATGCGGTAGTCGCGCCCGATATCAAACCGTTCGAGCCGCCCCCAAACCCAGGGCGTTAGGAGCAGCACCAGGCCCCAAAGCACAAACGTAAGGACCCATTGCCGCGCGTTGAGCCGCACCTCATTGACGCCGAAGGGAACGTCCTTCCCCGCAGCGCTGGGCGCGGTCACAATCGGTTTGGCGGGTGTCGGCACAGTTTCCATATCAGAACTGGAAGTAGATGAAGGCACCGCCGCCCGAGGAGCAGACGCAGAGATAAACCACCATCACTACCGCAAGGCACACTCGCACCAGGCCGTGGGCCAATACCTCCCGGAACTTCGATTCGTATAAGAACTGGTAGAGCCAGATCAGGGCCATCAACAGGAGCATCAGCGCCGGAATCTGCGGGTCATGCCAGGCCGAGCCGCAGATGCGCCTTATAATCAGCCACGCATCGCTGAGCGAGTCCGCCCGGAAAAAGATCCAGGTGAAGGAAACGAACAGGAATACCCCGAATTGCTTGAACAGCTTCGGCACTCGCTCGCGATAGATTTGCGACCGCTCCAGTTCGCGCGTGATCAACACTCCCAGTCCGTGCAGAGCACCCCAGATCATGAAGGTCCAGTTGGCCCCATGCCAGATGCCCGAGATGAAGAAAGTAATGAAGAGGTTGCGGTAGGTGGCGAGCGTGCCATTCCGGTTGCCGCCCAGCGGGATGTACAAGTAGTCCCGGAACCAGCTCGACAGGCTGATGTGCCAGCGGGTCCAGAATTCGCCCAGGCCGGTCGCGAGATAGGGATTGTTGAAGTTCAGGATCAGATTGAACCCCATCACCTTGGCCACGCCGCGCGCCATGTCCGTGTAGCCGCTGAAGTCGAAGAAGATCTGCCAGCCGAAGGCCACCGTGCTGAGGAACAACGCCGGCGCGCCGAACGCTCCTGGGTTGTCGTAAACCCGCTCCACATAGAAGGCCAGATAGTTGGCCAGCGCCAGCTTCTTGAACAGGCCGACGAGGAACAGCGACGCGCCGTCGGTGAAGTTCTGCAGGCGCACCGGCGGGAATTGATTGAACTGCGGCAGCAGGTGCCGCGCGCGCTCGATCGGGCCCGCCATCAACTGCGGGAAGAAGCAAACGAAGGTAGCGAACCGCAGAAGGTTCCGCTCGCGATGCACCTTCCCAAAGTAGAAATCAATGGTGTAGCTCAGCGATTGGAAAGTGAAGAAAGAGATGCCCACCGGGAGCAGGTAATGGAAACCAAACGGCATGAGGGTCGAAGGGTCCGCCAGCTTTACCGGCAGATGCACCCACGAGAAGATCGCGTTCAGGTTCTCGGCGACGAAACGGGCGTATTTGAAGAAGAGCAGCAGCGCCAGGTTGTTGACCAGGCTGATCAGTAGCCAGATTTTACGGCTGCTGTAGAGCGCGCCTAATCCCATGAGCAGCACGAGCGCTCCCAGGCCCGCCATGGCGGGCCGCAGGGTCTGCGGGCCGACCATCGCCAGAACAAGGATCCCCAGCGTCGCCGACACCGAACCTAAAAACGCGACCTTAAGAACCCGATCATCAAAACGCAGCCGCGTCAGGCGTCCGATCACGTCCACCTTCTCCCCCTGCCTCGGACAGTGGTCCATCAGCGCGACCAGACCAAAGTCCAGCAGGGTGGAATACATCACCAACAGCAGGTAGTAAGGGTTCCACCAGCCGTAAAAGAAATAGGACGCCATGGTCAGCCACGGCAGCCACAGCCGTGTTTTCCGCAGGGCGAAAAATACCGGCAGCACCACCATCAGGAAGACTAGAAACGGCCAAGTGTGAAACAGCATCGCGCTGACAGGGTGTAGCCGCCGACGTCAGTCGGCGCATTCTTGTCG
>CAIWJG010000930.1 GCA_903912925.1 uncultured Verrucomicrobia subdivision 3 bacterium | reverse complement strand
CTGCCAATGATAACTCTGCCAAACATGATTCTGTCCTGCCATGATTCTGTCTTTCCCCAATCCAAATGCCACGCGTGCCCCTTATGCCGCTCCTACGGAGCTTGCCCGCGCATCGGGTGCGGTCGCTGCTATAAACATGTCGCTCCTAGCGGAGCTGGCCGGACCACCCCTGGCGGCGCCGCATGATTCTGCCAATGATAACTCTGCCAAACATGATTCTGTCCTGCCATGATTCTGTCTTTCCCCATTCAAAAGCAGGCCGACAGAATCATGGCGAGACAGAATCATGGGGAACTTAACGCAGCACTGCAGAGGAACGCGGAGAAACGCAGAGAAGAAGAACTCTCTGCGATTCTCTGCGGCTCTCTGCGCCTCTGCGTTAAATCTTCGCAGCAATCCATTGATAACTATCCCTCTTTGCGATCTTTGCGTTCTTTGCGGTTAACCCAACTGCCTTTTCCCATCTGAAACAATCTCGTATTACCCTATGAAAAAGCACCCTTCCTCACTCGGTCTGGCCCTCTGCGCTCTGGCCGCCGGGTTCAACCTGGCTGCCTCCGCCGTCCAGTACGATGCCTCGTGCGGTCCGGGCACGGTGGACACCCGCCGCGCAGACTTGCGGGTGGCCAGCCTGGACACCGCGTTGCAGGCCCTCGCCGCCTCGACCCAACCGGTCGCCTGGACCGTCCTCAACCAGGGCGCCGCGCCAGCATCCGGCGGCTGGGTGGACCGCGTCTATCTCTCGACCAATGCCGCCGGAAACAACGGGCGCCTGCTGGGCGAATTCCCCGCCAGCGGCCCGCTGGGCACCAACCAGTCCCTCCCGCGCTTCCAAACCACCACCCTGCCCGCCGATCTGGAGACGGACCGCGATTACTGGTGGGTCGTGGTCACGGACGCCGCCAACGCGATAGACGAGTCGAACGAGGCCAACAACACGCGCGTCTCCGACCAGCCCATGCGTCTGCTGCGCTCGCCCATGCCCAACCTGCGCGTGACCGCCGTGGGCGTCTCGGCCAGCCCGATGTCCGGCCAGCCGGTGACCGTCACCTGGGCCGTGACGAACGCCGGCACCTGGAGCACCGGGGCCGGCCTGTGGCAGGACGCGGTGTATATTTCCGCCACCACGAACGTGGACGGCACGGCCTTCCTGCTGGGCCGGACGCAGCGCCCGCGTCCTTTGGGCACAAACGACGCCTACGCCGGCAGCCTCGCCACGACCCTCCCGCAGGGCCTCAGCGGCACGCGCTATTTCATCGTCCAGACCGACGCCGACAACCGCGTAAACGAAGGCAGCTTTGAGAACGACAACACCACCGCCAGCGCGCCGGTGGCGATCACCCTCACCCCCCCGCCGGATTTGCGGGTGGCGGCCATCCAGACGCCCACAAATGCGCTCTCCGGTGCGATCCTCGCCGTGAGTTGGACCATCACCAACGCCGGACCGGGCTTGACGGAGGAAGCGGCGTGGTATGACGACGCGTATCTGTCCACCACGAACGTCCTGGGCACGAATGCGGTTCTCCTGGGGTCGTTCTTGCATGAGGGTGTGCTGACGAACGGGCGCGGCTACACGGTTTCCGCCTCCGTCCCGGTGCCGGCTTCGTTGAGCGGCACGTTCTATCTGCTGGTGCAAACCGATGCCCGCAGCAATGTGTTCGAGGACATCTTCGAGACCAATAACGCCGGCGTGAGCGCGCCCATCGTCATCACGCTCACGCCGCCGCCCGATCTGGCCGTATCGCAGGTCACCGCTCCCGCCACCGCCCTGGCCAGCCACCCGGTGACCGTCGGCTACACCGTCACCAACTCCGGCGCGGATACCCTGTTCGCGTTCTCGTGGGAGGACCACCTCTACCTGGCAACGAACGCTGCGAGCGGAGCGCGGACATTCCTGTCCGCCCAATGGCATCTGGGTGACTTGTTCGCCGGGGAGAGTTACACCAATACCTTTACCGCCACTCTCCCCGACAGCCTGAGCGGCTCGTTCTATGCCATCGTGGAAACGGATGCCGGTGGACAAGTCTTCGAGTTGAACCGGACGAACAATACACGCGCCAGTGCCACGCCCATTCTGGTGGAATCCCGCCCGGCTGACCTGGTGGTGACGGGCCTGGATGCTCCGACCGCGGCCCAGGCCGGAAGCAGCCTGCTGCTGTCGTGGAGCGTGCGCAATCAGGGCAGCGGGGACACGGCGGTTGACCGCTGGTCGGACCGCTGGGTGCTGTCCTCGGACGCCGTCTTCGGCAACGCGGACGACGTGACGCTGCTGACGTTGGAGCATGTTGGATTGCTGCCCGCGGGCGGGAGCTATGGCGTTAGCAGTGTGGTCGCTACCATCCCCTGGACCGTCGCGCCGGGCAGTTACCGGCTGTTCCTGGCGACGGACAGCGGCGACGGCGTCTATGAAGCGGCGAATGAGGGCAACAATGTGTCCGCGCCGCACACCATTACCATCAGCCGCACCATCGCCGATCTGGGTGTCGCGTCGGTTACCCTCTCCCCTCCCAGGGGAGAGGGCCAGGGTGAGGGGTCCCTCCCCGCGCTTTCCGAAGACACCCTCCTCGTCTCCTGGCGCGTTGAGAACACCGGCCTCGCCGCCCCAAACTCCACCGTCTGGTCCGACGCCGTCTATCTCTCCACCAACGCCGTCTGGTCCACCAACTCCGTCCTTCTGGGCATTAACCAGAATCCGTCCTCGCCCGCCCCCGGCGCCTTCTACACCAACACCCTGGCCGTCACCCTGCCCGCCGAAATCCAGGGCAACTTCTTCGTTCATGTCGTGGCGGACGCCGCCGACCAGGTGATCGAAAGCAGCGAGGTCAACAGTAGCCTGGCTGCCACGAACACGCTGCAAATCACCCTCCGCCCCGTGCCGGACCTGGCGGTCGTTTCCGTGGCGACGCCCGCCGACGGCTTCAGCGGCCAACTCTTCGAGCTGTCGTGGACCGTCACCAACCGCGGCTCGGCGACGGCGGAAGGCACCTGGTACGACTCGGTTTACCTTTCCTTGGACCCGCAGTTCGAGCCGGACCTCGACACCTACATCGGCTATGCCGAGCGCCCGCACGTGCTGACCAACGGCCAGAGTTACACGCAGACCGCGCAGTTGGAAATCCCGACCGACGTGTCGGGCCTATTCTATGTCTTCGTGGTGTGCGACTCGACCGAGCGTGTGAACGAGCGCGGCGCTACGACGAACAACGTGGGCCGCGCGGCGGCGGCGGTTTCCGTCTGGCTCCAGCCCCCCGCCGACCTCGTGGTAGGCACCATCACCATCCCGACCAACGCCGTAGCCGGCTACGAAATGGCCCTCACCTACGTCTTGCGCAACCAGGGCACCAACGGTGCCTTCGGCCCCTGGGTGGACGCCCTCTACCTCTCTGCCGATGACCAGTGGGACATCGGCGACACGCTGTTCACCCGTGTGAGCCAGACCGGCTTCCTGGCCGCGGGCGGCAGCCGCACCAACACCGTGAGCGCGCCCGCGCCGGGCGTGTTGCCCGGCAACTACCACGTCATCATCCGCACCGACATCGTCAACCAGGTGCCCGAGACCAACGAATTCAATAACATCACCGCTACGCTCGACCAGGTGGCGGCGCAGGTGGAGAAACTCAGCTTTGGGATACCTCGCACTGGCGCGATCAGTCCGGGCCAATTCGTTTACTACCGGTTTGACGCCACGAACGAACAGACTATCCGGCTGGCGTTTGCGGCAGACGTGCCCGCCTCGGCTAGTCAACTGTTGGTGCGGTTCGGAGCGATACCCACGCGCGGCGAATTCGATTTCACCTGCCACGAGCCGTTTGTCTCTGCTGGTGAAGTGGTTCTGGCCGTTGAGCGAACCGGCACGTATTTCGTGCTGGTTTATGGCGGCCTTGGCACCAGTCCTTTCACCATCCAGGCAGAGCTGCTGCCGCTGGCCATCACCCGCGCCTCGCCGAGTGTGGCCGGCAACGCGGGTTTGGTAACATTGAAGGTGGAGGGGGCGTTGTTTAAGGAAGGGATGATCTTCGCGCTTACGAACGGGAGCGGCACCAGCCTTCCGGCTGCCGAAGTGCGGGTGCAGGATTCCGCCACGGCTTATGTCACGTTTAACTGCCTTGGCGTGCCGCCCGGCAGCTACGCACTCGCGGCACAGGTTCCGATCGCTGGGTTTCTGATCCAGACCGGTCTGACGAATGCGCTTACCTTGCAGGCAGGAATGGGGGCTCGCGTGATGGTTGATTTCGACGGCGACCTCCAGTTGCGTGCCGGCAGTACCATCCCGCTGAAGGTCCACTACCAGAATGTTGGGGACGCAGACACGATGGCACCGTTGATTCTCGTAGACAGTCCAGCGGGCTGGCCGCTAGGGTTCTCGCCCGGCACACTCGCCACCAAGACGCTCCAGGTGCTGGGCCTGAGCCAGGACGGTCCGATGGACATCCTGCGCGTGGGCACCGGCGGGTTAGTGCCGCTTTGCCTCCGTCCGGCGGCCGGAGCCACAGCCGCTGGCATACGCGCTCGGGCCATCCTGGCCGATGACCGCACAGTCCTAACGGAACCAGACTGGCAGCAAATCGAAGGCTCGGTGCGGCCTTCGGCAGTGAACACCAACACATGGCTGACACTTTGGGCGAACATTCGTGCTCGTATGGGCACAACGTGGGGAGACTACGTGCAGATGCTGGATCGATTGGACGGTGAACTATCCTCACCAAGCGACCCGATTGTTGACGTGCGCGAACTCTTTGCGCGGCTTTGCGAGCTAAACCCGCGCTACCGTCCGTCATCCTCAATGGCTGGCTGGTTGCGCGACAGCGGGTCTGGCGCAGGGCTGCCCGGAATCAGCGTGACGGTCTCGCTGCGAGAGCAAGGTCAATGGCAGCGTGACTACAGAGTTGCGTCCGGTACGGAGGGCCGGTTCCTCTTTCCGAATCTGATGCCAGGCACTTACGACATTGTTGTGGAGGGCTTGGACTTGGACCTGGACCGGAATGGCAAAGCCGACCAAGGGTTTGCCGTTTACGTTGTCCCCGATTACGCCGACGTGACGAATGCCACGCTCTATTGCCTGCCGAAGTCGCAGGAACCCCCGCCGGTAGTCCAGGACACAGCACCGTCACTGACCCTGGACGGAATGGGGCGTTTGCACTTGGTCTGGTCACGCAATGAGGAAATCTGGCACGCGGTCACCGATGGCACCGGTTGGACCAATCCGGGAAGGGTTGCTGATGCCAGCGGCTACGACCCAAAAATCGTCTGGGGTGCCAAATTGTTTGAAGGCCAATCCCCCGGACTCAGGGTCGTGTGGCAAACGGGCACGGGCAATGATGCCAAGCTGTTTTCCACAGTGGGCCGGGAAACCAACAACACCTGCGTCTGGAATACACCGCAGCCCCTCACTTCCGATGCCCACGGGGATGCTGCTGCCGCTCTTATCTTGTCCCCCTCTGAGGAAGCGGTTGTTCTCTGGCTCCAACGCGATTATAGCATCGAGGACGACGACGACCTCTACTACCTCGTAGTTACAAATGCTCCGGGCAGCCTGTGGGTGGGGCCTCAAGCTCCGATTCCGGGGATCTGGCTGGCGCCGAAAGACGGGCCTGGCATCGGGCGGTGCTGGGGTGCCGACCTCGACTCAGAGAAAGTCCGAATCCCGCTTCTCGGGAAAGCGTTCAAGTTCACAACTAGCGGAGAGGTGTGTTTCAATGTGGCGCTTTGTTCGGCGGAGGGTAGCGGTCAACTCATTGCTACCACTGAGTTAGGCGACTACGTCGGGATTGGCGTAGGTGTGGGCAGTGCTGCAAAAGTGACCGCTCGCCGATCCAAGTCCTTGGAGAACTGCGAGTGGGAATTTGACTACCTCAAGATCGGACCTCGCATTCAAGGGGAGTTCCACTTCCCATGGCCAGCGCTGTCATTCAAAGTGCCTTGGGTCAGCGTTGACGCGGGGCTTCGCGTGACCTTAGGCGGCGGTGGTGACATGACCTGGAAGGGAGACGATTTCAGGTGGTGGCCACCCAATGAAGCCAGCCTGTTCGTAGAACTCGGCGGTGGACCTTATGGGCGGGCGAAATGGTGGTCCCGCCACGGCGAGGTCTATGGAGAAATCAAAGGTCGTTTTACCTATACGAAACCACCGGGCCGATGGGCCTTTGATGGCATCACCGTGCGGGCTTGCTTCAAGTCAAACGCGCACAGCATCCGAGACAAGGAGTCGTGCTGGGAGTTTGGACCCGTCTTTGGCCCTGAATTCAAAGCGGCAGTTGCGTTTGCTTCTTCCGCGCGAACGGTCAACACAGAGAGCCTGTTGCCGCAACACCTCGTGCGGACGACGACTTCCAACGACAACGGCGTGCCGGGCACCTACACGGAGACTGACACGATTCACGTCCTGATCGGCACAGGCGCCACCTACGAGGGGCATCCAGTCCTTGGGGACATTGGCAGCGATGTGAAGGACGACGGGAGGCCATCGGTGGCGAAAAGCGCCGCAGGTGAATTACTGGTGACCTGGACAAAAGACTCGGCGAATCCCCTTGTGGCCATCGGTAGCGCGGTCGTGGTAGCAGCATACACCGGTGCAGGCTGGTCAGTCCCCATTGTGTTAGACGGCCCGACCAACTTCAACACTGATCCAGCCGTGGCCTTCGACTCGGGTGGTTCGCCAATGGTTGTTTGGGGTAGCGCCCCGGCCAACGTCACACTCTCCAATTCAGTCCTGGAACTGGACGCTGCCATGAAGGAGACCGACATGGTCTATTCGCGGCGCATCAGCGGGGTATGGACTTCGCCGCTCAAAATCGCTCCGGTGACCGGGCGGGACAGTGGCACCGTGCTGACCGCCGGTTTATCCGGGATCCTGCTGGCTGCATGGCTGAACGCCACCGAATCTGAGACCGCCGTGTATGCCGCCCTGTGGAACGGGCTTGCTTGGGGTGCGGCGGTGAAGCTTTCTACGGGATCTTTTGCCCGGGATCCTGCGGTCGCGTTTGTTGGCGGCCGGCCAACGGTGGTCTGGTCGCAGGACGCCGACGGTGATCCGCAGACCGAAGGAGACAATGCGTTGTGGCAGTCCACCTTCATCGGCCAATGGAGCAGCCCTTCTCCTATTACGGAGTTACTGCCCGCGACTGCCGCATCGGCTCAAGCAGCACGAGTGAAGGCAATAGCCAAGTCTGCGCTGCCCTTTCCGCTCTCGCTTCCGGTGCCCACAGAGTGCTGCGAATGCAAGCAAACTAAGCACGTGACCCGCGGCTCCGGCGACTGCGTTGTGGGAACTGAAGTTGACCCGGAAACATGCACAGAGACTACCACATACAAGCCGTGTGTGCTTAGGGCGGTTGATCCGAATGATATTGTGGGGCCATCGGCATTCGGGTCGGAGCAATGGGTCTCGGCAGAGGACACGTTACGCTATACGATCCGGTTCGAAAACGACCCTAAGAAGGCCGACCTGCCGGCACAGATCGTGCGCATTACCCAGCAGTTGGACCCGAACCTGGATTTCAAGAGCTTCCGGCTGGGAGACATTGGGTTCGGTGACACGCTGGTCGCGGTTCCTGAAAGCCGGGTGTTTTACCAGACCCGCGTCAACGTGACGAACCAACTGGGAGTTCTGGTGGATATTGTCGCGAGAATTGATCTGGCCACCGGCGAGTTGTATTGGGAGTTCACCTCGATTGATCCGGCTACCGGCGACCTGCCGTGGGACATCTTCGCGGGCTTCCTGCCGCCCAATACCAACGGCATCATCGGCCAGGGCTTCGTGAGCTACACCATCAAACCCAAGGCGGGCATTGCCAGCGGCGACATCATCAACGCCGAGGCGCGCATCTTCTTTGATTACAACGAGCCGATGGACACCCCGCACATCTTCAACACGGTAGATGCCAGCTTGCCCACCAGCACCGTGTTGGCCCTGCCCGCCACGACAAACCGGAACGTCTTCCCCGTCCAGTGGGGCGGGGCGGATGCTTACGGCGGCGCTGGCATTGGCGGCTTCGACATCTACGTCGCCGATAACAGCGGCCCGTGGCAGGTCTGGCTGCAGAACACGCCGTATTGGGAGCAACTCTACGTCGGCGAGTGCGGCCACACCTACGGCTTCTACAGCGTGGCGCGCGACAACGTGGGCAACCGGGAGGTCGGAATCGCCGCAGTGCAGGCGCAGATCTATGTCCTGCCCAACACCCCGCCCGTCCTGGAGCCAGTCACCAATTGTCTGGTGGCCGTTGGGCAGACCCTCAGCATCACGAACCGCGCGTCGGACGCGGACGCCGGGCAGCAGGTCACCTACAGTCTCGCTGCCGGCGCGCCCGATGGCATGAGCGTTGATCCTCAAAGCGGCGTGCTCGATTGGACGCCGGCATGTGTGCAGGGCGGGAGTACCAACAGCATTACTGTCATCGCGACAGACGACGGGTGCGGGAGCCTGAGCAGTTCGCGCCCCTTCACGGTGGTTGTGACGGAGTGTCTGCAAACCAGTCTTGGCCGGGCGGTCGGGGCACCGGGCGGCGCTGGCTGCGTCCCGGTGTCGCTGGAGTCGGGCTTTGGCCTGACGAATCTCACCTTCACCGTGAGCGTGCCGGGCGGGCGGTTCACGAATTTCACGGTGAGCGCCACCGCGCCGGAGGTCGCGAGCGCGACGGTGGTGTCGCACGGCGGCACGCAGGCGGTGGTCGTCCTGGCGGCGAAGCCCGGGCAGGTGCTGCGCGGGCCCAAGCAGTTTGCGCAGGTCTGCTTTGCGCTCGTGCCGGGCCAACACTCGGCCTTTGCGCGGATGGAGGTGCAAGACATCCTTGGGCTGCGGGAGAACGGCACGCCGATTGGCAACGCTTCGGGGTATGCGGGGCGGACGGTGGTGGTGGGCGAGGAGCCGTTGCTGGAATGCGTGCCGGGCACGAACGGCCAGCCACTGCTGCTCCTCTATGGCAAACCGGCCTCCGGCTACGCCATTGATACGCGGACGAATATCACGGCGGGGAGTTGGCGGACGGCGCTGACCAATCTTACGGTGGGCACGAGCCTGAGCCTGAGCATTTCGCCACCTGCGAGCAGCAGTCCGGCGAACTTCTACCGCGCATTACGCGCGGTGCCGCCTGAGCCGCCTCGATTGGCTGCGAGGATTCAATCACCGGGCCAGATAGCGCTGACATTATATGGTACGGTTGGCACCAGTTACGGCATAGAGTTTGCGACCGTGCTGGGCGGCGGCACCAACTGGCACGTGCTCGCGCCAAGCATCCTGCTGACCAATCAAAGTCAGGTGTTGAGTTTCCCGACGGGGGGCGCACCGGCGACGTTCTACCGGGCGCGGGTGAATTAGCAGCTCATTATGGCGGAGATGGGGGCGCCGGGTGAGGGCACCCGGCCTACAGTGAGGGCACCCGGCCTACAAGATGGCGGGTTTGCGGGGCATGTAGGCCGGGTGCCCTCACCCGGCGGCGGGCGACTCGGATTGAAAGCCCGTCCCGCCGGATGGGGTGGCGCCCAAACCAGGCTTGCCTTGCCCGCCACCCGCCTTGGCACAGGGCCCAAATGGACTCCCCACCCTGGCCCGGCTGCCGGCCACCTGCCGAAGCCCCGCCGCTGACATCCCCACCACGGGGCCAATTCATGAAAGGGGCGGGGACGGCCTCGTCCCCGGCGGCTCAACCTTCGCCCCGCCAACAACCGGGGACGAGGCCGTCCCCGCCCGTGCTTCATGAATTGGCCCTGTTCCCACCACGTGCGCATCTTAGATTGTTCCAATGTTGTTGGCACGGGCGACTGGAGCGCGG
>CAIWJG010000929.1 GCA_903912925.1 uncultured Verrucomicrobia subdivision 3 bacterium | reverse complement strand
TCCCCAGGGCCACGGAGTCGGAGACTCCGCGAACCGTCAGACCGGAGGTCTGACCCACACCTAAGCTGTTTCATTTAATCTTGCCGCGCATCTGGTAAGTCCAGAGGAGCGCGGTATTCATCATTTGTTCTCCGGACCCGACGGCCGCCGGGGAGACGGTATTGTCCGCGCCATAGCCCCCCTCCGCCACCGCTTCAATGGTCGGGAAGTACTGGTGATATCCGTTGCAGTAGCCGAAGAAGAACAGTTGCTTCACGCGTGCCCGCTCTTTCAAACGGATCGAGTGGTTGCTGAAGAACTCGCCCGAAACGCCGACCAGAGCAATGTCACCGTTCAGCATGGCCACGGTGAGACGGGGCCGGACGCCGTCCACGTACTCGTCCGCGAAGTTCGGGATGAGCTCCGGGAAGAACGCAAACGAATAAGCAGCGCGGATGGCAGGGTTGGACAAGTCAATGCGAGAGGCGAACTTAAACCGATCCTCCCTCACCACCAGCGAGGGCTTGGCCGGCTCGGCGGGCGTCAGACTCAATGCCAGTTTAATGACCTCGCGCCCCAAGGCTTGACCAACGCCCTGATAGCCCGAGTTGGTGCCCTGACTCACGGATTGGTCCCCGGTGGCCCCTTGCATGAAGATCGCCGCCGCGCCCATTTCCTTCTCCACTGTCGCCTTCATCGCACCGACGTAATCGGCTGAGAACTTTAGCATCTCGTCCGGAAGCATGGTCGGGTGGGCCGAGAAGTTCACAACCACGGCCAACGGTTTGCCGGACGCGTCGTCAAAGCGCATGATGCTGAGATCGTGATCGCTCGGCTTGGGCTCGAGCTTCGTGTGGCGGTTATGATTGTATTGTTCGAGCCGAACCGAGCCGGTGGCCATCTTCGCCGGCACCAGCTTGCCGTTGGCTTCGATGATGGCCTCCGCGATTCCGGTCTCCATCTCCTTATAATAGCGGAGCGATGCGTCGTACTTGCCCTTGCCTTTGCCGGGTTCGTCCGTGAGCTCCAGCACCGGCCCATGGTGGGTGTGGGACCCCCCTATGAATGAGTACTCGATGCCGGCCTCGGCTTTGATGCGAGCACGAATAACCTGCAGCGACTTCTCGGCCGGCGCGCGGCCCAGGTCCAGCCCCACGATGGCCACCTTGTTGGTGCCGGCCTGAATCACCACCGCCGCGGCGTAGAGCGGGTCGAGGGCGCCCTTGGATAGGGCGGCGTGGCGCGCCCCGTAGCCCCACATCGGGACGCCTTCCTTGGGGGTAATGTCCCGTTTGGCGGCGCCAACCTTAAAAACAGCGGACGGTTCTTCCGCCGGGCTGAAGGCGGGGAATACGAACAACGCGGCGACCAACAACCAACAGCGAACAGGCAATTTCATGGTGCCACATTGACACAGGAACCCCACGCAGGCCAAGGCTTTTCGTGTTCCGATCTCTGCTGGCCAGGATTGCATCGAACTCGGGAACCCATTGTCAGCATGGGTCGGGACAGGTTTTTGGCGGGTCTGGTTTCGGATCATCCTTCGGACGGAGCCGTGGAATAGGCGAAGAACAAGGGCTTTCGAATTCGTCAACAGCCGCAATCGCTTGTTTCGTGGTCGGCAAGACGGGGCATCGAAGGCCCGCCATTATTGGCGATTCTCACAGGCTTGTGCAGCACTGGACCTGGACCCTCCCAGTAACCTCTGCGGACGGCCAGAACAGTCCGGGGCCGCTCCCCGCATCACAGCCCAAACTCCTTCTGGTGCCCCTGCTTCTTCTTGGACTGTGGAGCCTTCTTGAAGGTCTCATCCACCGCCGCCACCGTCGAGGGGCGCTCCATGCCGTGGCCATCCATCAATTGCTTCACCGTCCGCAATTGCAGGCGGGGATACTGCTGGGCGTTGGTCTTGTGTATGTAGAAGCCGGCGCTGGCGGCTTCGGCCTCCATCGGCCCAGTCGGGGGCTGAAGGGAAATCAGCACGCCTATCGCCGCCTTCTCCCGGTCCAGCACGCCGCGTAAGTCCCGCACGTCCTTGACGCCCGTCTTGCCGCCTTTGACCTGGATAATGATTTGCTCCGGCTTGCTCGCCTTCGGGTCGTCGCGAAAGAGCACCTTCCCGTCAATGCCGTGGTCCGCCCCTTTCTTCTGCTCGACGGGCCGCGCGCCAACCAGACCCAGCGCCCACCACTGAAATTGATACTTGTCCTGCCCGGCTAGCACAGAGGCTTCGTTGGGTGTCGTCGGTTCGCCCACGGTGACGATCTCGATCTTGTCGCCGTAAGTGTCCCGCAGACGGTTCTTGATCAGCGACGTGGCAAGCTGCGTGATGTCTATGCCAATCCACTTCCGGCCCAGCTTCTCCGCCGCGTCAATCGTCGTGCCGCAGCCGCCGAACGGGTCAAGTACCAGGCTGCCGGGATTGCTGCTGGAGGAAATGATGCGCTCAAGGAGAGCGACGGGCTTCTGCGTTGGGTAACCGAGCCGCTCAGAAGCCTGCGAGTTGATCGGCGGGATGTCGGTGATCACATCTTGGACGGGTGCTCCATCACTGAGGTGCCGCTTGAACCGCGGGAAGCCAGGCCCAGCCCCCTCTCGCGCGTGCGGCCAGTGAATGTACCCATGCTGATCCAGCAGATCGAGCTTCTGGGTCGTCGGAAGTTTAGCGGCTTTCTCCTTGCCGACGATGGCCTCTACGGTGCTGAGGTTCACCTTCCAATGGGATCCTTTGGCGGTGGGGTTGAATCCTCGCCACTCCGCGCCGGAGTCTCCGTGTCGAATGCCCGGGCCGGTCAGATTGTCGTCCGCCCACATTCGCCCACGAGCGTCCTTGTTCTTGTAACGCGACGCATACTCATCGCTGTGCTTGATTAGGACACGGTTCCAAACGTAGTTGTCCGAGACGCTATAGAAGAGAATCGTGTCGTGAACGTCGTTCCACCGGACTGCGGCCGAGTGTGCGCTGGTACGCTTCCAGATTATCTCGCTCCTGAACTTATCGTGCCCAAACACCGCATCGAGTAGCAGCTTGAGGTAGTGCGATGCGGTTGGGTCGCAGTGGAGGTAGAGCGAGCCGGTGGGTTTGAGTACACGGCGCAGTTCCACCAACCGCGGGGCCATCATGGCGAGATACGCCATCATGTCGTTGGCGCCCAGAAAAGTATGGAATGCCTGCATCACCTCGCTCACCTTGCCTGGTTGGAGAATCAGCCCCTCATAAACCTTCTGGCTCTCCTGATTCCATCTCCAGGTATCCTGGAAAGCTTGAATCTGGCTGGCGGCTTCCGTCCCGTCTTTCTCGTGGAAGAACGCATTATAGTTCTGGGCCGAGTTGAACGGCGGATCCAGGTACACCAGATCCACCGTATCGTGTTCGACATAGCGCCTCAGGATGTCGAGGTTGTCGCCGTAATAAAGTGTGCCCATGCCGCGAATCCTGCCGCCTTTGCCTGCCCCTGGCAACAGCGGACAAAAGGGGTTACCGCTCAGTCGGTCCACTTACCAAAAGTAGCCGCCTCTCGTAGAAGCACCCAAGAACCATGCCTCAAGTCATTGTCCCGGAGGGACAGGCGACAATAGCCCAACGTTTCAACCTTGGGAACCCGCCTCCGCAGTCCGATAAGTCCCGGAGGGACGGCTGACAAACCGCACAGGGTTTCAGCCGTCCCTTCGGGACTTGTGCCCCCTAAACTCGCGTACCCAACGTTGAAACGTTGGGCTATTATCGCCCATCCCTCCGGGATGAAGAGGCTCAAATCCTAGCGGCATTGCCCCCAAGAATCCAGACCTCTGGCCTGGCGAATCACTTCTGCTTGAAATACAGCTCTTCCAGATTCCAGGTCAGGTGGTAGGTGCTCAAGACGGCGGGACGGACGTTGCCAACGTCCGCGCGAATGGCCGCTGCGGCAAAAGGTGCGACGGTGTAAATCATGGGCAGCTCCTCGGCCAGGATCACCTGTACTTCGTCGAAGCATTTCTTGCGTTGGGCAAAGTCGAGTGTCCGCATCTGGGCCTCCATGAGCGAGTCGATGCGAGCCTCCCATTCCGTAGAGGGAGTCTTCTGGAGGGGAAACCATTGGTGGAGTTCCTCGCTGGAACGGAGCACGTTAATCTGAGACGCGGGATCGCTGCCACCGCCACCCAGGCCCATCAGGGCGCATTCGTAATCAAAGGTCACGTTGATCCGCTCCACCAACGCCCGGTAGTCCATCGGCACATAGATGAGCTTGATACCGAGCTTTTTCAGATCGGCCACGATCAGGGCCGCCGCCTGTTCGCGAAGTGGATTGCCGCTGTTGGAATAGAAGAGGATCTCGACCGGGGCTCCGTCGGCGTCCTTCATCAAGCCTTCGCCGTTGCGGTCCTGGATGCCGATCTCGGCCAGCAAACTCCGGGCGCGAGCGGGATCGAAGGCATAGCGCGGGACGTCGGGGTTGTTCCACCTCGGGTTTTCGGTGCCGATGAAGCCGTAGGCCGGCTGCGCGCGTCCGCCAAACACCTCGCGCACCAGGCGCTCACGATCAATGGCGCAGGAGACGGCCTGGCGGAACTTCTTGTTCCGAAACCATTTCAGCCGGGCCGGATTGACGATGGGTTTGCCCTGGGCGTTGGTGCCGGTGTTCTGGTTGAACCAGAGGAAGTCACGTTCGCCGCCGACGCCGAGGTCGAGGAGCTGGAACCGACCGCTGGCTGAGGCTTGCTTGAACTGGGCATACTGCTGCGCGCGCACCGTATCGCAGACGTCGCTCTTGCCACCCAGGAACCAGGCCGGTTCGCTCGCCGCACTGCCGCCGACGGTGAACATCACCTCGTCAAACCACGGCAGGCGGTGGCCTTGCCGGTCAGCCACCCAATATTCCGGATTGCGCTCCAGCAGGGTGGTATTTCCGAGGCGGAACTCCTTGAGGCGATACGGGCCGCACCCGACGATCCGGCCCGGCTTCGAGTTGACGCCGTAAGCGGCAGGAAAGACCTTTGCCGCGACCGCCGTTTGCAGGACGTGTTTGGGCAGGATCGGCACCGTGCCAAAGTATTCGAGGAACGGGGCGAAGGGCTCCGGCGTGACCACTTGCACCGTGGCGTCGTCCACTTTCGTCACCGCGAAGCTCTGCCCGCCGATGCGGAACAGGTCATACGTGCCCGGGTTGAACTCCCGGTTGTACATGATGTCGTTCCAGGTAAAGAGGACGTCCTCGGCCGTGAACGGATGGCCGTCGCTCCAGTGAACCCCCTGGCGTAGTTTGAAGGTCCACGTCTTCTGGTCCGGCGCGACGGACCAGGACTCGGCCAGCCCGGGGCCGGGCTGCTGCGTGGCCGCGTCCAACATAACCAGCGGGGCGAATAACAGGCGGACGATCCCATCCGACGCGGCATCAAAAG
>CAIWJG010000928.1 GCA_903912925.1 uncultured Verrucomicrobia subdivision 3 bacterium | reverse complement strand
TGCGCGCTTGTAGGCCGCGTGCCCTCACGCGGCGCAGTGTTGGCGTTTCCATCGGAGTGTGAATTGTCCAAGCTAAGGGCTGCTGCTTCATTGTTGGAGCAGCCTATTTGTCACGCCTGGCGTAGGTGATGAGCGCGGAGCCTGGAGCCGACGGCAGGTTGACCGACAGCCCCTTTTCCATCAGCTCACTGCCGGTGGCGCTGGTGCTGCCGGACACATCAAAGTCAGTGAGAGTGTAAGTGGCCTTGGGATCCAGGCCGCGCAGCTTGAAGGTCATGCTCGGAATATTGTTGGACGAGCGGCGAAACGCCTGCACCAGGCCGCTGGTCAACTCCGGCGCATCAAACTGCCAGGCGATCCACCGATCCGCTCGCGTGCTGTAGTCCGTGAGTGGATAATAATCCCGGCTCAAGAAGGGCTGGACTTGCCGAAACTCCTTGAGCCGCTGTGCCAGCGGTTCCCAGAAGGGAGCATCATTCTTGTAGAAGTCGAAGGCATACGCGGCACAAGTCTGCATACCACTCCGGAAGTCATAAGGGTCGAGGGATACCCCGCCGTGACCGCTGATCGGCACCCAAAGCGACAGTGCCCAGGTGAAGCACTGCGCGCCGACCGGGTCCCAGAGGTAATCCGAGCGCAGCAGCGGCACGGAGCGGCGCATCATCTCGAAATCAATCCTGCGTCCTCCGCTGGCGCAATCGTCCAGCAGCACCCCGGGATATTCGCGTTGGAAGAAGTCGAGATAATCGTAGAGGCCCGTGATGTGGCCGATCTCGTTCATCCCCTGACGGTCTTCGGCTTCGCCGGCACGCCAGTAGTAGAGCGGATGCATATTGAAATCGAGCCGATAGACGCCGAGGCCCAGGTCGCGAACGTAGCTGCCAAAGGTCTTCTTGAGCCAGGCCAGCGCTTCGGGGTTGCCCTGGTTCAGCAGCCGCCAATCTTTCTGATAGGCCATCGGCGCCGGCAGATTCGTCGGCGCCAGCAGCCACTCCGGGTGGTTGGTGCGCAGCCACGTGGAAGGCATGACACGCTCGGGTTCGAACCACACTAGGAATTTGAGCCCTGCCTCATGGACCTTGTCCGCCACCGGCTTTAACCCGCGTGGAAAGCGCACCGGGTCGGGGTCCCAGTTGCCCATGCCCTCGGCGAAGCCGCCGCGTGACCAGCCTGCGTCTATCCAGTAGTAGTTAACCGGCAGCTTGTGGGCTGCGATGTTGGAGACCGCCTGGATTTGATTCGTTTCGCTAACGTTGTTGAAGCCCACCAGCGCTCCCGAGGCAGCGACCACCGGCTCCAGGTCTTTGCCGCCCGGATGCGGAGTGAAATGCTTCAGCATCAGCCGCCGAAACTGATTGTGACCGGCAACGGTGTCTCCGCTATAGCGCTGCAACAGGATTGCCGGGGTGCGAATCCGCTCGCCCGGGTGCAGGCGCAAATGCGTCCGCTCCAACCCGGCGCGCACCATCACCCGGCCATCTTCGACGCGCGCAAACGACGCCGCCCATTGGCCCGACCACCCAACGGCGAAGAACAGCCCGCCGCCATCGGGCGAAGCCAGGTTGAAAAAGGGCATCACGCCGTCCGAGGAACGCCCGCCGACGGGTCCGAGGTTTAACGTGATGCCGGCTGTGAGCTGCAGTTCACGCGGCTGGAAGTCGGTGATCTTTTCGGTGCTGCCGTCCGCGAAATGCAACGTGTAGTCGCCTCCCTTCGGCGTAGGCAGGGCGAATGCGGCTGCTTGAATGTCCTCCAGGATTGGCGTGTCCTGAGCGCCACGGTTCTCGAAGAACAACACCCATGTCAACGCATCGAACCCCTCCAGCGTCCGGATCTCCGCGGTCAGCCGCAACTTGGTAACCGGATCATCCAGATGCAAACGCCTCACGCCGCTCTCAGTTGCGGCGGGCTGTTCCGGGGTGACCTGGCAGCGACGCAGGAAATCTGCCGAGTCACTGCCGCCGTAGCGAAATTGCACCGGCAGCGCCGGCGCCTTCCACTGCGCCGCCGGGAGCCAGGCCGTGAGGGAACGCTCCGGAGCGGACTGAGCGGAGAACCGACCTGTGAGCAGCAAGCTCACGCCAAGGACCAATGGAATCCAGTGCCCTACCCGAACCGGAAGGCCGGGGCGGAGGTGCTGAGCTGTGCGATCGGGCCGCCGCGATTGTAAGTACGAGTGATTCATAGTTTTAGGACATTCCAAATGCTACTAAAGGCCTGGTGCTGGTATTCATCGTCCCTTGTCACCTTCACCGGGAGACATTCCTCAGATGGCGATCAAACCAGTCGGTGAAGACTTGTATGTCCTCCTTGGATTCCCAGAACTTTCCCCAGCCATGGCCTTTGCCCTGGCGCACCACCAGTTTTGGCAGGGGTGCACCTGCCTGCCGCGCCTGTTGGATGAACCGTTCCGATTGCTGGATTGGAACTACCAGGTCGGCATCTCCATGAACGATGACTACCGGCGGCAAGTTCGAAGTGACGAAATAAGCCGGAGATATCTCCTTGCCGTATATTTGCCGCTCGGCGGCAGTATCGGCACGAGGTCCAAACGCTGCCTTCAGGCCGGCCATCGTGCCCAGGCCCACCGCATCCACCCCTGGCGCGCCCCAATTTAAGAAGTCTGTGGGTGGAAAGAAGACCGCGGCCGCCTGCACGGCACTGCTTTCGCGCTCGACGGGGTCCGGGGCGTTGCAGCAGTTCTCATTTTGGCAGTGCTCGATAGCTGGTGCGGTTGGGATTTGCTTGGTGGAGGGGGCGAGGAGGCGGGTAAAGATTCTAAAGTGTAGTCCGTGGTGGGTCGGGGTTGTGCCGTTTGGGAGCTGAGAGAGGGG
>CAIWJG010000927.1 GCA_903912925.1 uncultured Verrucomicrobia subdivision 3 bacterium | reverse complement strand
GACGCATCCACGCGCAACCGCCGCCCGTCGTCGGCCAGGTCCACGAGCAGGGAGATTTTCTTCTTCCCAGCCATCAGCCGGGCCGTCGGCTCGGCGCCGGCCACGATCTCCGGCACGCTGGCGGACGCCAGTTCCAGCCGCAGCTTCCCCGACTCGATGACGGATAAATCCAGAAAGCCATCAATCAGCCGCTTCATGTCGGTGGCGGCGTCCATGCAGGTGCGCAGGAACTCCCGATGCTGTTCCGAGAGTTGGCCCCCGGCTTCGTCGAGGACGAACTCGCCGTAGGTCATGATCACGCCGATGGGTTTGCGCAGGTCGTGCGCGGCCATGCCGAGGAACTGGTTCTTGAGCTGGTTCAGCTCGCGCAGTTCCGCGTTGGCCTGATGGAGCTGCCGCGTCAGGTTGTTCAACTCACCATTCAGCCCCAGCACCTCATCGCGCAGCTTCTGCTGCTCCGGGAAGTCGAGACTCGCGAGCGCGAGCACCCCAACGGGCAAGGGGAAGAACCGGAAGCACAGGGTCTCCGGCATCCCCGAGGCGGTGCTCAGCGTGAGCCGATGAACCACGCCGCCCTGCCGGATGAGCGCCGGCAGATCGAGCGAGCGATCAAAGTCCACGAGCTGCTCCGTCAACGGGCGACCCAGGGCCTCGCCGCGCAACACCTGGCGCGCCTGGGCGTTGGCGCCCGCCACGCAATAGTTGGCATCCAGGCAGAGCGCCAGGACGGGGGCAGTCTCCAACACATAGGCGCGCATGGCTGCGGCGATGGCGGGGTCGTCAAACATGGTTTCCGCCATCCTGTATCCACGCCTCGAGTTCGCTCAAGGTCAGCAGGCAGCGCACCCCGGGCAGCCGTTCGACCCGCTCCTGTCCGCCCCAGCGGAACGCCTGCCCGCCGACGAGAATCGGCACCTTCGGGAACGCCGCGCGAATCTCACCGGCGGTGTTGATGAGCGTATCCAAACTAAAGACCGAGGCCACCGAGAGCGCCACCACGTCCGGCTGCTTCTCCGCAATAAGCGCCTGCACGTCGCGCACGGGCGTGTTCGCCCCCAGGAAGTAGCCGCGCCAGCCGTTCAGCTCGAAGAGATCGGCTACCATCTTGCCGCCGATCTGGTGATACTCGTTGGCCACGCAGGTGACAACCGCCGACTTGCCCAGGCGCGGCCGGGCGAAGAGCCGGGGATAGGTCAGGTTCAACAGGCCCTCGCTGATCGCGGTGGCCAGGTGCTCCGTGGCCACGGAGATCCGTCCCCGTTCCCAAAGATCGCCCACTTCATAGAGCGAGCGCCGCACCAAGTCATCATAGAGCGTGCGCAGCTCGGTCGTGGCCTCCAGCCATTGCTCAAAATTCTCCCGGCACTGCTGGCGGTTGTTGGTCAGCAACCCGTCCAGATAACGCCGGTAAGTCTCCTCGCGGGCGAACGGCGGCTTGACGGGCGGATTCATGACGGCCCCTCCCGGGTTGCCGATGAGGCGGGCGGGGCGGCCACAATCTTATGCCGAGGCGGCTCGCCCAGCTTTCCGCACAGGTCATTCACCTCGCGCTTAAGTTCGATCATGCGCAGTTCGCGACCCACGGCAACGGCGTTGAACCGGGTCAGGGCATCGTTGCGAACCCGGAGGTCCTCGGCTTGTCGTTCCAGCGCCGCCGCCGTCCGCACCCGCTCGGAGATGTCGCGGTGAAAACATTGAATCAGGGATTGCTCCCCGGTAGCGATCAGGCTGGCGGAGACCTCAAGCGGGAAAACATGGCCATCCTTGTGATAGTGTTCCACCTCGAAGGTCAGGTTTTCCCCGGCCAGCAAGCGCGCAATCCGTTCGGAGGCTCGTTGATGGGTCTCCGGCGTGTCCAAATCCTTTAGGTTTATCTGTGACATTTCCGCCACGCTGTAACCATGCATCCGCGCGAGTGATTCGTTGACCGCCACCAGTTTGCCGTCGGCGGACAACAGAAAGATGCCGTCATTCGCCCGGTCAAACAGGATTCGGTAACGCGCTTCGCTTGCCCGCAGCGCCGCCGCATCCCGCTTGCGCTCACGCCGCCCAGCCGCATCCCGCAAACCGCGCTCGATGGCGGGCACCAGGCGGGTCAGATTGTCCTTGAGCACGAAATCCCAGACCCCCTGCTTGAGCAGTTCGACCGCCCTTTCCTCGCCCACGCTGCCGGAAACGAGGATCACCGGCACGTCAGGTTGCCGCGTTTGAAGGACGCGCAGCGTGTGCTGGAAATCCAGCGTCGGCACGCTGTAGTCAGACAGCACGGCGTCCCAGCCGCCCTGCGCAATCGCTGCATCCAGCTCCTTGATATCCGCCACGCAATGGCAACGCGCGGCCAGGCCGCACTTCTCCAAGTGGCGCACGATGAGCCGGAAATCGGCCGGCTGGTCCTCGATGATCAGAAACTTGAGTTGAGTGCTCATTTGAGATGCGGACGCCGGGTGAAGGCACCCGGCCTACAAGAGGGCGGTTTTGCGGGGGATGTAGGCCGGGTGCCCTCACCCGGCGGGGGGT
>CAIWJG010000926.1 GCA_903912925.1 uncultured Verrucomicrobia subdivision 3 bacterium | reverse complement strand
GCGATTGGAATGGCAGGGTGACATAGACCGCTTCCGGCGTGGGCACCGGGAGTTTGCGGATGGCGAAGTGCAGCTCGATACGCTTCTCGGTGTCGTATAACCGGATCTCGGCCTGGGCGCCCTCTTTGGCGGCGCAACCCTCCAGGTCGGCGCTCAGCCGGAGGCTGTGCCAGATGGGACCGCCGGAGCCCGCGGTGACTTTGACGTTGTGCCAGGCGGTGCGCTTGAAGATTTCGGGCTTCATCTCGCGTTTGGCCGGCATGGTTTCATAGACGCATTGGCCAAAGCCCCAAGCAGCGCCGGGGTCCACAAGTTCGGCGCCGGTTTCTTTGTCGCGGAGGCTTTGGATTGAGCCTTTCACGGGATCGAGGGTGATTTTGTAGCAGGCGTTCTCCAGACCCGAGGTGTCCTTGGCTGAGGCTTCTTTGGCGCGCTTCGCGTCACCGGCTTCGATCCGGAGGATCTTGCAGGCCAGCGGGGGAATGTCCTTCACCCACAACGCCCAGTAGGTGCCTTCGGTCCGGCGCTCCATTTCCTGGGCGAGCACTGTGTCACCGCCGTCCAGGATGCGGAACTCGCGGTCGGCCGGGAGAATCTGGTGATCGATGAACACGCGGACCATGCCGGACCGCGGCCAGTTCAAGGTGTTGAAGACGGCCAGGGTGGGGACCTCGGCGCGCGGCAGGAAACCCTGCACCAGCCCGAAGGCTTCCTCGCGCAACAGGGCGGAGTCCTTCACGGCGGTCCAGGCATAAGAGGCCTTCTCGCCCCATTGAACCTGGGCGTTCTCGGCCAGGGGATCGTCAATGCTCTCGGCAGCGCCGAAGGTGTGCTCCTCGTAAAAGAGGAGGTTGTCGATGATGGCCGCCGCGCGCTGGCTCGTCGCCGGCTGGACGCGTGCGCCCAGCAGCCGCGCCATGGCGAGGAGGCGGTGGTTGACGTCCATAGCGGTCTCCGTCTCGCGCACCGCGGCGGTTTCGCGGGCGGCGGAACCGAAGCCGTCCGTCCACCAGTCCGGCCAGGCCTGGCGATGCACCTCCAGTTTGCTGCCCTGTTCCTGCTCGACCCAGGCGAGAAACTCCTGCGCGGTCGAGAGGCGCAAATGGGGCCAGGCGTATTTCTCGTTCCACACCTTGACGAGATTGCAGGCAATGGTGGAGGGCGGCGAGTTGTCGGTGAAGTAGCCCGAGAACTGGACGCCAACGCGGTCGAACGGATATTGCTGCTTTTCGAGCGAGGTGAGGTATTCAACGACCTTCGGCTGGATGAGCCCGGCGTCGCCCTTTTCGACCCCCCAGAAGTTGGCGGTCATGTAGTGGTCGCTGCGATAAGCGAGGACGCGTTTCCCGGAGGGGGACTCCCACCAGAAGCAAGTGGGTTTGTCGAACGGCAGAAGCGAGCGGGTTTTGTTGATGCCCATGCTGAGGTAACGGATGCCCATGTCGTTGAAGTAATCGGGCAGGCACCAGCCGGCGCCGTTCACGTCGTTCTGCATGGCGGTGCGGATGGGGATGCCGAATTCCTCGGTGATCGCGCGCACGGGGCGGACCAGCGCGGCGAGCGAGCTCTCGGTGGCGATCTCGGACATGTTCAGCAGCAGGCCGCAAATCTCGATGCGCCCCTCGCGCACGCGCTGCTTGAGCCGGGCGATCTGCGCGGCGGGGCGGTCGCTGAGATATTGGCGCACGGCCCAGGAGGTCTCGCAGGTCCAGCGGAAACGGGCGGCCTCCGGCAGGCTGTCGGTCGCGTCGCAATAATCGAGCGCGTAATCAATGTAGCGCAGGTGCTCGGGAAGTATTTCCGTCTGGGGCCGGGTGTAGCCGATATCGGTGTGAGTGTGTTGGGTCAAATACACTGTCCATTTGCGCGGCGGGGCCACCGTAATGGGACCAAACTCGCGGCTCAGACCGTCCGACTCGACGCGGACGGTGATCGGAGTCGGGCGGGTCAACGGCGCGACTTCGATTTCCACAGTCTGTTTGCCCTTGGCCAGCGAGGGGACCGTCTTCGTGACGGGCTGTGGCCAACCCGGAGCGGAGAGGGTCAACGTAACTTTGGCCGGGCGGGCGGAATCGATGGCGGCGACCAGGGTGTGGCGCTCGCCCTGAGCGGCTCTGGGAATGAGCGGCGAAACGGCCAGGCTTAGGGATTTGATGTTGCCAGCGGTTGACGGGGCGCCTTCCGCCCGGGAGACGCCAACGCTCCAACCATGAGCCAAGCCGAAGATGAGCAGGGCGACGGGGAGGGACTTCTGTTTAAGCATGGGACCTATTTGAGGCCATTTGGCGCCGATATGCAAGCGCCGGAACGTGAAACGTGAAGCGTAAAACGTGAAACGTGAACAGGCGATTTACGATCAACGATTTACGAATTCAGTGCTCGGATCTCGGATTTCCTTCGGATCTCGGTTTTCGGATTTCGGATCTCGCCCCCTCGGCCCCCTTATGAACGTGAGACGTGAATTCGCCGCGTTTCACGCTTCACGTTTCACGCTTCACGTTTCACGTTTCAGCCGACCTGGCGAACCATGTCGAAGCCGCCGAATGGGTTGGGCACGCGCGTCGTGCATTCCGGATCTTCGCACCACTGGCCATCCACGATAAAGAGGTAGCTATGCTTGCCCTGGGGCAGTTTAAGCGTGGCGGTCCAGAATCCATCTTCTCCCTTCTCCATCACGAGCGCATTCTGCTGCCAATCAGTAAATTCACCCACCAGCATCACGCTGGTCGCTACCGGCGCGGCGTAGCGAAATGTCTGCATCTTCGGTTTCTTTGACTTTCTGCTCACTGCTCAGTGTCCTTTCGTGCGTTTGGAGGCAGCGCCTCCAGGAATTGTATCCGCCCAGTTTCACGTTTCACGTATGCCTTCATGTGCCAAACCACCTCACCGCGAAAGTGGCGCCCCTCTGCTGCAACTTCGGTAGTGTCGCTCGGCAGCGGGTGCCCGTCAAATGGATTTCATGCTTGCATGGCGGGTTGGTTCGCCCCTTAATGGCCATAGTAATATGGCCATTAAGGGTTGAATTTAGCGAGGACCTATGGAATACTTTGTCTATGCGGTCTGTTTTGGAGTGGGGCTCCTGTTTGCCATCGTCAGCGCCTTCATGGGCCATCTGTTCGGCGGGCACGATGTGCATACGGATATCGGCACGGGCGGGCACGCCGAAGCCGGGTTCCAGGACACGGGTATGCCGGGCCTCTCGCCGTTCAGCCCGACGACCATTACCGCCTTCCTCACCGCGTTCGGCGGCCTGGGGTTGATTTTCTCGAAGATTGAAGCGACGCGGAGCCCCTGGATCAGTGCGCCGCTGGCGATTGTGGGCGCGTTGGCCATCGCCGCCGGAGTGATTTGGCTCTTTGGGACGGTCTTTCACAACGTGGATAGCTCTAGCGAGTCGCGCGTGGCAACGCTGGTGGGGATGTCGGCGACCGTCATCACGCCCATTCCGGCCAGTGGGGTAGGGGAGATCGCCTACGTGCAAGCGGGCTCGCGCTACAGCGCCCCGGCGCGCGACGAGCGGGGAGCGCCGGTGGCCAATGGCCAAACTGTCAAGATCGTCCGCATCGTTGGTTCGCAGTTTTATGTGGCGCCTATTTGATTTATTCCAAGTCGCGCTCAAGGTGAGACAAACGGCCTCCTCTCCCCAGCCCTCTCCTCCAAAGGAGGAGAGGGAGAAAACCCCGAGGCCACGTTGCTGATAGTCTCATCTTGAAAGCGAAGTGGAATTACCGCAGAGCAACAATCCTTAATCACGTTATCAACTATGACAAATTATAACATCCTGATCGCCCAGGCGAGTCTCGGCAGCTTGGGAACTGTCGCCATGGTGACCGTCGGTCTGGTCGTCGTCGTCGTGATCTTCGCGGCGATCTGGGCCAGCCGCTACATCAAGGTCGGCCCGAACGAGGTGCTCGTCGTCTCCGGCCGTAAGCATCTTTACACGGACCCCGACGGCACGGTGCAGAGCCGCGGCTTCCGAATCCGGAAGGGCGGCGGCACCTTCGTCATCCCGGTCATCGAGAAAGTGGACCGGCTGTCCCTGGAGTTGCTGACCATCGACGTGCAGCAGGAGCAGGATGTTTATACCAGCAAAGGCGTGCCCGTGCGCGTGGATGGGGTGGCGCAGATCAAGGTGAAGGGTGACGACATTTCCATCGCCACCGCCGCCGAGCAGTTCCTGAGCAAGGATACCGAGGCCATCAAGAACATTGCCATGCAGACGCTGGAAGGGCACCTGCGGGCGATTCTGGGCACGATGACGGTGGAAGACATTTACCAGAACCGGGACGCCTTTGCCCAGAAAGTCCAGGAGGTGGCGGCGGGCGACATGGCGAACATGGGCCTGGGCATCGTCAGTTTCACCATCCGGGACATCAAGGACAGCCAGGGCTACCTCGACGCCTTGGGCAAGCCGCGGATCGCCCAGGTCAAGCGCGACGCGCAGATCGCCCAGGCGGAGGCCGACCGCGACGCAATGATCAGGTCGTCCCAGGCAATCCAGGCGGGGCAGGAAGCCAAGTTTGCGGCGGACAGCAAAATCGCCGAGGCCCAGCGGGATTACCAATCGAACGTTGCCCAATACCAGGCGGCGGTAAACCAGCGGAAGGCCGAAGCGGACCTGGCTTACGATTTGCAGAAGTACAAGACTGGCCAGCTCGTGAAGGCCGAGGAGGTGCAGGTCAACATCGTCGAGAAGCAGAAGCAGATCGAGCTGCAGCAGCAGGAAATCATGCGCCGGCAAAAGGAGCTGGAGGCGAACGTGCAGAAGCCCGCCGACGCCG
>CAIWJG010000925.1 GCA_903912925.1 uncultured Verrucomicrobia subdivision 3 bacterium | reverse complement strand
TTGGTCGAAATGGGGTTTGTGCGGCGGCGGCACAGGCAACTTCTGCGCGAACGGCCCCGGCCCCGCGACGTCGGTCCGGCTGCCGACCAAGTGCTGCATGGATTCCCCGGCCTTTACCCACGGCCCGCCGCTCCCGCACCAGCCAGGGCCGGCGCCAAGCATGATCTGAATGCCCAAGCGATCCGCCTCATGAACCGCGTGGGCGTAAAGTCCCTGCCACTCCTCGCTCATATATGTCACCGGGCCGCGAGGCATGCCGAGGTTGACTTCCAGATAAAGCGCGTGACCGATTCCCGCCCGCTTCATCGCCTCCAAGTCCCGCGTCATCCCCTCGCGGGAAAGGTTCCCGTCCATGAAATACCAATAGACGCCCGGACGCGCCGAGTCGGGCGGGGTGACAAAATCCTTTGTCAAATTCGATGCTGCGAACGAAACAGGCGCCGCGCAGCAGCCGAGGATGCAAAGACTGCTCAGTTGCCAAAGAAAGCGTGTCATAGAGTTAATAGTGTTGGTCTCCTTCTTCATATCGCGCACATGTGTTGAACTATTCCCCAGCCATGACTCGGAAGCGATAACTTCCCGAGGCAACTTGAAACTCAACCCGGTCCGCGTTCACGCTGGCTCCGGAGATACCCGGCCCCCCTTTGATATAGGCACCTTTGGTCCACACGGTCTTGCCGCTTTCCTTTATAGTAAGCGAACCGGTCCCGCTGCCGGGCAGGCTCACCGTTGCGGAAGTGTTCGCGGGAATGGTCACGTCCATGACCAAAGCCCCGCCGCTCTTTTCCCACCGCACAGCAATGGTCCCGTGAATGCTGTCGTAGGAAGCCCGAGCCCAGGTCAGTCCCGCCCCGATATACGGTTTGATGACGATGTTTCTAAATCCCTCGCCCTGCTGGCCAATGCCCCCGACATAGTGGAAGAGCCACTCGCCGACCGAGGCCATCAGATCGGGCATGCTAAACGAATTCATGGCGGGATTCTGAAAGCCCTTGTCCGGAGTCCAGCCGTCCCACCTTTCCCAGGCGGTGGTGGCGCCGAGCTTGACCGGATAAAGCCAGGAGGGATAGGTGTCAGCCAATAACAGATCGTAGGCCACGTCGTTGCGTCCGTATTGGCTCAGGACGGGTAGCAAGGCCCGGGAACCATGAAAACCGGTGGTCAAGTGTCCGGGTGGCACTATGGGGTTTTTCCCCAGCGCATCGGGAAAGGTCTGCTGATGGCTCTTGTTCAGGATGTCATTGGCCAGATTGGAGACAGCCAGGGAGATCTTGTTGGTCGGGATGAATCCGTAATACAACGCCAGGGCGTATTCCATCTGGCTATCATCTCGAACCACGCCCTGAGCGGACACATACGCCTTGTCAAATGCCGTCTGCATGTTCGTGAACACGGCGCGATATTCCGCCGCGTCGGCAGTCCTGCCGATGGCCTCCGCCATCTCCGCCATCATTTTCACCGAGGCTCCGTTCAACAGCGTGTTGAAGATGTCGGCGTTACCTTCCCGGTTTTGGGTGATGGCCAGCCAGTCACCGTAGCCCACAAAATTGGTGTCAGCGGCTATTCTCAAGTTGGCCGGCCGCAAGTTATTGACCAACTTGCTTTGGATATAGCCGACGTATCGTGCCATCGCATCGTAGTGTTTCTCGATGATGCCCGTATCGCCGTAGGCCTTGTAGAGACCATAGGGAACAGAAATGCCGTCGTCGGACCAACCAGGCGATTCAATGTCGCCCCAGAACGGAGCCACCTGCATGAATGCGGCCCCGGACTCGTTGGCGCTCAGGGATTGCGAATCCACCAGATCCACCATCCACTTGGACAGGAAGCCGCCCATGCCCAAGGCATACGTCCAAGTCTTAACGAGCGGCGTCTTGGCGCACCACCCCAGCCGTTCGGCCCGGTCCGCGCAACCCGTAGGCACGTCCACCAGATTGTCGTGCATCGTCCAGAGGAGATTGCTGTAGAGTTTGTTGACCCGGGCATCCGAACACTCAAACGTGCCGGTCGTAGGCAGGGTTGAATTGCACTCAATTCCCGTGAGGTCGTTCAGCGTCGGCGCGCCCGGATACCCCGTGACCTCCACATACTGAAAGCCATGATACGTGGTGCTCGGTTCCCAGACCTCTTCGCCTCCGCCTTTGAGATAGTAGGTGTCAACGGCCCGGGCTTCCCGCAGGTAGTCGGTGTAGATCGTTCCATCCGGATTGAGCCAGCCGGAGATTCGCAGCACAATCCTGGTTCCCCGAACGCCTTTCGCTTTCAGCCGGACCCAGCCGGCGATGTTCTGGCCGAGGTCGAAAACATAAACCCCGGGCCGGGGTTCGGTCAGTTTGACCGGCTTGATTTCCTGCTGTTTGCGCACCGGCGCGCAAGGTGAAACGCCGAGCACAAGATTGGTCACCACCGAGACGGTCACGGGCTGCCAGGTTGAGTCATTGAACGCAGCCGAATCCCAGCCGGGCATTTCCAGCCGGGCATCGTAAGTCTCGCCCTGCTGTACATCGCCTTCGCGAATCGGCCCGTAGGAGAGCTTCCAGGTCTCATCCGTGGCAATGGTCTCCCGCGTGCCGTCGGTATATTCCAGTCTCAACTGCACGCATAATTTCGGCACGGTCCCGTAGGTGTCGCGCCCGGCCCAGATGTAGCCCGAATACCAGCCGTCTGACAAAATCGCACCGATCACGTTATCACCCTGCCGCAGCATCCTGGTGACGTCGTAAGTGTGGTAATAGACCCGCTTGCGAAATTCCTGCCAGCCCGGGTTGAAGTAGTCCTGGCCCACTCTAGCGCCGTTGAGGTGCAGCTCATAGGCTCCCAGTGCGGTGGCGTAGATGGTAGCCCGGCGGATCGGCTTCGTGGCCGTAAAACCTTTTCGCAAATAAGGCGATGGAGGGAGGACCCACGTTCGCCCACCTTCGTCCCACCGAACCCCGCCCCACGGTGCCATGCCCATCGGTCCCATCACCATGGCCTCAGGCCAGGCGCTGTCATCGAAACCATTCGACTTCCAGTTTGCAATCTCCTGGTTGAAAGTCTTCCAGGACTGGTCTAAAGCAACTACCAAAGACGTGTGGTCGTCAAACTGAACGGTCAGCTTGCCGGTAAGCCCGGCGGCACTACTTTCATTGGTCGCAGCAATCGCCAGGGTGTTCACGCCCGAGACGAGGTATTCCTTGATATTGAGCTTCGGGGGTTGCGACCAATTCGTGCCCTGACCGGCCTGGACCCCGTTCACAAACAGGGTGAAGCCGTTGTCGCACGTCAGATTACATGTCGCTGCCGTTATCTGTTTTCCCGCCTGCACGCTGAACTTGCGTCGAAAGTATCGGGTCCCCGAGGGTGCCACCTGGCTCGGGTGACCCTCGGGATACCAGATCCATTGGTACCCTTCCGAGTTGTAGCCGGGCGCTCGTTTCTCTTCGCCGATCCACTTGGCCGCCTCCCACTCCTCGGGTTTGAGCAACCCCATCGTCCAGAGTGCCGGTTCGCTCCAGGCTGAGGGCTTCTGGTCCATCCCCCAAACGCGCACCTTCCAGAAGCATTGCTGGCCTGACGTGAGGGGTATTCCATGGTAAGCCACCAATACCGATTGATCGGACAGCACTTTGCCGGCGTCCCACAAGTCGCCCTTGTTTTGTTTCAACAGCGACTCACTCGAAGCCACCAGCAACTGATACGCCGTCTGCTTCTGCCCGCGCTGATCCGACGTGATGATCCAGCTCAGGCGCGGACTTGTCGCCTCTATGCCCAGCGGGTTGTTTAGATACTCACAGCGCAGTTGCACTGGCACCGGCTTCCTCGCCGCCTCGACCCGAGTCGCCCCGCCTGTGAGCAGGAGCAGCATTGCCAGCACTTTCAGCGTTCGCTTGACGTGGACTGTTTTCATTTGTTTAGCGGCCTGGTCATAATGGGACTAACTGTCCCGGAGGGACACGCGGCATCGGAAAGGCTAAAGGCTGAATGCTAAATTGAGGATTGGCATGGGTTTGATTTTAGCATTTAGCCTTCAGCCTTCGTTTGGCCGGCCCTGATCATGGGCAGATGAATTCGACAAAAGCGCTCTGGCCTGGGCCGACTTCTAGTTTGAGCGGATCCAGCTTGGTGTAAGAACGGTTCGACCGCCATTCCCGGGCCGAAGCATATCGAATTCTGGGGCGGAGCACTACCTGGGCGGTCGCGCTAGCGTCCGTGATCGCCGGCTGATCGGGCTTCTTGGTAACTCCGGCGTTATTGACGAGTTCGATCACCCAACCTTTGGCGGTGCGATTGATCTCGTACTGGATGGGGTCGCCCGAGACCTCGACCGGCAGGGCTTCGCGAGCCAGCCGCTGGAGACGCGCATCAGAGATGAGGGCCGGGCGGCTGGTTGCGGGATTGGTCCAGGACTGCAACACCTCGACGCCGCGAAGTTTCTTCAAGCGGGCAAAGCGAGGACCCAGCGCCTCCTGGTGAGCCGGCGTGAGCAGCAGGCTGCTGCCTTGCTTGAGAGCACGTTCAAGCTTGGCGACGAGTTGCTCGTCGAACTCGATGTCTCCCGCCAACAGAATGACCGGGTAACTGGAAAGCATTTCCGGCGAGGCACTCGTGAGTTGCACATCGAACATCTCCCCGTAGGGGGTTGGTCGCAAGTAGCTCAACTCCGGATTGCTTGGGAACGGGTTCGTGTGAATATGATCGCTTCCCGGAAACAGTTGATGGTCGAACAAGTCCCGGAGTTGCCGGTCCCCCGCGGTCGGCTCCAGGATTCCCCAGGGCTTGTCCATGTAGCCGTTGTAGCCCGCCAGGTGATCCAGCACGATGGCGACCGGGGTAAATGGTATGCCGCGATCGTGCGTCCGCATGAACTGAAATACTTCCGCCGCCTTCTGTCCGTGCGACGTCAACCGCCAGGGGGCTTCAGCTTTCTCGAAAAATGTGGCGATACTATTCTCCGGCGTGACCATGGCTGCGCCGGCAAACCAGGCGTGCAGCCACATCCGCTCGTAAAAGCTGAGCGAATGGCCGGCATCCAAGCCCCGGGCATCGTTACCCTCTTTGCGCAATGGGCCGCTGCTGGTGCAGGCGCCGTTAAACCATGGACTGACTTGCACCGACCACGGCTTCTGCCACTGCCGCGACGCACCGCGCGCGAAGGCGAGCTTCGACTGCGTGAAGGCGATGTTCTCACCCACCTCCAGGCCAATACAGCGCGCCCCCCATTCTCCCGCATAGGCTTCATAGTGTGAGTGCCCGGTCACACTGATGACGCGGTTGAGCAAATCGTGGCTCTTGCTCAGGAAGTAATCTTTGACCACGTCATAACATTCTTGCTTGCTCGTGGGGCGGCGGTCATAACCTGCCAGTCCCGCCGGCTTCATGAGGTGCTTGAACGTGTCGAAATCCTTGCCGAAATTGTCGCGCCACCAGGATTCCGCCGGTGCAAGATTGTGGAAATAGTAGCCCCATTCGCCAAGTTGGACCGCAGTGAAAACCCCCGCCAGGTCCATGGCGGCCAACGACGTTTCATTGTCGTGCCCCATCGCGCCGCGTCCGCCTTTGATCTGCATGTCTCCCCCCGGATAACACATCACTGGCCAGCCGACGGTGGCGAGATAATCGAAGATCGGCCTGGAACTTGGCTGCGGGCTGGGCCCGGGATCAAACCCATTACCCAGATGCTGATCCTGCATCACTTGGACGAGTTGCTTGAGCGGTTCGAGCTCACCCGGCGCGCCGTAGATCGTAAACACGCACGCCGATTGACCCGGCAACGGCTTGACCTGGAAGCTCGCGGGAATTGGCCGGGTGAAAGCAACCTGGCCCGCAACGGCGCTGACGGCGGCGGCGCAGGCGCACAACCCCAGGAGCAAGCCGAGCGCCCGGATGCGACAAACTAGAGTATTCAAAATGTCCTGCGTTCGGGTTGCGGGTCAGAGTTTCGGCAGCTCGTAGCCTTTACGCCGCGGTCGAGAGAGCAGCTTATTGGCTTCTTCGTCGCCAACGAAATGCTCCTTCTTCGGATCCCACTGGAGCTTGCGCTGGACCGTGCGGCAGATGTTGGTGAGGTGGCACAGCGTGGTGGCGCGGTGACCGGTCTCGGCATTGGCGTTGGTCGGTTTCCGCGAGCGGATACACTCGAAGAAGTTCTCGATGTGCGGAACGGACTCTTTCGGTCCCTGCGGGGTGACGGGCGGCGCGTTCTTGCGCAGTTCCGGCGGGTCGGCGGTGTAATCGCCCCGGAGAATTTCGATGCGCCCCTTGTCGCCCACAAAGATAGCGCCGAGGTCTTCCATGTTGCGATTGGCCCCCTCCAGCTTGAGCAGAGCGCCATTGGCGTAGCGCATTGTCAGTTTGCAGCGAGGTCCGCGGTCCTCCGGCCAGATCTCGACCGGGCCGGTGTCA
Source organism: uncultured Verrucomicrobia subdivision 3 bacterium (assembly GCA_903912925.1). Classification (GTDB taxonomy): domain Bacteria; phylum Verrucomicrobiota; class Verrucomicrobiia; order Limisphaerales; family UBA8199; genus PALSA-1440. The sequence goes on along the minus strand of CAIWJG010000925.1, from coordinate 9,477 downwards.
TCGGTGCCGAGAGCGCATTGGACCTGGTCGAGGCTGTGCGTGCCCCAGCCGGTGACGCCCCAGCTTTGGCCGCCGCCATCGAACTGGACGAACTCGCCCCAGCTATTGAACAGTTCCAAATAGAAGGGGCGCAGCTCGGTCTGGTTGCACCATTGGTCCCAATCAAGGCCGGCGGGAAGTTCATCCGGCGTGTCGCGCGGCTTCCAGACGCGGCCCGGGGCGAAGTTGCACGTGATCACGGTATGGATTTTGCCGATGGCGCCCTCCCGCACGAGTTTGCTGGCGTGCCGGTTGATCGGCATCGAGCGCTGCTGGGAACCGGTTTGCACGATCCGCTTGTATTTGTGGGCGGCTTTGACCAAGACGCGTCCTTCGGCAAGCGCAAGGCTCTGGGGTTTCTCCACGTAGGTGTCGCAGCCGGCTTGCATCGCGTGGATGCAGATCAGCACGCGGGCATGCGTCGTCGTTTCCACGAACACCGCGTCGAGTTTTTCCTTTTCCAGCATGTCGCGGTAGTGCTGGTATTTGCGCCACTTATCCCCGCCGGCCACCTGCTGCGCGGCTTCATTCACGCGGTTGAGGTTACAATCGGCGGCGGCCACAAGATCAGCTCCGGGCAAGCCCTCATTCTTCAGAATCCATCGAGCGCGGCCGCCCAGTCCGATGAATCCAACCTGGATGCGGTCGTTGGGTCCCGGGCGATGGGTGGCGCCGAGCACCTCCCGCGAAACAATCATCGGAAAGCCAATGATCGCGGTGGCGGTGGCGGTGGCGGAATGGCGGAGGAATTCACGTCTCTTCATAGGGCTAGGTTTCGGTCGGGGCTTGTTCGCGAGGGGTAGCATAGACGGGCGAGGATCAATTGCTGGATTTGGCATCAAGCAGCTTGATGCGGATGTTCTTGAACTGGACTTTCATCGGCGGGCCCGGGTGCATTTGGAGCGCAATGACGCCGTCTTTCGCGGCCAGGCCCGCCTGTTGATCCCTCACCTGACACATGACAATGTCGTTGATCTTCAGTGTAATATCCGGCCCCCGCGCGATGATGGTGTACGAGTTCCACTCGCCCTTTTTCACCTGGCGGAGCAGCGCGGCGCTCTGGGATAGACCGCCGGTAATGAGTTCTTGCACCTGCTCGGGCACGGCTATCGGCGAGACGGCCTTCTTGCCGTCGCTATCAATGACGACCTTCTCGCCGCGCATGGTAATGCCGCCACGGGTATGCTCGAAGAGGCAGCCGAACCATTGATCGCCGTTTTCCATGTCGGCCTGGTAGCCCGAGGTGTCCCAGTTGGGAACCTCGCGGCTGCGGAACTGGATGCCGGAGTTGGCGCCAGGCCCTTGGAGGCGGAATTCCGTGCGCAGCTCGAAATCCCCCGGCTTGCCGCCTCGCCACATCAGGTAGTGCGCCGCTTTGCACGGCTTCTCCGGGGTGCTCTCGGCTGTGATCGCCCCGTCCACCACAGACCATGCTCCGGGCAGCCCTTCCCAGCCGGTCAAATCCTTCCCGTTAAACATAGGGATGAACCCGGTTTCGATTTCTGCCGCAGCGCTCGACAGAGAGAGCGTTGTCGCGAGCAATAACAATGAACCGGTAATACAGTTGCGAAAAGTCATGAACCGGAGATTACGTTCAGGGTCCACAGAGTCAACGCAGAACCATGCCGGAACTTATCTGAAACGTGAAACGTGAAACGTGAAGGAAATCGGAGTCAACGCAGAACCATGCCGGAGCTTATCTGCCAGTGCCGCGCTGAAATCCGAAACCCGAAACCCGCCCAGTGAAGTAGCAGGAAGACTACACCCTGAATTCGGCGGTTAAGAAATGAACAACGAAGCAACGAAGAAACAAAGATCGGGCGGGAAGCAGGAAACGGAGGCTGATTCTGATTCACCTGCTGGGTGAAGGCTCTTGAGCAAGCTAAACCTCAGTGCCTTCCGTGTCTTTCAGCCTTTGCGTCTTTGTTTCTTTGTTGTTCAACTGCTGTTTTTAGGTTCACAGGCTCACCGGCTGTTTACGGACCCTGGAATTGGCTGACCGTCCTTATCCATTCCTCGGCCATAAGCTGGTGGCCGGAATAGGTCGGATGCACCGCGTCCCAGATCCAGTATTGAGCGGGAGCGCGTTTGCAGGCATCATCAAAAACCTTCTGGAGTTTCACCAGCGCCGCATGATACTTCGCGGCCAGCTTCGCCACAATCGCCTGGCGCTTCTTGACATCCTGCTCTCGCTCATCTCCTTCCTTGTGACCGTCCTTCGGCAGGTAGAAAGGCTCACAGAGAATGAACTGGAGGTTAGGATTAGCCGCTTGGGCATCTGCCAGCAGCTTGTCATAGACTTCTTCGTACTGCTCCAAAGGCACATGGCCACTGTCGTTTATGCCAATCAGGATGCTCAGCACGTCCGGCTTCAGGTCGAGCGTGTCCTTCTGCCAGCGGGTCGCGAGATCCGTGACCTTGTTACCGCTGATGCCGCGATTGAGGAAAGTCAGTTTTCGCTCCGGATAACGGGCGCCGTATTGGGCCGCAATGATGAAACAATAGCCATGACCAAGAATGTGGTTTGGGTCCTCATTGCGTCCGCGATTGCCGTCGGTGATCGAGTCGCCCTGGAACAATACTCGAGCATTCTCTTTGAACACGGGAACATCCGGGTATTCCGCCGCCAGTAGAGCGGTAGAAATCAAGGTCAGGAACACCCCAACCCACCAGCGAGACCGGTCTGAGGTTCTGCGACGCTTCGGCATGTAGGTCATAATTTGACGGTTCCTTCCCTTCATTTGTCGTCTATATCTCAAATCCCCCACTGGCCTCGATGCTGCGGCTTGATCAAAGGGGCGGCTTCCGGCGCGTCTTTGACGCTCATGGCGTCGCCACCCCACTCGATGTCGCGCCCCAAGCGGAGCGCCACGAGCCCGGCCGCCCCAATTTCGGTAACATGTCCGCCGATCTCGAAGGGAGAAAAAGTCTTTCCTTGCCCCCTGCAAGCTTCCAGCCATTCCAGCATGTGGCGATCCTGAGGCGCCCGGGGCATGGATTTGGGCACCGCTTTCGCGGCGTCGTGATTGGACTCGTGCTTGAAATCCTTCTCGCCTTGCATACGGATAAAACATTCGTTGTTCCACAACCCGGCCGAAAGCTCGCCCTTATCGCCCACCACCAGGCAACCGGTGCTGGCAAGTTTGCCGAACGTTTCCACCATTCCAGCAGTCACCTCCTCGGCGGGTACCACGGTGCACTCTCTTTCCCCTCCGGTGTAGAAGTGGATCGTAACCGCCCCGCGCTTGCCGCGCTCGGGAAAGGAGAAATGAACCTTGCACGACTTGGGAAAACTATCCTTGCCCAGCGCAGTGCCCGAGACCTCGATGCGGTTGGGATAATCCAGCTCCAATGCCCGCACCGGCATGCTAAAGGCATGGCAGCAAAAATCTGCCACCGAACCACCACCAAAGTCGTACCACCCCCGCCATGCCCCTGGGTGATAAATCCCCTGCTTGTAAGGCCGCACCGGGGCCGGACCGATCCAGTTATTCCAGTCGAAACCGTCAGGGATCGGGTCGGCACCGGCCGGCCGGTCTATGCCGTTAGGCCAGCCGTGAGGTGGATGCCAAATGTGGACCGCGCGCACTGAGCCGAGCACACCTGCCTGGATCAGCTCCATGCTGCGACGAAAATTAGAGGAACCGCTGCCCTGATTCCCGGTTTGAGTTACAACTTTCGATTGCCTGGCCACAGCGGCGATCTGGCGCGCTTCCGCCACTGTGTGGGTCAGCGGCTTCTCACAATAGACGTGTTTGCCGGCCTGAATGGCCGCCTTGGAAATGGCCGCGTGCCAGTGGTCAGGTGTGGCGATCACCACTGCGTCCACCGACTTCTCCCGCTCCAGGAGCTCGCGATAATCCTTGTAAACTTTGGACTTGGCCAGGGCCGGATCAAAAGTCTTGCGCGTTTCGGCGATCCGATGCGCATCCAAATCGCAGATAGCCACTATGTTTTGCTCGAAGCTGATTAGCTCCTTAATCAGACTATGCATCTGGCCCCCCAGCCCGATACAGGCGATGTCGAGTTTGCTGTTTGCCATTTCGCCGCCAAAAAGGCGCGCGTTATACAGCAGGGGCGCGGCGGCCACACCCAGCGCGGCCTTCGAGGTGCCGCCGATAAAGGCGCGGCGGTTCAATCTGTCAGATTTCATAGTCGTTGTTTCGATGTTTATCGTTGCAGGGAACCCACTGCTTATTCGCTGGCGGGAATTACCGTGCGTAGTTCACCGTCTTGCCCATATATTGCAGGCCGACGGGGGCCCGCCCACCTTTTAATGGCGACCACGGGGCTCGCCGGTAGCCGTCGGGGGTGAATTCCAAACCGTAATAGCCAGTCCACAGCACGGTAAAGGGGTGATACATGTCCGTCAGATAGCCCTCGGCGTGATGTGGGCGGCCGTCCCAGTACCACCATTCGGATTTGTCGGCCTTGATCGGATCGGTTTCCGCTCCGTCGCGCAGGTAGGCGCGCCCGCCGTTGAAACGGCCTTTGCCATACGAATCCACCAGCGGCCAGAAGATCGCATCGGCTTCCTGCCGGCGGCCCATCTGGTAGAGCGCCTGGATATAGAAGTTGGACCACGCGGGCGTGGCGCCGCCATTGAGATACTCCTGGAATTTGTTCCATGACGAGCCATCCTCATGCGTGATCTGGGGCGGGCAGGTGATTGGCACCAGCACATTGGGCAGGCCGTTCTTGAACCGCGTGTAGCCAACCTCCTTGAACTTGGTTTGGAACCGGTCGAGAATCTGGTTGGCCAGGTCATCGGGAACGAGCCCGTAACAAATCGCCATGCCATTGATCCAGACGTACCAGCAATCCACCACCGTGCCATCTTCCAGAAAGCCGCCGGCAATGATCCCGGTCTTGGGATTCAGCAGCGCCGGAACAAACGCCTTCTTGATTCCGGCCGCCCGCCGCTCGCACGCGGCGGCCTTGGCCGGCTTCCCGGCCAGGCGGTACAAGTCGGAAGCATATTGGCAGGCGCGGTAGGAAAAGATGTTGAATGCCGCATCCAGGCCACGGATCGACATCGTATCGAACCACGCGGCCGAGCGGACGTAGGGGCCAGTGGTATGGAGCAATCCATCCCCCTTGGTATCGGCCGTCTCCAGCATCGCGATAATGCGATCCAAAGCGGGCAGCCACCGCTGCAACTGCCCCTGGTCGCCAGTCTTTCTCACATAGGTCCACATCGCGTAAATGAACGACGCGGGCGTGTCGCCGGTCGCCCCGTAGCGTTCGGAGAAGATGGACCACTCCGTTGAGGTATGACCCGGCGTTCCGGCGATGTAGCGATCCACCGACAGACGCAATTGCTGGCAGGGATCAATCCCGCCTGGCAGCACCGGCAACCACTGCGCCACCTCAGCGTATTCCCACAGGCAGAAGGGACAGTTGATGCTGGTAATCGAATTGCAAAGCATGTCCTGGTCTGGCCGGTATTGAAGTCCGTTGAGGACGAATCGCGGCAGGTTTTGCACGCGCGGCTCGTTGCTCACCACTTTCGGTAACGGGACGATTCGTTCCACGCTCCAGTTGATCGACCCGCGCCAGTTGCCCCGGGGCAACTCGATCAAACCATCTTCCCGCGTCGGCAGGCTGGGCGTCAAATCACAATGGACGAACATTTGCGGCGTGGCGTATTCTCCGGCCTGGACGCGGAACCCCGCCATGTCCTTGGACTGAAATGACGCAACCCCAAAATCCGGTGCATTTAGAATCACCGGCAAAGTCGCGTACCCCAACCGCTTGGGAGTGTAGAACGGCGAAGTCAGCGTCTGCCCGCTGTCGAAGGCGAACCGGATCAGGCCGGGACGGATCACCAGCGTTTGCGCGGTCTGCGTGGCCAGGGCCATCTCAACCTTCTTCTCCGTGACTCGGATTTCCCATACCATAGCCACACCCGGCGCCGCTTCGAATGGTCCGTAACGCGCCACGTTGCCCTCGCGGTGCAGGGGCGACTGGGCGTCGATCGGTTCGTAAGTTGGCCGGTCAATGCGCGGTGCGATCCCCTCACCTTTCATCAGCAAGTTTATCCCGAACTCTCCTTTGCCCATGCTGTCCCAGCAAAGGGAGGTGATGCGCGGCGCATTTTTGGCCAGGACCACCCGCTGCCAGGGCGTGCGAAACTCAACCTCGTTGGCGCGGTCCTCGATGATCACACCGGTTTCACCCTTCGGGGTGAGCGCGCGGCTAGGCAGTTGGGCGGACTGGGTGAGGGTGGCCTTCGGCGTTTCAGCAGTGGCATCCTGACCATAAACCTCGATTTCCGAAAGCTGCGTGTTGTCCTCCGCCGGCGATGTGGCTGCCGACTTTTCAATCACCAGGCGGAAGTTGTCCGTCACCACCGGATCGAAGCGATACCCCATCGCCAGTGTGCGCTGGCCGGGCTTTTGATTCTTCACGGCGAAGAGCGTCTTGTACGTCCGTCCGCTATCGGGGCTATACTCGCCACGAAAAGCCGTGGGGTAATTCTGAAACATGGAGCAGCGCAGGACGACCCGGCAAATACGCTTGGGACCGTTGAAGCGGATCATGGCCCAGTGCGGATTGGGCTGGTCCAACTGAGATATCCAGCGGTTGCCATGTTCGGGAGCTTGCGGATCAACGGGCCACGCTAGCGCATCTTTGACCGAAATATACCGCCCATCAATCAACTGCCCCGGACCGGCCGCCATGTCGGTGCGGCGATAATCAGGATGATTGCGGCCGAAATATCCCGTGGAGCTGACGTCGGCTCTCGCCCCATCTTTTGCTAAGGCCACATTGTATTCCCCCTCGGCGGGGCCCGTGATCTGATCCGTCGCGGATGCTTTCGCCAGTCGGGCTAGTTCCGCCACCTGCGCCTCGGTCACATCCGCCAGGACCTCCAGCGCGTTGAGTTGCACATAATTGCTGTTGCCGCCGTTGGAATTCAGGATCCGGATCGACAGATTGTCAGTCGTGACCGCCGGCAGATCAACGCCGACGGTTTGCGCCGGTGTTAGATGGGCGTTCACCACCGACTGCGCCTTGCCGTCGGCCGTTTGCCGTTCAACTACCAGCTCGACTGGGAAGCAATCCACCGCCGAAGCATGGAAAACGATGCGTCGCAGCGGCAGGGCTTTGGGGAATTGCAACCGCAGCCAGTGTGGGTGAGGCTGGCTGATGTCGCTATGCCAGCGGTGTTCCAGCGCATGGTTGATCACACCGTCAATCAGCTTGTCGGGTGTGTCATTGGCCAGGAAATCCGACGCCGTAATGTCCGCACCAAGGGAAGCCAGGGCGACGTTCCTCAACTCTGTGCCCGGGGCCAAGCCGGCCGCCGCCGGGACGACAATTCTCCTGGCCTTGACCGCCAGCTTGAGTTTGACCTTGCCGGACGCGGGCATCATCAACACCACGCGTTCGGCTGGTTGCGAGAACGTTCCTGCCACCGCCTTCACGGCGTAGGCGTAGGTCGAGCGCGGCAAGCCGAGTTCCGGCTGTTGCAGTGTGGTCGGTGGCGACCAGGTGTAACTCAGCGCCTGTGGCTCTACTTTGGAGATTCTGAAAAAGTCCACGTTAGCCCCTTGCTCAGGGGGCGTGTCTTTCCTCCAGAACGCCCTCGCCGGGCGGTGCCAGGTCAGTTCCATCGCCCAGTCTTTCGGTGCGGCACTTCCACTTACTTCAAAGGTCGCCGCGTCCTCGTCAAACGTGATCTTCGCGTTTCCTCCGGCAGTCAGCGGGAATGAGACAATCATCTTTTTATTGTCCGGCGTGTCGAGCTTCGGCGTCCCGGACTTCAGAACTTCGCAGGTTCCATCGGGCTTGACCGCAACTAACCGGATGCCGGCCATCTTCCCGTCGGCGATCGAACTCCATTGCATTCCATCCATCACAGGCATCGCCATATACACATTGTCGGAGGCCCCGCAAGCCTGCGACAAGTAGGAATCAGGAACGTCCTCATCATAGAGGTAGAGATCGCGCAGCCGGAACTCATCTCCTTCCCACAACAGCCCGCAGCGATAGAAACGGCTCGAATACCAGGTCGCCTTGCGAGGCGTGTCCCAATTCATCACCTTGGGCAAGTTTCCCACGATCTTCGCGTTGACCTCTGGCTGATCCTTCAGATTGTTGTCCACAAACTCTTTCACATTCTTCACCATCCAGCCGGTGGCAGGGGCGAACGTGTCCTTGCAATCCTCCAGCGCATTCTCGGCACCCGGAGGCGTGAGGGGGTAATTTTTCAAGAACGATTCTGCCGTTTGGCTTAGCGTTTCCGTCTTCAGCAGCCCAAGGTCCCGGTATTGGGCGACCATGCGCTGGAGATCCTCGATGCTATCGGAGTTGATCCAAGCCGTTTCCGTTCCGGGCGTGGTGTTGCCGATGGACAACGGCGTTTCGGCGAGCATGTTAAGCCACCATTCAGCGTAAGGCCCGGCGCTAATGAACAACGAGGGCATCTGCATCGAGCCATACGGGTAAGTGGCCGCGCCGCCTTCGTAATGATGGATCGGCTCCACCCCGCCCGTCATGCGGAACATCGCAACTCCCAAGGAATTCTTCCTGGTCTGTGCGGGCATGTAAGCGTTGTGGCGCGAAACCACATAGGGCGTGTTCTGCGGCGCTCCCCAAAGCGTGTAGAAGTCGGTGCGCCACTGATCCGGGCACTCCGCCGAGGCGATCACGCCATACTTCTCCTTCAGGTAACGCAAGGTGTAGGTGTCCACCACCCAGGCCCCGGCGGTTTTCGGATACCGCCCGAACACTCGCTTGAAATCCGCCATATATAAGTCCACCAGTTTCTCCCGTTCCTTCGGGGTAAAGCCGCTGGGGTAGGAAATGCTCGGAGCCGGATCCCAGACATAACGCTGGCCCTTCCACTTCAATCCCGCCTTTTCCACCAACTCCTGTCCGAACTGCATGTTCATCGCCGGCTCAATCAGCGCATCGTCCTTCATTTCGCGGATCATGAACTCGCGGAAGCGCGGGTCCAGCAGTGTCTGGTGCTCGAACATGAACGTCGTGGGGATTTTGTGTTTCTTCGCGAGTGCCACGCTGGCAACGAAATTCTTGAACATGGGCTCGCCCGTCATGCCGGGCTGCGGATCCTGGTTGCTGCGCACGCTCATATACAGCCAGTTCACCACCACCGGGCGCCCATGTGTCTTTTTCTTCCACTCGGCTTTGACTTGCTCGATCTTCTCCGGCGGAATCAGCACCGCCTGGGCGAACGCCGATTGCCAGGAGAAGGCGAGCGCGAGCATGCTGAAAATGGTCTGAAGTGTGCGTTTCATCGTCCTATTGCTTTGAGCACATTTGATTGAAAGCTATCGCGCCTCGGCCTCAAGCCCCATGTAGATGAGCTCGAGGCGTATCTGCTTGGTTTTCAGCGGCGACCAGGGCGCAAGCCGATACCCCTCAGGCTGGAAGGTGATGCCGTAATACCCGTTATAGAGCGCGTTGAAC
>CAIWJG010000924.1 GCA_903912925.1 uncultured Verrucomicrobia subdivision 3 bacterium | reverse complement strand
GCTTTAGCCGGTCTGGCGCGCCACCGCCCTGCCCGTTGGCTTGCCAATCCTGGCCCTCGCCGGCTAAAGCCGGGACACCGAACCAGGAACTCGCGAATGCGCCCGGAGCGACCTGGTAGTCAATCCGAGGGTTGACACGCCGAAATCCTGCCGTCTAATAAGGACTGGCACCGCCGCACGAAGTATGGAAAACAACCAAGCTCGCAGACCGTTTCCCTGGGCCACGGCCATGATTGCCGCCGCCGTGGTGATCGTGGCCGCCTTTGCGCTATTCGCCTATCTCAAGACCATGCGGGGGATGAAGGATACCGTGGACAAGGTGATCAGCACCGCGCCCGAGATTGCGCGCAACTTCATCACCGGCAACATCACCCACACCTTTCGCGAGAGCATTCCGCAGATCACCTCCACCCAGGGCGACATCCTCGAACTCGCCGTCTCCCGCTGCGACGAGACCTTCAAGCGCACCGACGAAAGGTGGGCGGGGTGGGGCTGGGTGTACCTGGGAACCACCATCGCCGAGATTCGCGTGCCCGTCTCCTTCCGCTACCATCTCCGCCTCTCGGACCCCTGGCGGCTGGCCGCCCGCGATCAGACCTGTCTCGTGTTGGCCCCGCGGATGCGTCCCAGCCTCCCGCCGGCAATTCACACGGCGGAAATGGAGCGCCGCGCCGAGAGCGGCTGGGCGCGCTTCGACAAGAACGAACAGCTCGACGAGTTGGAGCGCAGCATGACTCCCAGCCTGGAGCAAAGAGCTCGGGATGCCGCGCACCAAGAACTCGTTCGCGAAGCCAGCCGCCAATCGGTCGCCGCCTTCGTCAAGAAGTGGCTGATGCGGGAAGGGCAGTGGCGCAGCGACCGCTTCACTTCCATCATCGTCCTGTTTCCCGATGAGGCGGCGGTTTCATCCGACCAGGACCTGCTCCGCCTCAGCCACGAGCCAACCCTGCGCTTAGGGAAGGACTGAGCGTCGGCGATCATGGCGGCGACCCTGCCCCGCCGGGTGAATATTGCTGTCGGAACGTCCGCTCCAGTTCAGTCCACCGGGCGTTCATCTGGCGTGCCCGCTCCGGCTGCTGTTCGGCCAGGTTATGCATCTCGCTGCGGTCTTTGCCCAGGTCATACAGCTCCCACTGGTTCTCATTTTCCTGGGCGGACACCAGCTTCCAATTCCCCACACGCAAGCCGCGGTTACCCTCGTGCTGGAAGAAGAGGAACTCGTGCTCCACCGCACCGTCGCGCGTGAACGCCGGCACCAGGCTCCGTCCCGCCAGCGGGGGCGCGGTGACCCCGTGCCAGGTGTTCGTGACGCGCGCCCCGGCCAGATCGAGCAGCGTGGGCACGAAATCAACCACGTGGCCCATGTCGCGCCGAAACTCGCCACGCGCTTTGATGCCGTTCGGCCAGTGTACAATCAGCGGCGTGGAAATGCCGCCTTCATGCGTCCAGATCTTGTGCCAGCGGAACGGCGTGTTGCAGGCGCTGGCCCAGCCGGGACCGATGCACATGAACGACCGCCATGACCCAGCCGGCGCGCTCCGATCATGGCCCTCGCCGCGGATCATCAGCGTCGCATCCGCGCCATTGTCCGACAGGAAGAAGATGACCGTGTTGTCCAACGCGCCCATGACGCGGAGTTGATCGAGCACGCGCCCAATCTCACGATCCATCCGGTCCACCATCGCGGCGTGGATGGCCATTTTCGTAGCCTGGAACCGCTTCTGCTCATCCGTCAGCGTCTTCCAGGCAACCGGGTGCTCGACCTCGCCGGGGCCAAGCTGCTCCATCACCTCGGGCTTGAAGTAACGCGGCGTGAACTTGGGATCGAGCGGCGGCAGGGCGCAGTCGAGCAGGTTCATCTTCCGCAGCCGCTGCCAGCGCTGCTCCCGGATGCTGTCCCAGCCCTCCAGGTAACGGTCGCGGTAGCGCGCGATGTCCTCGGGCAGCGCGTGCAGTGGGAAGTGCGGCGAAATGAAAGCCAGGTAGAGAAAGAACGGCTCGGCAGCGTGGTCGGCCGCATGCTCCTTGAGGTAGTTGATGGCGTGGTCGGCGAAAGCGGTCGTCGCATAATACCCGCTGTCGGGCTTGACCGGTGGCAGCTTGCGGTCGTCCTCGAAATGTTGCGCGGGCGAGAAATAGCGGTCCGAGTCCTCGAACAGATACGAGTGGTCGAAACCGCCATTGGCCACCGGTTTGGGCGCGCCCATCAAGTGCCACTTGCCGGAATGATAGCACCGATAGCCGAGCGGCTTGAGGTAATGCGGCAGCACCCGTGTCCACGGCGGCAGCGGCCCCTT
>CAIWJG010000923.1 GCA_903912925.1 uncultured Verrucomicrobia subdivision 3 bacterium | reverse complement strand
CGGAACCGCTTCAGCGGTTTACCCGCCACCGTAAACCGCTGAAGCGGTTGGGGAGCCTGTTCGCGTGCCACACCCACCTCGCTGAAGCGAGGTGTTAATGAGAGTCGGCCGCCCACCCCGAAGAAATCTGTCGTGCGCCCGAAAAACCGGGGCGCATTCGCGAGGTCCAGGTGCGGAGTCCCGGCTTTAGCCGGTCTGGCGCGCCACCGCCCTGCCCGTTGGCTTGCCAATCCTGGCCCTCGCCGGCTAAAGCCGGGACTCCGTACCAACAAATCGCGAATGCGCCCGAAAAACCGCCGCCAGGAACATTTCTGTTGCAGCCACCCAACCAATCGAGCAAAGTTACTTCGCGGTGATGAAGGCTCGTGTCCAGTTTGGCACGTCGAACAGGATGCCACGCCTGCGCACCGGAGAACTGGCCAAGGCGAGAACAATGAAAACCAAGTCTACACCGGAACGCGGGCGGAAAAAGCCCAGCAAGATTGCTGATCAAGCAAGCGCCGCCCGGGCGATAAACGTTACATTCCCCATCGTCGGCATCGGCGCCTCCGCCGGAGGACTCGATGCTTTGGAGCAGTTCCTGAAACACGTGCCCGCGGGGAGCGGCATGGCGTTCGTGATTATCCAGCACCTGGCCCCCACCCATAAGGGGATCATGGCCGAACTGCTCCAACGCGCCACCGGCATGAAGGTCTTCCAGGTCAAGGATTGCACCCCGGTGCAGCCGGACTGCGTCTATGTGATTCCGCCAAACAAAGACATGTCCATCCTGCACGGCGTGCTGCATCTGCTCGCGCCGGCGGCGCCGCGGGGACTGCGCCTGCCGATTGATTTCTTCCTTCGTTCTCTGGCGCAGGACCGGCGGGAGCACAGCATCGGCGTGATTCTCTCCGGCATGGGCTCCGACGGCACGCTGGGGCTGGGGGCCATCAAGGAGAAGGCGGGCCTGGTGCTGGTTCAGGAGCCGACGACGGCCGAGTTCGACAGCATGCCGCGCAGCGCGATTGCTGCCGGGCTGGCGGATATCGTGGCCCCGGTGGACGAGCTGCCGGGGAACATCATCGCGTATCTCCAGCATGCGCCGCGCATCGTCCCGTCGGAAGCGGCCCTGGAAGACAAGACGCTGAACGTCCTGGAAAAGGTAATCATCCTGCTGCGCGCTCAGACCGGCCAGGACTTCTCCCTCTACAAGCGGAACACTCTCTACCGCCGGATTGAGCGCCGCATGAGCGTTCACCAGATCACCACGATGGCCGCCTACATCCGCTACTTGCAGGAGAACCCGCAGGAGCTGGATCTGCTCTTCAAGGAGTTGCTGATCGGGGTGACGAACTTCTTCCGCGATCCGGCGGCCTGGGAACAGTTGCGCACCCAGGCCATTCCGGCGCTGCTGGCGAGCCGCCCGTCCGGCCGGACTCTGCGGGCGTGGGTGCCCGGCTGCTCCACCGGGGAAGAGGCTTATTCCCTGGCCATGGTGTTCCAGGAGGCCGTCGAGCAGGCCATGCCCAGGGGGCATTTCGCCTTGCAGATCTTCGCCACCGACCTGGCCCGGGACGCGATTGACCGGGCTCGCCAGGGCCTCTTTCCGGATAACATTGCCGCCAACGTGTCGCCGGAGCGGCTGACCCGGTTCTTTGCCAAAGAGGAACACGGCTACCGGGCGCGCAAAGAGATTCGCGATATGGTGGTCTTTGCGCGGCAGAATCTCATCATGGAGCCGCCCTTTACCAAGCTGGACATCTTGAGCTGCCGCAACCTGCTGATCTATCTGGCCCCGGAGGTGCAAAAGAAACTGATTCCTCTGTTTCACTACAGCCTCGGCCCCGACGGCCTCCTGTTTCTCGGCAGCGCGGAGACCATTGCCGACTTCACTGACCTGTTTACCCCCCTGAGCGGCAAATCGAGGATCTATCGGCGGACGACGTCCGGCTTGCTGCCAGAGCCGATTGAATTTCCTTCGTCCTTTAACGCGGCCCTGCCCGGCAGGCCCAAGCCCCGAGCAACGGCGAAACCGCCGCCCAGCCTCCAGTCCCTGGCCGATCAGTTGGTCCTGCAGCGATACTCCCTGCCAGCCGTGCTCGTCAATGACAAGGGCGACATCATCTACGTCAGCGGCCACACCGGCAAATACCTGGAACCGGCCGCCGGCAAGGCCAACTGGAACATCTTCGCCATGGCCCGCGAGGGTCTGAGCTATGAGCTGTCCGACGCCTTCGAGAAAGTGCTCCGGCAAAAGGGCAAAGTGGCCCTCCACGGACTCAAGGTCGAGACCAACGGCGGGGAGCAGCGCGTGGATGTGACCGTCCAGTGCCTTGAAGATCCCGGGCCGCTGCAAGGGTTGGTGATGATCGTTTTCGCTGACGTAGCCACGCCCGAGGCAGCCAAAGCGGCGGTCCGGCCGACAAAAGCTCACCCTCACAATACACAGCTCGCAGCACTGGAGGGGCAGCTTCTGCAGGTCCGCTCCGATGGTCGGGCCACCCACGAAGAGATGCAGACCTCGCAGGAGGAGCTCCGGTCCACCAACGAGGAGCTGCAATCCACCAATGAAGAACTGCAGTCCACCAACGAGGAACTCACCACCTCCAAGGAGGAGATGCAGTCGCTTAACGAGGAGCACCAGATTGTAAACGCTGAGTTGCAGGCCAAGTTGGACGAGCTTTTCCGGACCAGCAACGATATGAAGAACCTGCTCAACAGCACGGATATCGCCACCCTGTTTCTGGACAATGAACTCAACGTGCGGCGGTTCACTCCCACGGCGGCGAAGATCATCAAGCTCATCCCGGCTGACGTGGGCCGGCCCATCACCGACCTGACCTCGGAGCTGCACTACCCGGAGCTAGCCGAGGAAGCGCGGGAGGTGCTGCGAACGCTGGCCGCGACCGAGAAACCGATCAGCGCGCAGGACGGCCGCTGGTTTACCGTGCGCATCATGCCCTACCGCACGCTGGACGACCGAATTGAAGGTGTCGTGATCACCTTCGCTGACATCACCGCCGCCAAGGCGATGGAGGCGGAACTGCGCAAGACGCAGGCCGTTTTGGAGGGATACCTCGCGGACCAGGCCGGAAAAGGCGGCCAGCGGGGTGGGGGAAAAGGAGCGGAAATCGGCGCAGTAATGACTGATTACTGATTACTGCTTGCTTTCTACCAGTCCCCCCATTGCTCCATGCAAGAGAACCATCCTCCACCCACGGCCGCCGGACTGCGGCGCCGCGCCGAACAACGCCTGCGGGAGCAGCAGACAGGAACGGGCCAAGCCCCACCCAGTAATGACCCGCAGCGCCTCGTCCATGAATTGCAGGTCCACCAGATGGAGCTGGAGATGCAAAACAAAGAACTCCGGAAAGCCCGGGACAAGCTGGAGGCGGCGCTGGACAAATACACCGACCTCTATGATTTCGCCCCGGTGGGCTACCTGACGCTTGACCGCGAGGGGGCGATTCGCGAGGCCAACCTCACCAGCGCCAGTCTGTTGGGGATCGAGCGATCCCGGTTGGTCAAGCGGTGCTTCGGGCTCTGCGTTTCCGCGGCGGACCTGCCCGCGTTCAACGCCTTCCTCGCGCGGGTCTTCGCGAGCAAGGCCAGGGAGTTCTGCGAAGTGACGATCCTCAACGAGGGAAAGCCCAACTTCGCCGCGCGAATCGAAGCGGCGGTTGCGGCGTCAGGGCAGGAGTGCCGCGCGGTGCTCCAGGACATCACCGAGCGCAAGCGGGCCGAGGAAGATCGTCTCACCCTGAATCGGCTGGAGTCCACGGGGGTCTTGGCGGACGGCATTGCCCATGATTTCAACAACCTGCTGATGGCAATCCTCCTCAACGTCGAGCTGGCCCAGACGCTCATCCCTCCCGGCGGGATCTTGGCAGACGTTTTGGAGCAAGCGAAGCAGGCGACCCTGGAGTCTGGAGGTTTGACCCGGCAACTCCTCGATTTTGCCAGCGGAGGTGCGCCGCTCCGGAAGCCGACCCGCCTGTCCAGCGTGATTCAGGAATCCATACGCCTTTCGCTGAGCGGCTCACAGTTAAGGTGTGCTTTCTCCCCGGCCGAGAATCTTTGGCTGGCGGAGGTGGATGCCGGCCAGATCGGACAGGTCGTCCTGAACCTGATGCTGAATGCGCGGCGAGCGATGCCGGAGAGTGGAGCAATCTCCGTCCGGGCAGAGAATGTGGTTCTGGGACCCCAGGAGAGTCCGGTCCTGCCGCCAGGGGACTACGTTCGTGTGAGCATTGCGGACCGGGGCAGCGGCATTTCCAAGGAATTGCTGCCGAAGATCTTTGACCCCTATTTCTCAACGAAGGAGCGGGGATCTCAAAAGGGCATGGGCTTGGGGCTGACAATCTGCCATTCGATCATTCAGAGGCATGGAGGAGCGATCGCCGTCGAATCAAAGCTGGGGGTTGGAACCACCTTCTGCATCCACCTCCCCGCACGCAGGAGGTAGCTCCAAGCTTTGTCGGCTGCCAGCACAGGGAGCAATCTGGATACCGTCGCGTAGCGACGACTGCCTACCCAAGCCGCCGCAGGGCGCCTCCCCAACGGGCTATGGGAGAAACGTCAGCATGATTGACCGCACGTCCATGACCTGCCTGCCAGCCACGGACAACGCGCGCAGCGTCAGCAACCCTCGGCCCTTGCTCAACTCCAGCGTTCCCAAGCGCAGCGGCTTGAAGTCTTTCACGTAAGACTCTCCCTGCCTCGGCACGCGGTCATTTTCAGCGCCGCGCAGCGGGGGATCGTTAGCCTCCGTTACCTTTCCTTCCAACCGGCTGCCCAGAAAGCTCAGCTCGATCGTCGAGCCGGTGTCCGCAGCCGGACACGTATAGTAGATCACCGCCTCGTACTTGCCTGCCGTAGCCACCTCGATATTCCAGGTGATGCTGTCCTCGGGACGCTTCCAGTTCTTGAAGAACGAGCAGTTGGGCGCGGAGGCGCTGCGCCGGACGTTTCCGTGCGGTACACCATCACGGGCGGGCAGCGGCGTCATGGGGAACTGGGGATAGCCCACCGGGAATGGGCGGGTGTCTTTCGTCAGACCCGGCAGCAGGTCCGCCTTCCACTGCGCCCGTGCCTTGGACAAACGCGCGCTCACCTCGGCAGCCGTATCGGAGATGTCATGGTCCTGCCCCGGATCAGCCTCCATGTCGAACAACTGGTCGTGATCATCCATGCGGTAACGCTGCGTGCGCACGCTCACCCTGCCGTCCCAGTGCGAGAAGATCATGCGGTCCGGCCAGTCTTTGGCGGCGCCCAGCAGCAGCGACTTGAGGCTAAGGCCGTCGAGGGGTTTCGTGCTGGCGACTGGGATGCCGGCCAGATCCGCCAGCGTCGGCAATAGATCAATGGCCCCGGCAATCTGAGGAATGCGTGCTCCAGCGGGTATGTGCCCCGGCCAACGGATCAGGAACGGCTCACGAACCCCGCCTTCGTCCACGGAGCCCTTGCGCCCCTTCATGCCGCCGTTCCAGCGCCAACTGTTCGGGCCGTTGTCGCTGAAGTAGAGCACGATAGTATTGTCAGCCAGCTTCAACTCGTCCAACCGGTCCAGGATGCGGCCCACGTTCCAATCAATGTTCTCGCACATCGCCAGCGCCGCGCGGGTGAAAGGGACATCCTCCTGCTCCGGCTTCCGGGCGCGCAGCTTCAGGTCTGCATTCGCGAACTTCTGCCAGAAACGCTCAGGCACTTGCATCGGTGAGTGCGGCGTGTTGAACGGCACGTAGCAGAAGAACGGCCTGCTCTGATTAGTCGCTATGAAACCCAGTGCGTGGTCCGTCAGGTCATCGATGATGAATCCCCTGCCCTGCACCAGCTTCCCGTTGTGTTCCAGCGGCGGATCGAAGTAGCTGCCCCAGTGACCAGAGCAGAAGCCGTAATACTCGTCGAAGCCCCGGGCGTTGGGGTGATACGGATACTGCGTCCCGTTATGCCACTTGCCGAACGCGCCCGTGGCGTAGCCGGCGGATTTGAATGTATCCCCTATCGTCTTCTCGTCGAGGTTGAGCCGCTCGCCGCCGGTCGAGGTGCTGTGTACTCCTCCACGCGGATGGTAGCGACCGGTGAGGAACTCAGCGCGAGTGGGCGAGCAGACGGGGCAAGCGTAAAACCGCTCCAGCAGAGCACCATCCTTGGCCAGCGAATCAATACGGGGCGTTGAAAGATTGGTGTTGCCGTTGACGCTCAAGTCGCCCCAGCCCTGGTCGTCGGCGAGAATGATGACGATGTTCGGTTTGGTCGCCGGGGTAGCGGCGGACGCGTGGATTAGCAATAAGGGGAGAATCAGGAACAAAGCGAGCCGCCCGAGGCATCTTGAAGCGAAGGAGAACATCCAACATCCAACATCCAACTCCCAACATCCACTGAGGTTACCAGTCGAGCCCATTGGTTGTTGGATGTTCCCAACTTTCATCCCGATTGCAGGGTTCATTCGGACATCTGCGTATTCTTCATCGCCGGCCCCGGCGTGCTTCGTCCCGCGGCTTTATACTTCTCCAGCAGCGCTTTCAGGCGCTTCACCACCTCAGGCTTCTCGGCGTAAAGGTTGCGCCGCTCCGGAAGGTCGTCCCGCAAGTTGTAGAGTTCTCCGGGCAATTCGTTCTTCGCGTAGCCGCGCTCCTGCTTAAACCACTCGGGCTCGCCCAGGTGGTTCTTGCCGCCGTTATTGTCGCCGCTAGGATCATCAATCAGCACCCAGTCGCCCTGCCGCAGGGCAAAGCTCCCATTGCAACCGTGCAGCACCGTGGCTTCGCGAATCGGCTGCCCGAGCTGCTTGCCCAACAAGGCGGGCAGGATGTTACAACTGTCTTCAGCAGAATCGCGAGGCAGCTTCGCCCCGAGCAGCGCCGCGCAAGTGGCCATGAGGTCCACGTGGCAGATCGTCTCCGCACTGGTCGCGCCTGCGGGTATGTGGCCCGGCCAGCGTGCCAGGAATGGCACGCGGTGACCGCCTTCCCAGGTGTCGCGCTTTACGCCTCGCAAACCCTCCATGCTCGAGTGGCCGTACCGGCGGATGCGCTCATAAGCCCCGGGGGCAACCTCAACACACTCCGGCCCGTTGTCGCTGGTGAACACGACGATCGTATTAGTCGCCAGGCCGCTGCGGGCCAGCGCAGCCAGCACTTCACCGACGGTGCCGTCCACCTGCGCCACAAAATCACCATAATCGCCCGCCTGGCTGCGGCCCTTGAATTCGGCGGTGGGCACAATAGGATAATGCGGCGCCGTGAGCGGGAAATAGAGGAAGAACGGCTGCTTGCCCTGTGCGGCAGCTTCCACATAGCGCACCGCTCGGCGCGTGATCTCGGGCATGATGTTCGTCAGACTCCAACCAGGCAGCATTGGTCCGGGCCGGTTGATCGCCCCTTTCTGGAGCGGCGCGGGCAGCGAGGGCATGCCGACGGTGCGGTCATTCTCGATGAAGCAATACGGGGGGTAGTTCGGGAGGTCCACGCCGAAATAGAGATCGAACCCTCTGGATGTCGGGCCGTTGAGAATGGGTTTGTTGAAGTCCACGTTCCCGAGCCCCTCCTTGCTGGCGGCGTGGCGGCCGTCCGTGGTTGGCCAATCCCAGCCGAGGTGCCATTTGCCGATGCAAGCAGTAGCGTAGCCGCACTGGCGCAGGAACGCTGGCAGCGTGACCCGCCCCTGTTCGATCAGCGGTGACCCCCAGGGCGGCACGACGCCAGACTTGAGCCGCGAGCGGAAAGCGTATCGGCCCGTCAGCAGTCCATACCGCGTGGGCGTGCAGACCGCATCCGGCGCATGGGCATCGGTGAAACGCATCCCTTCGGCAGCGAGGTGGTCCAAGTGCGGCGTGGGAATCTTCGACTGCGCATTATAGCAACCCACGTCGCCGTAGCCGAGGTCATCGGCGAGAATGACGACGATGTTAGGCGGAGCGGCTGGGGCGGAGAGGGAGTCCAGGGGGAGCAGCAGGCACAGGAGGAGAGGGAGGGCGAAATCCGAAACCCGAAACGAGATGCGACCTCGCTTGCATGGAACGTGCGCAGCCCATTCGAATTTCGGATTTCGGTCTTCCTTCGGATCTCGGGTTTCGGGTTTCGGATTTCGCCCCCCCCGTCTGGCAAGCAACCTCTTCATACATCCCTTCTTCGTGTTACGATGCCGGTGCCGACTGCTGCTTCTTCCCCTTCTTGCTGGCCTTATTCGCCTCAGGCGAACCCGGATACGGTTTCACATTAGCGCGGTCGGCCCAGGCTTCCCATTTAGCCGCCAGTTCCGCCGCGCGGGCGGGTTCGACCGCAGCCAGGTCATGCAATTCAGTGCGGTCGGCCTTGAGGTTGTAGAGTTCCCACGCGCCGTTCCGCCCCAGCCGCACCAGTTTCCAATCGCCCACGCGCACCGCGGCATTCCCTTCATGCTCCCAGTAGAGCGCGTCACGCTGGATCGGCTGGTTCGCGAAAGCCGGTACCAAGCTGCGGCCCTCCATCGGCAGAATCGCTTGACCGTGGAATTCGGCGGGGTATTTCGCGCCCGCAAGGTCCACACACGTGGCCATGACATCAACGAGGTGGCCCGGCTGCTCGCGTAGTTCGCCGCGCGCCGCAATGCCTGCCGGCCAATGGGCGATCAACGGCGTGGCGATGCCTCCCTCATGGTTGAAATGCTTATACCGACGGAACGGGGTGTTCTCCAAGGTTGCCCACGACTGACCGCAGAAGACCGTCGAGCCGCCCGCCCCGGGCGAATCGCCTTCCAGCCTCCCACGCGAACCGCTCTCGGCGTTGCCGCCGTTGTCCGACAGGAACAGGATGAGCGTGTTGTCGAGCACGCTGCGTTCCTTGAGCGCCGCCACCAACCGCCCCACCGCCGTGTCCATGTGCGCCACGCACGCAGCGTAAATGGCCATGATGTGGTCATAGCGGTCCTTATCTGTCTCGCTCAACGCATCCCATGCCGCTACCAGGTCGGGCCGGGGCGAAAGCGGCCATGCCTTGTCCACCACGCCGAGTTCCTTCTGCCGGGCGTAGCGTTGCTCACGGAGCTTGTCCCAGCCGATCTTGTATTTGCCGCGGAACTGAGCGATCTCGTCCGCAGGTGCCTGCAACGGGAAATGCGGTGCATTATAGGCCAGGTAGAGCAGGAAGGGCTGCTTGGCGGCGAGCGCCTCGTCAATAAACCGAATGCCGAAGTCGGTATAAAGGTCGGTGGTGTACCAGTTCTTCGGCAACTCCGGAGCATCGTCGGCCAGCGCCTTGCCGTTGAGGAAAAGCCGTTTCTCCTTACCCTCGGGATAGTAGAATCCCCCCTTCGGAGAGTTCAGGCTGCGTTGGAAGCCGCGTTCCCAGGGAACAACTCCACGCTCCTGTCCCACGTGCCATTTGCCGCTCATGGCCGTGAAGTATCCCGCCGGCCCCAGCACTTCTCCCAGCGTTACACAACTCTCGTTGAGCCGCCCGCGATAACCGGGCGCGCCACCGTCTTCAATCATGTGCCCCACGCCGGTCTGATGCGAATAAAGCCCGGTAAGAACGGAAGCGCGTGTCGGGCAGCAACGGCCGGTATTGTAGAACTGGGTGAAGCGAAGACCGCCCGCCGCCAGCTTGTCGAGATTCGGCGTCGGGATCTCGCTGCCGTAGCAGCCGATGTCCGAGAAGCCCATGTCGTCAACCAGGACGACTACGATATTGGGCCTGGGCGCAGCGGCGGCGCCGACGGCGGCCATTGGCAGTAGCGCGGCCGCAAGCATGACTGCCGCGCAAGCTATTGGGACTAATGTGGTGCAGAGGTCTCGGTGCAGGTTCGGCTTCATTCGGATACGCCCAATGCTACCCCGGTCGACGGGCTTACGGAAACCTAAATACTGAGGAGGATGTTTGAGCGGACTGACGTCCGCTGCTACTCCCCAAAGCTGCCGAGGCTGCTCCCTCTCCCCTTCCGAAGGGGAGAGGGCTGGGGTGAGGGGTTGCTCGGTTTCGTCTATCCCGCGGTCTCGGCAGTAAGTAGGGCTGCCTTACAGGCTGTCCCCAAAGTCCGCCCGGAACTTAGCCACGAGCTTCTCTGGCCACGGGCTGGTGGGCTTGAGCTTGCCGCCAAAGAAGCGCAGCACGGGAGGCTCCTCGTAGAACTTCAGGCCGCCCACCAGCTTCCGGTTCATATACAGCCAGTGCAGCCGGTCAATCGCGTATTTGACCTGCGACAGCGTGAATACACGGCGCGGCATCGCCAGGCGCAGCAGCTCAATATCCGCCAGCACATCGTTGCCATTAACGTCGCGAACGCTGGAGATAGTACCGCGCTCCATACCGCGCACACCGGAAATCAGGAAGAACGCCGCCGCCAGCGCGCCCGCCGTGTATTCCTTCTGCGGGACGTGCGACAGGAATTGCCCGGCGTCAATGTGCACACCCAGGCCGCCGGCCGGCGTCACCACCGGCACGCCCAGACGCTCCAGCTCGTTGACCATGTAACGGATGAAACTCGGCGACTGCGAGATGATCGTCTCGTCGAGCGTTTCGATCAGGCCGATGGCCATCGCCTCGACCTCGCGGATGGACATGCCGCCGTAGGTGTAAAAGCCCTCGAACAACGGCACCAGATCCCTCATCTTGTTGTGGATTTCGAGGTTGTTGGTGCAAATCCCCCCGCCACGCGTCGAGCTGACCTTGCGGCTCGAGAAATAAGTCAGGTCAACCAGGCCGATCATCTCGTGCAGGATCTGCTTGATGGACTTGTTCTTGAACTCCGGCTCGCGCTGTTTGATGAAATAGGCATTCTCCCCGATCAAGCTGGCGTCGAGCACAATCATCAGGCCGTGTTTCTTCGCCACTTTCCTCACCTCGCGCATGTTGGCGATGGAGAACGGCTGCCCGCCGATCAGGTTGGTCGAGGCTTCCAGTCGGATGTAGGCCACCTTGCCGACGCCATACTTCTTGATGACCTCCCTGAGCTTGGCCACGTCCAGGTTGCCCTTAAACGGGTGGCTGCTCTTTACCTTGAGCGCTTCGTCGGTGTAAATCTCCAGGATGGAGCCGCCGTTGATCTCAATGTGCGCCTTGGTGGTCGTAAAGTGATAGTTCATCGGGACCACATCACCCGGCTTGATGAACACCTTGGAGATGATGTTCTCCGCGGCGCGCCCCTGGTGTACCGGCAGGAAATACTTGCAGTTAAACACCTCCTGGATGGACTCTTCCAATCGCATATAGCTCTGCGAGCCGGCATAAGCATCATCCGCCCGCAGCATGGACGCCACCTGATTGTCGCTCATCGCGTTGGTCCCGCTGTCGGTGAGCATATCCAGGTAGACCGTCTTGGTGGTCAGCAGGAACGTGTTAAACCCTCCTTCGACGATGGCCTTCAGGCGCTCCTCGATCGGGATCAGGTTCAGCTTCTGGACGATTCGGACCTTGTGCAATTCCAGCGGGACTTCCTCGCCGCTGAAGAACTTCACTTTGTAGCTTTGGTTGTTTGCCATAATTGTTAATTGTCTTGCGTGTTAGGAAATTGCGTCTTCACGCTCGCCTTCCGGAAGCGCATTAGTTCTGGCACAATTTCATTTCCGCCACACTAAGAGGCCAGCCCGCGTCAAATCAAGGCCATTTTTGCCAGGCTTGAACCTAATGGGCCGCCAAACTGCCGCCTTTCACGCCCCGGCACAGCCATACCAACAGCACCATGGAAAACATCAAGAGGCCGAGCAGATAGAAACAATCACCATAGGCCATCACATAGGCCTCCCGGCGCACCAGGCCCGCCACCGCGCCCAGGGCCTGCTGCCCCGCGGCGACCGCGTCGGCGCCGCGCGCCATGAGCTGCCGGGCCAGTGATTCCAGCCGCTCGTTCGCTGCGGGATTAAAGGCGTTGATCCCCTCGCCCAGCCGCACCGAATGGAACTTCTCGCGCAGGTCCAACTGCGTTGCCAGCACCGCGATGCCGATGCTGCCGCCCAGGTTGCGAAACATATTGTAGAGGGCAGAGGCGGAGCCGGACTGCTGGGGTCCGATATGCCCGGTCGTCAGCGAAGTCAGCGGCACGATCACCAGCGGCAAACCGAGGGCGCGGACCAGTTGCGCCAGGATGAGCTGGTCGTAAGCGGTAAGGTTGGTCATCGTGCTGTTCATCAAGCTGCTGCCGCCAAAAAGTGCCAGCCCGAGCGTGAGCAGGATTCGAGCGTCGAACCACCGCATCAACAGCGCCGCCACCGGCATCATGAACACCTGCGGTATGCCGCTCCACATGATGGTCTGGCCGATCTGCTGCGCGTTGTAGCCCTGCACCTGCGCCAGATAGACCGGCAGCAGGAACATCATCCCATACATCCCCACCCCAAAGGCCGTGCTCACGATGGTGCCCAGGCCGAAGTTGCGGTCAGCCAACAGGCGCAGGTTGATGAACGGCTCGCGCCGCACCAGCTCGATCACCACGAACGCGGTCAGAAACACCCCCGCCGTCAGGCCCAGCGCGGCGATGAACTGCGAGTTGAGCCAGTCGTTGCGGTTGCCCTCTTCGAGGAACACGATGAACGAGCCCAAGCCAATCGCCATCGAGCCTATGCCCAACCAGTCGCCACGCCGCAGCAGCGCGAGCTGCATCTTTTCCGGTTCCAGCCCCCAGACCACCGCGCCGATGAGCAGCGCGCCGGGCAAGAGGTTCAAGTAGAAGATCGAGGGCCAGCCGTAATTGTCCGTCAGCCAGCCGCCGATGGCTGGCCCAATGGCCGGCGCAAAGGTCGCCGTCATCCCGAACAGGGCGAAACCCAGCGGGCGCTTGGCCGGCGGCAACAACTTCAGCACCAGATTGAAGGCCATGGGGATGAGCACCCCGCCGGCGAAGCCTTGCAGCGCTCGAAAGACAATCATACTGGTCAGGTCCCACGCCCAGGCGCAGGCCACGGAAAAGACCAGAAACAGGACGGCATTGACCACCAGGTAGCGCCGGGCTGAGAACACGTCGGAGAGGTAGCCCGTCAGCGCGATGACAATGATCTCCGCTACCAGGTAGCTGGTCGATATCCAGGAACCCTCCGAAAGCGTCGCCCCAAGCGAGCCGAGGATGTCATTGAGCGAGGCGTTGGTGATTTGAATGTCCAGCACCGCCATGAACGCGCCCAGCATCGCCCCGCACAGCGCCACCCAATGCCGCGCCGGCACGTGGTCAGGATCAGCGCCGGGTGGGGGCACCCGGCCGACATCCCCGAGGTGAGCCGTGCCCGAGCGGCTTTGGGCAGCAGCTCTCATTATGGTGATCCCCAGGGTGAAACGTGAAACGTGAAACGTGAAGGGAATCCGAAGTCGCAGCCGGCAAGCGCAAGGTGAAGCTTCGGTCGGATTTCGGCCTTCCTTCGGATTTCGGTCCTCGGGTTTCGGATTTCAGGCTCTAACGTCATCCCCCGCCGGGTGAGGGCACCCGGCGTCCCCATCTCCTCCATATTCTTCCCTCGCGTTGATTTTCCGATCGCGCCGCTCACCGGAAATAATGATCGAACTCACGTTCGATGCTACGATGGAAGAACCTAGCCGGCGGCGTCACTCACGCACCTTCACCTCCACGATCGCCGACAGCCCCGGCACGAGGCGGCCTTCAGGGTCGCTGGCGCTTTGGTTGTCGAAGACGATCTTCACGGGAACGCGCTGGACGATCTTAGTGAAGTTGCCCGTCGCGTTATCCGGCGGCAGCAACGCGAACTGTGCGCCGCTGGCAGGAGCGAGGCTCTCGACCCGGCCCGTCACCTCCCGGCCGGGAAACGCGTCCACCCACAGCCGTACCGCCTGGCCCGGCTTCATGCAAGCAAGCTGCGTCTCCTTGAAGTTCGCCACGACCCATACGTTCGGCTGGACTAATGCCAGGAGCGCCTGCCCCGGCTGAACGCGGTTGCCCGATTCCAGGTTCTTTTTCCCGATGCGCCCGGCCGTAGGAGCCTGGATGTCCGTGTAGGAAAGCTGCAGCTCGGCCTCTTTGACATTCGCCTCGGCGACCTTTACCTGCGCCTCGACGACGCCAATGCCAGCCTCCGCCGCCTGCAGGGCGGATTTGGCCGACTGCAAGCCTGCCAGCGCACCATCGGCCAGCGCCTGCGCGGTGTCGAACTCTTGCTGGGAGATGGCCGCGTTGCCGCCCTGCGAGAGCTGTTTCGCCCGCTCCAGGTCTTGCTGCGCCTTGGTGGCACGAACTTGCTCACGCGTGACATCCGATTGCGCCTGCGCAATCCGCGCCTGGGCCGGCTGAACCTGCGCCCGTGCCTGGGCCAAAAGCGCGAGGGCCTGCTGACGCTTCACCTCGAAGTCCCGCGCATCCAGCCGGGCGAGTAACTGGCCGGCGGCGACTACCTGGTTCTCCTCAATCAGCACTTCGCTCACCGTGCCGGCCACGCGCGAACTCACCTGGTGGATGTGCGCGGCGACGTAAGCGTTGTCCGTCTTCACCCAGATGCGGGTATAATCCCACCAACGGTAAGCGGACCAGGCGGCGGCGGCAGTGACGGCGGCGGCCAGCAGCGCGTAGAGCAGGCGGCGGAAGAAGTGCCGGGGGTTGCCGGTGGCGGGTTGAGCGCCGGCCAAATCCTGGCTTATTTCAACTCGTGGATAGGTCTGGAGTTCGGGGATGGGGCGAACCTCGGGTTGCGGGCTGCGCGCATCGCCCCCGCGACCGGTGCCGGTCGTCGTTGCCTTTGTCTCAATCATCACGTACCACTTAAGCAGCTTGGGGCGGGTTTCGACCAATACTTTGTTGCTTGGTCCAGCCATGCGCGGCAGGTATGGTGGAGACATGGAACTGAGACACCTCCGTTACTTCGTCGCAGTGGCTGAGGAACTGAACTTTACCCACGCGGCGGCGCGCTTGCGGGTGGCCCAACCCGCGCTGAGCCGTCAGATGAAGAACCTCGAAGAGGAACTGCAGATGCCGCTGTTCGACCGGGGCCGCACCGGGGTGCAGCTTACGCGGGCGGGCCGGGTCTTCTACCAGCGGGCGCGTTCGATCCTGGCCCTGGCCACCGAGGCCGCCAACGAAGCCCGCTCCGCGGCCGGCACGATGACCGGCAGCCTCGTGCTGGGCTTTCCCAGCGGTCTCCACCTGAGCTACCTCGCACCCGTCATCACGGCCTTCAAGCGAATCCACCCCCAGGTGCAGTTTGACTACTTCCACGGGCTGCCCGCCGAGCAGTTGAAAGCACTGCGCGCGGGCCGGCTCGACCTGGCCTTCTTGTACTTGCCGGCCCCGCTGGACGGACTCGAACACCAGGTCATCTGGCGTATGCCGTTCAAGATTGTGCTGCCCCAACATCATCCACTTTCCCGGCGGCCGGCCCTGGAACTGGGCGATCTGCGCAGCGAGGATTTTGTGTTCTGCACGCGCGAATCCCGGCCGGAATTCTACGATGAGTTCTTCCGTCTGTGTGCGAATGCCGGGTTCCGGCCTCGGGTGGTAAAGGAGGTAGGCGGTTACCCGACTAACATGCTCGGCTTGATCTCGGTGGGTCTCGGCGTAAGCGTCTTGCCTCACTTCGAGAACATCGAGCGCATCAGCGGCATCGTGTGGCGCACCTTAAGCAAGCCCAGGCTGTGGTGGGATTGGGCCCTGGTCTGGCGCCGCCAGGGGGCGTCACGCGTGGTCGAGCAGTTCGTAGCCACGGCCGAAAAACACTTCCCGGTCTCGCCGGAGCCCAGCCGCGCCGAGTTCTGATTATTTATCTTTCCTTCGCGGCCCACTTTGGGATAGAGTCTGCCCATGCCAGAAATTGTGGCTTTTGTTAATCGCGGAGCGGCAACTATAACACCGGGAATTGTCGAGAAAGTTCTCCGGCATCTGCCGCAATGGAAGCTGGAATTCACCCAGATTTACGAGCCGTTGTTTCCACACCTCGTAGATCAGCTCGAATTCCTGACCGACGCTGTCGAAGACACTGCGGAAGGTGCCTACAAAGACTTGCCGTACGTCGCTTTTGCCCAGGCGGTCTTCGCGCTGATTTACGCCCACAAGAAGGTGGGCATTATTCCCGACTCGGTCTTAAACCTTGGCCGCGCCGATGATTCGAGCGTGGTGCGCGCGGTCCTGATTCAAAACGAAAAGGCTTTTGCGATTTACGCCGTGGTGCAAAACACCGAGTGGTCCAAGATCACCAGCCAGCCTTAGAGGAATTGGGGTATTGGGGTTCTGGGGTGCTGGATCATCGAATAACCAACTTCCAGCATGGTTGTCGCCGCTATTCCTTACTAATAATTCCCCCACCCCAGTGCCCCCGAAGCAGCCCGGCTTGAGGTAATCGCGGAACAAAATGGGACACAAGTGTCTGGCGTTGACGACATTCTGCCCCAGGCAGCAGGGAGATTTGCCATAATCACTGCCGCCGCCTAGACTGGCCGCAAGTTTGCTTCAACCCAAGGCGTCCGGCCGCCAACATGTTGCGGCGATGGGAATGCATCGGTCGGCCGGCAAAATTGAATTCGCATGGCAAGCACATTAAGTCCCAGTGAAGAAGCTCAACTGGCGCAGACGATTGAGATGTTTGAAGTCATCACTCAGTCGCAACCCCACGACTATCAATCGCTGGAAATTCTCAAGGAAGCCTATTCCAAGCTGAGCCGCCAAAAGGACGTCATCAGCACGTCCAAACGAATCGCCCATGCCTACGTTCAAATGGGCCAGCTATCCTCGGCCATCCTCGAATACGAAACCATCCTGCAGCGTTGCCCCGACGATCCCGACGTAAAAGCGGCGTTGGAGCAAATCGAGAGCAAAGCTAACAACTTCACCCTCGAGCCAATGGGGGTGGAAACCACCCTCATGGCTAAAGCACCCGCCCCGAAGGGTGATACCCGCAGAACTGCCAGCAAGGCGCCCCCGGCAGAAGTTGAAGATGGGCGAAAGTCCATGCATAAGCTCTTCGTTGAAAGCAAGCTGATCACGGTCGGCGACTTTGACCTGTGCTGGTCCACCGTCGATCCAACCCTTTCGACCGGCAGCGTGCTGGAGCCGTTCATCCAGGTGTTGGCCGACAGGGGAATTCTGCCTATTGACAAGTCGCTGAAGGTTTTATGCGACAAGTCGCGGTTCGCCTTCCTGCCGCTCCAAAGTTACGATATCGACATGGATTTGGCCCGGAGTTTCCCGGCCGATACCTGCCGAAGGTGGTGCGTGTTGCCCTTCGACCGCATGAGCAAATCGGTCCTCGTGGCCACCGCCAATCCCTTCAACCAGCAGGCTGCCAAAGAACTGGCGGAAGCCACCCCCAACCGCCTGCTGTGGTATTTAGTGCCGCCAGCCGACCTGCTCAGCAACGTCCGCAAGCTCTTCCGATAAGCCAATGCCTCCAGCCAAAACATTTGGCGAACGAATCGCCGACGCCCTGGTGGAAGATGGTCTGCTGACCGCCAAGCAGGTTGAAGAACTGCTCGAGCAGCAGAAGAAAGCCGGCACCCGCCTGCTCAAACTGATCCTGGAAAAGGCTTATGTCACCGAGGCGGACATGGCCGTCTCGATGGGTCGCGTGCTGAACACGCCGCCGATCAATCTCGCCCGCCTCACTATCCCCCTCGAAGTGGCAGACCTGGTCCCGCGCGAAATGGCTTACAACCATAAGGTCGTCCCCGTGTCGCGGCTGGAAAACAAGCTCTTCCTGGCAATGGCCGACCCGCTGAATGTGCTGGCCATTGACGACGTCCGGCGCATCACCCGGCTGGAAGTCGCGACCCTGATCGCGTCGGAAAAAGCCATCCTGGACAAGCTCAACCAGATCGATGGCTCCAAGAGCGGCAGCATGGAGGACATCATCCAGGATGCCCAGAAGAAGGGCGATGCCGATGCCGACGCCGACAGCTTGGAGGTTTCCCGCGACACCGTCGAAGAAGTTAATCTCGACCAACTGGCCGCTTCCAGCGAGGAAGCCCCGGTCATCAAACTAGCCAACCTCATCCTGGTCCAGGCAGTCAAAGACCGCGCCAGCGATATCCACATCGAGCCTTTTGAGAAGACGCTGCGGCTGCGCTACCGCATCGACGGCGTTTTGGCGGACGCGACCCCGCCGCCCAAGCAGCTACAATTGGCCTTGGTCTCGCGGTTCAAGATCATGAGCAGTCTGGACATCGCCGAACGCCGCTTGCCCCAAGACGGGCGCATGCGCATCCGCGTCGGCGGGAAAGATTACGACCTGCGCGTCTCCATCATGCCGACCGTACACGGGGAGAAGATCGTCTTGCGCCTGCTGGACAAATCGAACCTCTCCGCCAGCATCGACAAGCTGGGCCTCGACCCGGACACGTTTCAGCAGTTCAAGACCGCCGTGGATGCCCCGCACGGGCTCATTCTTGTCACGGGCCCGACCGGTTCCGGCAAGACAACCACGCTGTATTCCGCGCTCAACGAACTCAACAACCCGATCTACAATATCGTGACGGTGGAGGACCCCGTCGAGTTTCAGGTTCCCGGTATCAACCAGGTGCCGACGAAGAAGGAAATTGGGCTGACTTTCGCCAACGCGCTCCGTTCGATCCTGCGCCAGGATCCGGACATCATCATGATCGGCGAAATCCGCGATACCGAGACCGCGGAAATCGCCATCGAAGCGGCACTGACCGGCCACCAGGTCTTGAGCACCATGCACTGTAACGACGCCCCCGGCGCCATTGCGCGCCTCGACGACATGGGCATCGCGCCGTTCCTCATCTCTTCATCCGTTATCCTCGCTTGCGCCCAACGCCTGATGCGCCGCATTTGCTCCCACTGCAAGGAGCCAATATCTTATCCGTCCAAGATGTTTCAGGATTTGGGCATCGACCCGAACATCTTTGATGGCGTCACGTTGTATCGCGGGCGGGGCTGCGACCGCTGCAAGAACTCCGGCTATGGCGGTCGTATGGCCATCATCGAGGCCATGACCATCACGGATGAAATTCGCAAGCTCATTATCGCTCGCGCCAGCACCCGGGAGATGGGCAAGGTTGCCATCGGTCAGGGCATGCGCACGCTGCGCATGGCCGCGCTGGCACGTGCCCGCGAGGGCATCTCCACGCTGGAGCAAGTGCTCGTCCTGACTTCGGCCCACTAGTGCGTTGGATGCAGCCACCCCTTCCCCTGCCTATGCTTGCATTTGAAGAAGCCCTGGCGCGGGTGCTGGCCGAAGTGCCCGCACCCGAAAGCGAATCCGTCTCGTTGCGAGCTGCTTCCGGTCGCATTCTGGCTGATCAAATCCGGTCGCCCATTGACCTGCCGGTCTTCGATAATTCAGCGATGGATGGCTACGCGGTGCGGGCCGCCGACGTGACCTCAGCCAAACCGGCTTCACCGGCACGTCTGCGTTTGGCGGGAAAGGTTGCCGCCGGGGAGGTATTCTTGGGTGAGGTTACTCCCGGCACCTGCGTGCGTCTGTTCACTGGTTCGCCCCTCCCGGCTGGTGCCGACGCCGTCGTGATGCAAGAAGACACGCACATTAACCCGGCCGCGCCGGGCGAGGTAGTAATCCTGGCCCCGGCTGGTCCCGGGGAAAATGTCCGGACCCGCGGGGAGGACGTGAAGCAGGGCACGATACTCGCCGAGGCGGGCGCAGCCATAACCCCGGGTCGGATCGGACTGCTGGCGGCAGCCGGTTTCGGGCGACTGCGCGTGGGACGACGGCCAGTGGTGGGCCTGCTGGCCACCGGTTCGGAACTCACGGAGCCCGGCCAACCGCTGGTGCCCGGCCAAATCTACGAAAGCAATCGCACCGCCCTGGCGGCACTGATGGAAGGTGTCGGCGCGGTCCCAAAAACCTTGCCCCTGGTCGCAGATGTGCTCGCCGGAACCAGCCAGGCGCTGGCAGACGCTTTCAATCAATGCGATGCGGTTGTGACTTCGGGCGGCGTTTCGGTTGGCGAAATGGATTTCCTCAAGCTGGCCTTCGAGCAAATCGGCGGTCGGCTGGAGTTCTGGAAAGTGGCGATGAAGCCAGGCCGCCCGTTTGTCTTTGGCCGCTGCCAGGGAAAGTTGTTATTCGGCCTGCCCGGCAACCCCGTTTCAGCCCTGGTCACCTTCCGGTTGCTCGTGCGCCCCGCACTGCTGCGCTGGCAGGGCGCAACGGACGTTTCCCTGCCAGCTCACCCGGGGGTGCTGGCCGAACCGCTGTTGAATCCAGGCGAGCGCCGGCATTTCATGAGCGTCAAAGTGGATTCGACCGGAAAGATTCAACTGGCCGGCCGGCAAGCCTCCCACCTGCTCAGTTCACTGGCCGCGGCCAATGGACTGGTGGACGTACCGGCTCATACTACCCTGGCGGCGGGAAGCACCGTGACCGTGCTGCGCTGGGACTGCTATTAGAAAGCCCGCTTCGGGGCAGCGAAAACGGGCGCGGGCGGCGCAACTCTGGTTGGATCGGACGTCGGCAATACCAGCGTTGGCCTCGTTTGCCCGAGCGCGCGCGAGTTCATATCCGGCAGCGCTGCCGGACCGAGCTGGGGACTGGTGATGTTCATCTGTTCCTCGAACACCGAGGGCGCGGCCGAACTCAGAGAGCTGGGCAGGCCCACCGCTGGCTTCCCTGCCGCTGACGTCGCGTCGGCGGCGAGCGTGGAGAGCAAATTCTCCGGCGTGGCAACTGCGGGCGGGTGCCAGCTCGGGTCCACCAGGGAACGATAATCGTCCATCAGCTTCTTATGATCCTGCGTCTGCTCCTTCGTCATCGTCTGGTTCGCGAGACCGAAGGGGTCAGACAAATCGCCATGCGTTGCAGATCGCAAGAAGCGACCGTCATTACGATCCGATTCGACCATTTTGTTGAGCGTCTGCATGCTTTCCCTTACCCCGCTGGGAACAATTGAATCTTCCTGAGGGTTGTGCTCATCGCGCGCATTTGATTTACCGGGCGTTCCGAACAAGTCCTCGTTCTTGGGTTTAAGCAGGTTATCCGGTTCCAGCCGCTTGTTAGCCAGGCGGTCATAGTAACGCTCAAGTGTAGGCAGCTCCCTCTTCTCCTGACCTTCCGGCCCGATTTGAGGCGTCTTAAGCACATCCTCAACCGTTGGCGCCCCGACCAGGTCTTCGGGACTCATGAAGGCCCAGTTCTTACGCCGCTCCAGCAACTCCTTCACGCGTTTGCTCTGAATCGGCGACGTGGAGGGGGTCCGGGGAGGCGGAGCGGTCACACCCTCGAGCGAACCATTGGGCGTGAACGACTGCAGCGGCTTGTAAAGGTCATCCTCCAGCTCCCTTAGGCTGTCCTTCTTGTTCGTCAACTGATGCAAGTTGGTCGTCACCTCGTCACTCTTGGGCAAAGAGAACTCAATGGACCGCCCGCGCTCCTTCCGGCCCGTCTGCGCGTTGCCCACCAGCACGCCACTCAGGACCAGAGTGGCTGCCGCCAGACCGATGTGAAAACTCGTGAACCTGAAACTCATCTTACCTCAAAAGCTTAACCGGAATCGCGAGCTTCGTCAAAGCTCAAATCTACCCCCGTATCACGGCAGACCCCGCGCTTCGAACCCGCCAGAAAATCCAGCATCACCTTGGCGGGCGCGCTGGAGAATTTCGCCCGCGCGCTCACTGCCGCCGCCCGCAGGTTTTGCCCCTCGCGGAACAGCACGCGGTAAAGCTGTTTCAACTCCAGCCGCTCCGCCGGCGTCAGTCCGGCCCGTCGCAAACCAATGATGTTCAGACCGCATATGCCGTTGTCGCCGCGGGCCATGGTGTACGGTGGCAGGTCTTGGCTGATCGCCGAGCCGCCTTGCATCATGGCCAAGGTGCCCACGCGCACGAACTGGTGGACGACACAGTTGCCCGAAAGGAAAGCACGATCATCCACGGCCACATGCCCCCCCAGGAGCACGCCGTTCGCCAGGATCACCTCGTCGCCCAGTCGGCAATTGTGCGCCACGTGCGCGTTCGCCATGAAGAAACCCTGGCCGCCGATCACCGTGCACTCCGCCGGCTTGTTTGAACGGTGTACCGTCACGTGCTCGCGAAACACGTTGCCGTCGCCGATCCGCAGCCCGGTGGGCTCCCCGCTGTATTTCAGGTCCTGCGGCGCCTCGCCAATCACGCAGCCCGCATAGAAGCGATTCCGCGCGCCAATGGTCGTCCGACCAGTCAGATATACCTGCGGGCCGATAACACACTCCGGGCCGACCTCCACGCCTTCATCAATGATGGCGTAAGGCCCCACTTGGACGCTCGCGTCCAGCTTCGCCCCAGGATGAATAATAGCGGTCGGATGAATCATCACCGTCCAAAGTGGGCCAACCGCCTCCATTGCCAAGTCAAAACTGACGCGGAAAATGCTGAAATACTGAAAAGCTGAAACCCGACCCATGCTCCCCGCCCCCCTTCATGTTTCACGTTTCACGTTTCCCGCCTCACGCGTTTCACGTATAAAAGTACCCCAGCTCCCGCAGTGACGTGTAATCCTTCGGCCGCTCCTGAGTCGCCCGCCCAAGAATCACATGATCCAGCACCTCGATCTTGAGCAGTTGCCCAGCCCGAATCAGGTCACGCGTCACCTTGATGTCGGCCTCCGACGGCGTCGGGTCGCCGCTCGGGTGATTATGCACCAGCACCAGCGCGGCGGCATTATTCTGGATGGCGGGCCGGAACACCTCGCGCGGATGGACCAGGATGGTGTCGAGCGTGCCATCGGCAATCTTCTCCGGCTCGCCGATCAGCCGCCGGCGGGTGTTCAGCAGCAGCACCTGGAACACCTCGGCATTGCGCAACCGAACGTCCTCGCGCATGAGGTTGGCCACGGCTTCCGGCGTGTCCAGCACCGGAGCAGTCCCGTGCGTCTCACGGACGAGCCGGCGAGCCAGGCTGAACGCCGCCACGAGCGTCACCGCCTTGTCCGGACCGATGCCGGGCTCCTTCGCCAGATCCTGCCAAGACGCCCGGGCCAGCGCATCCAGAGAACCGTAGCGCTGGACAAGCTGTTTGCCGAGATCCACCACGTTGACTCCCTTCAAGCCGGTGCGCAGGAGGATGGCGACCAGTTCGCCGTGGCTCAGTGAATCAGCCCCTTTCTCCCTAAGCCGTTCCCTCGGACGTTCGCTGACTGGCTGGTCCTTGAGTTTTATACCGCTCATGCCCGGACTCTAACGGGCCGCCACTCCGGGCACGAGAGGAATTTCGCAGAAAGGCTAAAGGCTAAAGGCTAAAGGCTAAAGGCTGAATTGCGGATCGAGCATGGGTTTGACTTCAGCATTCAGCCTTTAGCCTTTAGCCTTTCCTTCTGGCCGGACTTTAGCGCAGCCCTGCCACCTGCAAGTCGCGCACGACGAACGGCGCGAACTCCTCGCGCAGATGCGGCGGGATCCGCACCTTGAAGCGGGCAGTCTCGCCGTCGTAATTCCGTTCCACCACCTGGCCAACCTCGTGCAGCCGGGCGATGACAGACGCCTGCTCATGTGGCACAGACAGCTCAATGAACTCACGAAGGGGCCGCAACTGGCTGCCCAATTCGGCCACCAATGCCTCAATACCCTCGCCGGTGACAGCGGAAATGGCGACCCCGTGCGGATGCCGCTCCAGGAATCGCGAGAGCACTTCCCGGCTCCCACTCAACTGGTCAATCTTGTTGAACACCATGATGGTCGGCTTACCTTCGGCGCCGATCTCCGTCAGCACAGCATCCACTGACTTAATCTGTTCATCCGCTTCGGGATGGCTCGCATCCACCACGTGTATCAGCAAGTCCGCCTGGACCACTTCCTCCAGGGTCGCCTTGAACGCCTCCACCAGGCCGTGCGGCAGTTTGCGGATGAAACCAACCGTGTCCGTCAGCAGCACGTTTTGGTTCGTTGGCAACCGCAGCCGGCGCGTGGTCGGGTCCAGCGTGGCGAAAAGCTTGTCCTCCACGAGCACCGCCGCGCCGGTAAGCGTGTTCAGCAGCGTGGACTTGCCCGCGTTGGTATAGCCGACAATCGAGGCCAGCGCCCAATGATTGCGCTGCCGTGAGTTGCGCTGGGTCGCGCGCTGCCGGCGCACCACCTCCAGCTCGCGCTCGATACGGGCGATGCGATCCTGCACGCGGCGCCGGTCGGTCTCCAACTGCGTCTCGCCTTCACCGCTCCTCATGCCGATGCCGCCCTTTTGCCGCGTCAAGTGGCCCCAGAACCGCGTCAGCCGCGGCAGCAAATGCTGCAGTTGCGCCAACTCGATCTGCAGCTTGCCCTCCCGCGTGCGCGCGCGCTGCGCGAAAATATCGAGAATGAGCGACGTGCGATCGAGGACCTTGCAGTTGAACGCCTTCTCCAGATTGCGGCTCTGCGCGGGGGAAAGCTCATCGTCAAAGATGACCGTGTCCACATCCGCCTGCTGGCATTGTTTGGCAAACTCCTCCGCCTTGCCTTTGCCGATATAAGTCGCCGCGCAAGGAGTGGCCAGCTTTTGAATCCCCTCACCGACCACTTCGCCGCCCGCCGTAGTAGCCAGTTCGGCAAGCTCCGTCAGTGAATCATCCAACTCCCTGTTCTGCCGTGACTTGAGTTCTACCCCCACGAGGAACACTCGTTCCGTCCGTCGGTTCCTGTTCTCGATCAGTGCTTTCAATTCTGCGCGTGCATCACGCTCGATCTCTTTCCATTTATCTGTGCCGCACAATACCACGTTCCCGGCGGGAGAAAAAGAGCTTTTTGGCGCATTTAGCCGAACGCATCTCCCGGGCGGGTGCCGCTACCAAGGTTGGTCGTGCCGGATGGCAAAACACGAGTATAAGCGGAATACAAGCGGAATACGAGCGGAATACAGGCGGAACACAGGCGAGTAGCGCGCCAACGGCAGGCTAGTTACCGGCTCGGCGTGCCGTGACTGGACTGAGGGGTGCCGGCGGCTGCTTGCAGACACCTCGGCGCGGCGCTCATAGAACCGGTAAATCCAGACCTCGTCCTGGCGAAGCAATTGAGGCCATCCCGGGGGCACCACGCTTGCAAGTCCTGGTGTTGCGGCTCGAGTTGAAGGCCCATCCGGACAGGTCGTCAAGCGACGACCAAGACCCAAACTCGCTGGATGGATCCGACTGCCTCAGCGGCTTATCGGCTTTGAGGCGCGAAAGGTCACCCGGTAGGTCATGGCCGGATCGCATTTACCGGGATTGGGCACCAGGATGAACCGGCTGGTAATCACCGGCTTCAGGTCCTGGCCTTCGACTATCTGAATGTGATCGAGTGGCTCAGCCAGCAGTTGAACAACCGGCCGCCCGCCTCGCTGCGAACCATTGGTGTCCCCGGCCGTGAAGCTTCGTTCCCCGCGCTCGGGATGTATCTCAAACGTCCAAAGGCCGTTGGTAAGACTCAGATGTTGCTCCCAGGCCGTCGGGCTCGGCGCCAGACGCGCGGCCCATGCAGGGTCCCCGTAAAAGGCCAGCGCGTCCCGGTCGTAGAGCAAGCCGAGGCCGTCCTGCTCCGTCAAGCCCGCGGCCCGCGCGGCGGCACTCACTTTGATCACCGGCGTGGCCTTGCTCAGCGGGTCGAATGCCGCCTCCACGAGTTCAGGGAAATACGTTTGCAGCCGGTTGATAAGAGCTGCCTCATTGGCAAAAAAGGCCTCCGCCAGTGTGAAGCGACCCGGCTGCTCGACAAAGTAATCCAGGCAGCCCCAACCGGCGTAGCCATACCAGGTGTTGACGGTGTAGCCGAGCATCTGGTTGACCCCGGCGCTATTCATAAAGGCCAGCGCCATCGCCTCGGTGCCATCGATGTGACCCATCAGGCAGTTGCCCACCGGCAGATAGACTTTCGGGTTGGCGGATTGCACGGGATCCCTCTGGCCCTGGGTGTCCAGGCCATAGAGCATCCCACGCTCGCAACGGAACTGGCCGTTGCGATAGCCGTAGCCGATTTGCCAATCCCGCTCCGTGGCGTGGCCGGAAGTGACGAACATGTCGGCCCGGTACTCGGTCAGCGATTTGACCAGCGCTTCGGTCGTATCGGACGCCACCTGCATTTCCCGGGGTTGACCGCCCTTTTCCCGGCTCATCATCCGACCGGAATCCAGCTCACTATACCACCTGCCTTCGTCGAATTGTTGGAGGGGAATAGGAGTGCCCGCGACCACCTTGCGAATGGTCAACGGCTCGGAACAACGGGCGATCCGCCAAGCGTTGGCCGCATCATATCCGGTGAGGATTCCCCAGCAGCAGTCCGGATAAGGGTCGTAGTTAAGCCGGCGCGTGAGCCGGTGAACCCGGGCAACAAACTCGCGGGAGACTTCGGTGGGCGGGGCAACGAAGCAGACATAGCGCGGAAAGAGTTTGCGGAGGGCGGGCAGAGCCTCTTCCACCGACGCGTGGTAGGCGATCACGGCTGCCGAGTGCTTCTGCCGCAACTCGGTCACAACTTCCCGCCAGCCTGAGTTCGTCTCGGTCCGGGCGGACGCCACAATTGCATAATCCTGCGCGTGCCCGCAAATCAGTGCGGAAGTCAACACGGCAAGTATCAGCTTCATCGCTCCGCGGCCTGGTCAACTCCGGGGTCCAATTCGCTTAATGGCTTCGGTAACCAGCGCCTTCTCCTCTGGCAAGAGATCGGACTTTTCGGCGATGCCCAAGTACTTGCTCGCCTTGTTGGTTTGGCCCGCCTCCGACAGCAGGAGTCCGTAATAGACGACCACGGAGGAAGTTTCAAGCGCCTCGGGTTTGAGCTTTTCGAGAGCGGCCAAGCCTTCCTTGGTCCGCCCCTGAAGGTGAAGCGAAAAGGCGTAAGTGGAAGTGACGATGGCTTCTTCCGGATGCGCGGAATAGATATCTTTCGCCAACTCGTGCGCCTGGGTCAGGTTCAACTTGAGCAGCAGGGAGGTCGCCGCCAGGTTGTTTCGGGCGGCAAAATTCTTCGGCGCGTAACTGGACATCGTGGAATACAGCCTGTTCAGCCCGCGGGTGTTGCCGGCTGCCAGGTAGGACCGCTCCAGCTCGCGCAAGGCCCAATGTTGGGCGGGAAACCGTTTGGCAATCTGCCACAGCAGGTCTTCCCTGGCCTGCTGCCGCCCCGAACTGGTCGCCATAATCAACAAGGCGTTC
Source organism: uncultured Verrucomicrobia subdivision 3 bacterium (assembly GCA_903912925.1). GTDB lineage: Bacteria > Verrucomicrobiota > Verrucomicrobiia > Limisphaerales > UBA8199 > PALSA-1440. The sequence goes on along the minus strand of CAIWJG010000923.1, from coordinate 22,487 downwards.
AATGGGCCCAGGCGCTCGCCCGCCTCTCGCACCGCCGCCCGCCAACGGGTCTCGGCGGCTAGTTTCTGGTTCTGCTCTGCCGCCGCCCGCGAGAGAAAGGCTAAGCGCATGAACTCCAGGTCGCCCCACTTCTGCGCCTCAAGAAAGGTCTCCAGACCGGCCCAATCCTTCCTCGCCAGGTAGCAATCCACCAGCGCCAGAGGCACCGGCTGCTCCGTCCGCACCTTGGCCGGACAATTGGTCAGCCATCCAAACGCTTCGCCCGCGAGGCTGTGGCCAACCATCCAGGCCGCAATACCGTAGATTTCCAGCGCATTGGTGAGCGCACTCTTTTGCAGGACGCTCAAATAAGCGTCAAACTCAGGGCGCTTCGCTTGCCGGAGAATGGTAAGATGCTGCAACCGGTCATCTGGTAGCGCACGAGCGTCGGCCAACAGTTGCCGGGAGAACGCTTCAGCCGCCGGAAGGTCGTCCCGTCCAAGGCTATCGGACACCAGCCAGCGGAGGGCCACGGCGCCGACATTCGTGCTGGCGCGCAGGCGTTCGAGCGTGGCGCGGGCTGGCAAAGAATCGAGCGCATTGGTGGACTGGAGCCGGAGGACAGCCAAATTCAACTGATACAATTCATTGGTCGGTTCGAGCCTGCTGGCCTGTTCATATTGGGTGGCGGCTTCGGCGGTTCGCTTCAGGCGAAGGGCCAGTTCAGCCGAAACCGCGTAGTAAGCCGCCACGTTGGTGGCAGAACCCTTGAGCTCCTCCAGCGTATCCGCTGCCAGGGGGTAAGGTGGGGCCTGTGCCCGCATCGCGCTGGAGATGAGCAGCAGTTTGTTCTCGACGGTGGGGGCCGCCTCCACAATCCGGCGGCGCCAGTCCAAAGCGGCGGGAGAGCGCGACCTTTCGGCCAAATCGGCCATAATCCGGCAGGCCTCCAGGTCGAGCGGATCTATCCGCAAAGCCTGGCGCGCACTCAGCGAGGCATTGCGGTAATCGCCCTTGGCCAGGTAGCTGCTGGCCTGCTCGACGGCCCGGGTTTCCCGGTTCCGCTTGTAAGCCGGGCGGACGAAAAACCACAGGCCGAGCACCCCTGCAACTACGGCTGCTACTACGCTCGCTAGAATGACTTTCTTCATTTATGCTGCAACTATGACGTTGACAATAGGTCCAACTTCCCTAAAGTAGAATGAAATTCGTAGGGCTACAATGTTGTGCATCTCGGTACAGGTCGGCAGGTCATGAAACAAGCGCTCATCGAGGACCAGATTCCCTTGGCGGGCACTGAGCGACATCTGGCGTATTTCGCGTTCGTTTTGATCGCAGCAGGCCGGTTCCGCCGGAAAGAGTAAGTGGTCAGGCCTCGAATATATTTGGGTGGCAACGAAAGAATACGGAAAGAATATTGTTGACAGTTGATGCCGTTTTGGCTAGACCTGCTAACATTGGCGACTAAATCTAGTGTGTTGCGTCCGCAATCTGCGAAGGAACTTATGAAAGTATTTGGTAAAATGAATGTGTTTCTGGCTATCGGCGTGTTGTGGGTGGGGTTCTCCTTGCCGCTCCGGGCAACGACTATCTTTGACAATTCCGCCAACGATCTCACGACCCGTTTCGATACTCGCACCTTCGAGGTGGGTGACGAGATTATTCTGACGAACTACCCGGCACGATACCTCACGAATTTCTCATTCGAGTACTGGGGCACCAACAGCGCTAACCCCTACGCGTTTGCCGGCCAGGTGAAGGCGCGCGTGCGCTTTTACCAGAACAACGGCGCCGTGACCAACGGCTATACCGCTCCCGGCACCAACTTCTACGACAGCGGCTGGTTCTCCGTCGACCCGACCCCCCGCAGCACGCTGAATTTCGCCGGTGCCGATTTCTGCACCGGTCTCTTTATGCCGGTCGTTTCAAATATGACCTGGAGCGTGCAGTTTCAGGGGATGGGATGGACGGACCGCGTGGGGGTGGACCTCTACTCGCCGGCGGTGACCGGGCAGGACTATCCGGATTATTGGCAAAGAAGTGGCAGTGGCAATTGGAGCCTAATGACCAACAGCACTGGCGCGGGCAAAGTAGATTTCGCCGCCAAGATGGAGGCGAGCACCGCACCGGCGATCAGCATGGACCGGCCCAAGCTGACCTCCGTGCTGAGCGGATCGAATCTACTCTTTTCCTGGCCGTGCGACCATATCGGCTGGAAATTGCAGGTCCAAACTAATATCTCCGGGGGCATCATAGCAAACGGGTCAAACTGGTACACCATCACGGACTCCAGCACGAACAACTCCTGGACTCTCCCAATTGATCGGACCAAAGGCTCGGTGTTCAGTCGGTTGATCAATCCCTGATTGAGCGGTTCATTCTTCCTGTCAGGCGCGAGCGTCAGCTCGCGCCTTTTGTTTGTCCAACCCGCGCAAGGACTTCAGGGCGGCATCTTCGACCTCGCCCCCAAACCAGTGCCCCCCTTTACGGAAAGACCTTCACTTCCCAGAGTGAATAGCCGAATGGCGTGGCCCGCTTGGACCCGTACAAACGGACCCAGCGTGCCGTAGTCGGCGCGAGCTTGATTTCCTCCGTCTCTCCCCTGCCGTCTGCGGTTGTAAAGACCTCTGTCCAAGTATTGCCGTCCAAAGAGACTTGAATAGCATAGCTCTGGCCGCAGGCAGTCTCCCAATTCAGCACGACGCGGGAGATCCTGCTGGGAGCCCCTAGATCAATGGCCAGCCACTGCGGATCGCTGAATTCAGATGACCATCGCGTGTCGGACAGCCCGTCCACGGCATTCTCGGGACGGTAATCAGTGCCTGGTTCGACGTATGTGGACGAGGCTTTGACAGGTTTCCCTCGCGCGATCCCATCCTCCTGATTATCTCCCCCCATGCCCGCTTTGAAATCTCGCCGGCTGCGTACCGTCTTCCCGCCGCCGCCCACCAAAGCAGCCTCAAGCTGGTAGTCTCCGGGCTGGTTTGGCACCGCCAACGGGAAGCTCAAACTCGTCTTGCCAAACGCCGCCACGACGCAGGCTCGAATTTGTTCGCTGAGCACCTTGCGACCACGCAAAATGCGGAACCGGACCTTGCCGTTCCAGTCTCGGTAGAGATCGTTAATGACCACCACCGGCACATCTAGCTCCTTGCCCGCCGGAAGTTGGGAGCGCCACTCGTCAATCATCAATCCCACCGGGGCAAAGGCGTCGGCCATGTAACGCTGGAACGCCGGCTCAAACCGCAGCTTGTCGAGGTCAATGAAGTTGTCGCACGTCTGGCCGTTGGTCCGGGAATAGCCGAGGCCGCAGAAGTGCAGCACGCCCGCGCAGGCACGCTGCGACCGCCAGAACTCAGTGAGCGCCGCGTGGTAGCGGGCTGAAAGTTCGCGCCGCTGTTCCACGGTTGCCTGCGGCCCAAGCAGGTTCTCGAACACCTTTCGCGAAAGCGTCGTCGGCGAGCCATCCCGGTTCAGCCAGAGCCAGTCATATTCGTTGATGATGATCGGGTTGTTGCCCGTGTTCGCCCTGGCATTGCCTTTGGGCACACCGGAGACACGAGCCAGGCCGGAAAGCTTGAAGTTTGCGTTTTGAAAGAGATAGGGATGCGACTCGAAGCAGTCGTCTGGCGACCCCGCCAGGCCGTAGCCGTTGTCCCAGGGGCGGTTTGACAGATCGAGGCCGCGCACCGCCTGCCGCGCTTTCCCCGTTTCCTCCGTGTGCGTTTCGTTCTGCGCGTCCCAGATGACCACGCACGGGTGGTTCCAGCGCTCCTGCATCCACTCCGTGTATTCCCGGATCAACTGCTGGCTGGTCAACTCGGGCGGCCAGACCTTGGGCCCGCCGCCCCAAATGGGAAACTCGTCCTGGATCAGGATGCCTTCCTCGTCGGCAATCCGATACCACATCTCTGGCGGAAATCCGATGCAGTATCGCAGTGCATTCCAATGCATACTCTTGAATTGCCGGTGCAAGTGCCGCACCCAATCTTCCCGCCAGGGATGATCCGCGCACTGCGGGTCTTCAAAGAACCGGTAGATCGTTACGTTGCTGCCGCGCAGGAAATAGGGGCGGCCATTCAGCATCGCGCGGCCAGTGGCATGGTCCAGTCGGAACTCTCTCATGCCGAAACGAGTGCGCAGCGTGTCCACGCCGGTGCTCGCTTCCAGCTCGTAAAGGAAAGGGTCTTCCGGAGACCACAGCCGGCAGTGGCGAATGGGAATCCGGACTTCCACGACTTGCTCGGCGTTGCCGTCGAGGGTGATCTGCTCCGAGTGGCCCTCGCCCGCGGGCCTTCCGGAGCGCGCTTCACGCACCTTGAAGCGTAACTGGGCGCTGACCTTCGGGCCGGCATTCCGCATGACTGCCTGCACGCGAATGGTCTGGCTGGCGATCTCGGGCACGACCTGCACGCGAACGATGTTCGGGGTCCCCGACAAGATCAACTCGACCGAATCGAAGATGCCCGGTATATAGCGGATTTTCTCGTAATCCCAGCCGGAAGCAACGGTTGGCGGCAGGGCTTCGGCCGTTGCGCCGACCCTGACGATGAGTTCGTTCTCACCCCCCTTGCCGCGCAGGGCGAGCCGCCCATCAAAGTAGCCGGGCGTAAAGCTGGGCAGGTGCTCACCGAGCAGAACACCGTTCAGCAGGACTCGGGAACCATAGGCCGCCTTATGCAGCTTGAGGAGCGCTACCGCAGGCACTTCGCCTTTCACCCGAAACGTGCGACGATACCAGAAGGCTTCCCGCCTAGCGCTCTTGAGCCCTACTTCGGCGAAGGCGGGTCGCGCCTCGTCAAGCAGCCCGGGTACCGGAACTCGGTGCTCGAAGCGTGTCGGGGCCGCCTCCATGGTTCCCTCCGCTATTTCCCACTGGCCATCGAGAGAAATGACGGCCCGTTCTGCCGAAGCGTGCAGGGGACTTAGACCAAGCGACAAAGCTGCCAGCAGCCCAGCGGTACAAAGTATTCGGAAGCGGTTCAGGTCGTTCATGAAATTGTTCACTCACACATTCCCACCCGCCCATTACACCCACTCCCCCAGTTCATGTCCACCCGCAACTGCTTCGACCAGCCGCTTCGGCCACGGCCAGGGACAAAGTCGGTTATAAGGGCTCCCATCTGAAGCTGTAGGAGACGACGTAAGGAGTCTCTAATCTCAAGGCCGCCGTTGCTGGAGCGACTTGAGCCGTGCAGCGACAAACCTGGCCTCGTCGGTGTCGCCCGCAGCTTTGGCGAGGTACTGCTGGTAGTACCGGATCGCCGCATTGGTGTCCCGCTTCTGCCAGGCGATTTCTCCTAGCCCATGGTACGGGCGGTAAGCGGCGGGAAACGCGTCGAGGAGTTCCTGGTAATCGGCCGCCGCCGCGTCCAGGCGGCCAGTTTGCAAATAGGCGCAGGCGCGGTTGACCCGAGCTGAGTAGGCGTTCGTCAAGGACAGCGCGCGTGTGAGCACGGGTATGGCGTTCGAGTAATCGCCCATCAGGATGTAAAGGCTGCCCTGATTAACCAGGGCAGGAACGTTGCCGGGGGTGAACTGCAACTGCTGGCGGACGATTCGGAGCGCGTTGGAATAGCTCTGGTGCGCCGTGAAAACCGCCCCAGCCCGGTCCGAGAGAGCTGCATCACCGGGATGTGTGGCTAGCAGCGAGTAAATGATCGCTTCCGCTTGGGGACGATTGGTCTTGGCATACCACGCGCTAGCTTCCAGAAACGCGATCTCCACCTCGTTCGTCGGGCCGAGTCGTCGGAGGTCAGATTCAGCCCGCATTTCGGCCACGATCTGGAGGGCCCGGTCGGGCATCGAACAGCGGTTGAACGATTCGCCCAGCATCAATCGCAGGGCGACGTCGCCCGGCACCAGAGCGTTGATACGATCAAACTGCTGGCACGCCTGCCTCAACATCCCTGCCGTAGAAAGACTCAGTCCCAGTAGATAGCAGCCGCTCGGCTCGTCGATTGGGCCGTTCTCGGTCAGGATTTGCTTCCAACTGCGGTACTTGGCGAACTGGTCCTGGAAGGACCGAGGCCGGACGACCGGTTGCTTGTGGTGCGCCAGCAGATTACTGTTGCACTGCAAGTTGAGCCGAACCGGGAGATTGTCGGGGTTCAAATCCTGGGCCAACGCAAAGCAAGGCGTGGCCTCGCTCCACCGCCCATTTCGCTGGAGGGCAACGCCCCAGCGGTTCAGATCCTCAGAGTACCACCGCGCCAGCGCTTGGAGCGGGGCGGGCGGGGGGGGAGTAGGATGCACCAACTCCATCAGCCTTATTTTAAGAGCCGCCCGGGGGACTTCCGGTTGGGTTACGACGCCGGCGAGCGGCTTTACGCCGCTCTCGATGGCGCGCTGCCAGAAGGTTTGGTTTTCCACCAGTTCCGCGGAAGTAAGCGGCGGGGCGCAGAGGGAATTGGCAGGATACGATTTCATTTCATGGACCAGTCCGTGCGGCTGAAAATAGAATTGTTCGAGCAAGGCCCCGGCGCTGGGCTGCAAGCAATAAACGCGGTTGCTCTGCGCCAGGTGGGACACAAGCTGAACGAGGCCTGCCACACTCGAAGGCCAGTTGGCGTGAGTGGTTGCGCGCTTGGCCGCGGTCGGCTTCGCCTCGGGATTTGGCTCCTCCCATCTCCCCGGATAATCCCGCCTGAGCCGGGCGCGATAGGTCGCAGAAGGCAGGGAGCGCGTGTCCACGGGCACGTAGCGTCCCAGCTTGCCTTCACGAGCCAGCTCGGCCTGGAGCAGCGTCAGGCGGGCGAGATCGTCACTCAGCACCACCGCCCCTTCCGGCGGCAGTGATCCCGCGGTCAACCTGGCGTACTGGTCGAGGTGCGGTGCGTTGGTCACACGAATGGCGGGGACATTCGCCAGCAGCAAGCCGCCGAGTGCCAAACTTAGAATTACGTAAATAAGTAGGGGCACCATCTGGAACAGGACACGCCGAACCGTGTGGTGCAGGCGGGTGAATCGGAGCGCCGCAGGGCCGAACAGCAGGAGGAAGAATCGATTGGGGAGCGGGTCGGATTCGGTTCGCTGGAGAGCCGCAGGGCTGAACAGCAGCAGGAAGAATCCGCTGTAGTAGCCAATGCACAGGGCGATAAGGTAATAGAGGGGCAGGAAGAACAAAGGGAGACCAGTCTGACGGGCGATTTGACGCGGGCTGAACGGCGGGTCGAAGACGGTCCAGAGGCAGAGCAACAACAGAAAGGCATGGAAGACGCGCAAGATGAAAGGGGCCAGGTCAAACGGGGCGTGGCTTTCCCCGCCGGCAGACGCGCTCCAGCGGATGCTCAGCAGGAGGACCGGTAGCAGGGAGGCGGCGGCCAGCAGCAGCGCGAGGTCGCGGTGGTAGCTCCAGAACCAGCGGAAGAGAATGTGGAGGGTGTTTTTGTCGGAAACCGCAGCCCGGTGCAGAGCTGGCCAGAAGCTAAGGGTTGAATCCGGGGAGAACGCCTGCACGAGCGGCAGCACCAGAAAGAGCGTCAACCCAGCCAGCCCGAGCAGCGCCATGCGCAGGAAGAAGCGAAGATCTGCCCTAATGGCGGGTGCGGCGTTCTCCCACCCGGATAGGTCCATACTCCGGATGGCGCCGAGACTGAAGAAGCTCAGCCGCTTGGTCCGGAGCAGCGCCACGAGAAAGAGCGGCAGGAAGACGACCATCGCCCACTGGTTGGCCATCGCGCACCCGAAGAGGATCGTGGCCCGGTCCAGCCACGATTGCCGCTCGTGAATGCGGTGTTCGAGCAGACACCGGATGATATAGGCAAACAATAGCAGGTCGAGCATCTCGCTGGAGGCGGCGGTGGCATGTTCCCAAAAGGTCAATTGCAGCCCCAGAGCGATAGCGGCCAGGACGACCGGAACCCAAGCATTGCGCAGGGACAGCAGGGCGTATTCGTTCTGGACGAGGAGTCGTTGCTGTTCCGTGCGGTCATGCGGCAACAGCGCGACCGAACGCGCCAAGGTCACCAGCGTCAATGACGCGCAGAAGGCCGTAAACGCGTTTAGTGCTAGTGGCACCCACCCGGCCGGCAACCAGCGGAACGGGAAGGTGAGCAGGCACAGCAGCGGCTGGGACAGCCTTGGCTGCCAGTTCCAACCGTTCACCTGGCTCACCAGAGCGAGGCTGTTGAAAGTCACCCAATGGTTAAGGGTGGCCAGATAAACCGCCAAGGCTGCTGCCCCGACCACCCAAGGCAGGCCGTCCCGAACGAAACTGCGCTCCAGCTTGCGAGAGGATTCGACGGTCATGCTACAGCGCCTAGCTGCTTCGGAAAGGTTCGAAGCTACAATAGTGCAAAGACGTCGGCGGCGGAGCTAAGAGGTCAATCCCCAAAGCAAAATCGGTGAACTGGTTCAGCACCAGGTCACCGATCGCTCAAATGACATGAAATCCTGTTTGGAAGTGGAGAGCAGTTAGCGTTGGAGACGCCGGCGCACCACCAGCAGCAGCCCGGCTCCCAAAGCAACCAGCGCCCCGGTGCCTGGCTCCGGAACTTCGCTGAAGCGATAAGTGGGGTTCGACAAATCATAACCTGGCGTGCCCGCAGTAGGGGTATAATAGGCGTAGCCCCCCACGTCAGTTGCATTCTCCACATTACCAAGGATCGGGCTAGGTGGATAAGGCACGTCGGCGGGTGTAATAATGCCACTGGCGCCACTCGAATAAAAGATCAAGTGCCAATTCCCATCGAAACGAATGATGTCACCAAGATCTCCACTAGACTCTTCGTAGATTAATAGATCCCCCGCAACCCCCGCGAAAGGCAAGTCATACATGAGCACATCCCAATCCGGCACTCCGCCGGTGGGGTCAGGATTTACTGGATACCCGGGCAGATAGCTCGAGTTGCCATATTCATCAAAGATTAATTGTTCGGCCTTGATGGACCAAGTAGTCACAAACAGGACCGACGCGCCAACGATCAGGGCCCTTAAAGCGAGGTTCTTTATCTTGATATTCATATTCATATTCCCGCACGGTTGTCTGCTTCTTGAGTCAACTATTCCAACCCGCTCTTCACTCATTCTAAGCCGCATCCTCAACCCGGACACGAGCACCCGCAATCCGGCAATAAAAGTTAATCTCAAGAACTAGTGCAAGCTTTTACTGCAAATCAAGAAACCAGTCAACAGGAAAAGTTGAAAAAGAGTCCGGCAGAGAATTTAGTGGCAAAGCACATGACGTGCCAGAAAATGCCTGTCCCCAAAGAATTCATCTGGACAGTTTCCTGGCGTCACGGGTGTTCTGGTTCGGGATGTTGCTCCGCTCACCAACGGCCTTCTTAACGACGGCGATGACCTTCATTTCCTCACTGTCGAGCTGGTCGAACAAGCGTTTGTCGCGCAGATCAAATGAACGGCGGGGTTGGCTGGCGAGAGCCCCGTTTTGTGCGCCGTTATGGAAGCACCACCCGGCAGCTCCGCCGGCGATAGCCCCGCGCAGGTCAATCAGGAAATCCTCGGCGTTAGGCTGCCAAGCGCCGTAACCGCGCCGAAAAGGCTCTTGATAATGCACGGGCGCTGGGCGGCCAAGCCGGTCCATAACGGCGAGTGCTGCTCGGGTTTGCGCCTCGGTCTGATGGGGTGAGTCCGCGGTGCGCGGCCGGTGAGGGGTGAGAAAGTCCAGGCCGATCTCGACGAAGCTGTCGCGCATCTCCTGTTCGTCCAGGTCATGCCCGCCGAACGAGGCTGTCACCAGCCGCGCCGAGTCAAGGCGGCGGACCGTCTCACGTAAAGCCTTCAACTCTTCCGCCGACACGTAACGGGCATCGCGGACATCGTGCTCGTTGGCCAAATCCAAATACCAGTTGCGGTGCGGCTTGAGAGCGGTGACGAGCGTTTCGACCGCGCGTTGGTGACTCGCAAGGTCGGGAACCCAACCGCCGGCAGGACTTGAGCGAGATGCTTTGCCCCGATTCAACGTGATGTCCACGACCAGGCCGCGTCGGTCGCACTCGACCACCAGCCACTTCAGCCTACCCAGGAACGGTTCACGCGGCCCGCCCTCCGTGCCGACCGCGGACACATCGCTGCCGAATCCCGCCCAGGTCGTCCAAAGGCGCAGCCAGTTGAACCCGTAACGCTGCGCATCATCGAGATCCTTGCAAATAGAATCCTCCGATGCGCCCAAACCACCGTAGTAGCTGATGCCCAGGAGGAAGCACGGCTTGCCGTTCACCACGAAATGGGAGCCTTCGATCGTGAGACTCGTCGCTGCGGCGCCCGGGGAAAGGCAGACGGCGTGAAGCAACACGACGAGGCTGAATGAATTCAGCCGCAGCCGATTTAGCCAACCGATACGGAGCATTGTGAAGGCGACGGTGGGAGCCCAGAAGTGGCTTGTCCAGTCGAAAAGGAGCCACGCTAGCCGCCTTGCCGTCCAGCCTGCGCGGCGCGCAAAGCCATTGACGCGCCGCGGCGGGCCTGAGAAAGTGACGCCCATGCCAGTTGTTGCAACGCCTGCCAGCCAACCGTCTGCGACGGTGCGCACCAACCTTTCCTACCTCGTCCCGATCTGCCTCGTCGCCACCCTCGGCGGGCTGCTCTTTGGGTACGACACGGGTGTTATCTCCGGCGCAATCGAGTTCCTAACAGCTCGTTTCCACCTCGAAGTGGGGATGAAAGGCTGGGCATCCGGTTGCGTGCTGATCGGCTGCGCGACCGGGGTGCTGATCGTCGGGCCCATCTCGGACCGGTTCGGGCGCAAGCAGGCGCTGCTCCTGGCGGCCGGGCTCTTCCTGATCTCCGCCATCGGCACCGCGCTCCCGCGGGACATCTGGACGTTCATCCTGTTTCGCTGGCTGGGCGGCATCGGCATCGGCATCGCCTCCATGTCCACTCCCATGTATATCGCCGAAATCGCCCCCGCCCACTTGCGCGGACGCCTCGTCTCTGTCAACCAGATCGCCATCGTCGGCGGCATCCTGGTGGTCTATTTCGTCAACTACTTCATAGCCCGGTACGGAGATCAGGCCTGGAACGAGACGGTGGGCTGGCGCTGGATGTTTGCCAGCGGTGCCCTACCCGCCATCGCCTTTGCCCTACTCCTCCTGAGGATTCCGGAAAGCCCCCGTTGGCTCGTCGAAATGGGCCGCACCGAAGAGGCGAAGGCCATTCTCACCAAAGTAGCTGGGGAGGACTTCGCCCAGAGCGAGCTGGCCAGCATTCGAGCCGCTCTGTCAACCGAAAGAGGCAACTGGGCCGAGTTGTTCTCCCGCGAGCTGCGGCTCCCGCTGGTAGTAGGGATCCTCCTGGCCATCCTGCAGCAGGTTACCGGCATCAACGTGTTCCTCTATTTCGGCACCACCATCTTCAAGAACATGAGCGCCTCGACCGGCGTTGATGCCGGAATGCTGCAACAAATCGTCATTGGCGGCGCCAGCGCCCTGTCCACCGTGGTCGCGATTGCCAGCGTGGATAAGTGGGGGCGCAAGCCGCTGATGTATCTTGGGTCAGTCGGCATGGGCGTCGGCCTGCTCGCGATGGGGATCATGGCCCAGAACATCGCCGACCCAACCACCGTAAGCGGCTGGATGCTGCTGTTTATCATTATTTACGTGGTCTGCTTCGGACTTTCGGTGGGCCCGGTAACCTGGGTGATTCTGTCGGAAATCTACCCCACGGCCGTTCGCGGGCGCGCCCTGGGTCTGGCCACGTTCTTCCTGTGGATGGCCGACTACGCCGTCACGCAGACCTTCCCGATGATGGACGCGAAGGATTCCTGGTTTGTGCAGCGGTTCAACCACGCCTTTCCGTTCTACATCTACGCGGTGTTCTGCCTGGTGCTGATCGGGGTGCTCTGGGCCCTGGTCCCCGAAACCAAAGGCCGCTCCCTCGAGGAAATCGAGCGAAGCTGGGCGGTGGGGAAGACTAAATCCGCTGCTAAATCCGCAATTCGCCGTTGACTCAGACCGGCCCCCTTGCCTAATCTGCTTTCCAACGTGCGCAACAGTTACTAAAAGGACTCCTATGCCGGATCTGAAAGAACTTTATGAAGCGGTGGTAAGCGGTAACGCGAAAGCCACTCAGGCCATCACTCAACAAGCCCTGGCAGACGGGGTTGACCCACTCAAACTCGTCAACGAATACATGGTGCCCGCAATGGACGAGGTGGGCCGTCGCTTCGAGGCCAATGAGTATTTCGTCCCCGAACTGCTCATCTCCGCTCGGGCCATGAAGGCCTCCCTCGAGATCATCCGCCCGATCCTCACTGCCCGTGGCGACAAGCCGGTCGGCCGCGTCGCCATTGGCACCGTCAAAGGCGACTTGCACGATATCGGCAAGAATCTGGTCGCCTCCCTGCTCGAAGGCGGCGGGTTTGAAGTCATCGACCTGGGCGTCAATGTGAGCCCGGAGAAGTTCATCGAGACCGTCAACTCGAGGCAGGCCAATATCATCGCCATGTCCGCCCTGCTCACGACGACCATGCCCTCAATGAAGACGACCATTGATGCGCTCAAGCAGGCCGGCGTGCGGGACAAAGTCAAAGTCCTGATTGGCGGCGCGCCCATCACGCAGAAATACGCCGACGAGATTGGCGCGGATGGCTACAGCGAGAACGCGGTCGGTGCCGTGGCCCTCGCGAAGAAGGCCGTCGCCGCGGCCTAAGATCCGAACGATTTCGAGGCGCACGTCACCGGTGGTCGCTGCGGCCCGCGACCAGATGCTATGACCAGTCGAGAAAGAGTGCTCGCCCATCTGGAGGGTCGGCCGGTGGACCGGCTGCCCCTGATGCCGATCACGATGATGTTCGCCGCCGTGCAAACCGGGGCGCGCTACCGCGACTACTGCACCGATTACCGAGTCCTGGTTGAGGGCCAAATCCGCACCGCCGAGGCCTTTGGCTTTGATTACGTCAACACCATGTCCGACCCTGCCCGGGAAGCGGCGGACTGCGGCGCTCCGGTCGAGTATTTCGAGAGCCAGCCGGTCGCCCTGATTGAGGACCAAGCCCTGCTCGCGGACAAGACCAAGCTCGCCTCCCTCAAGATCCCCGACCCCCTCGGCGGCGGCCGGATGCACAACGGAATCAAGGCCCTGGCGCTATTTAAGGAGCGCGTCGGCAAAGACAAGATAATCGAAGGCTGGATCGAAGGTCCCATCGCGGAAGGCGCCGACCTTCGGGGCATCAACACCCTGATGATGGACTTCTTCGACGACCCGCCCTTCGTGCATGATCTGTTCGCCTTCGTGATCGAGCTGGAACTGCGCTTCGCCCGCGAGCAGTTGAAGGCCGGCGCGGACGTGATCGGAGTCGGCGATGCCGCCGCCTCGCTGGTCGGCCCGGACATCTACCACGAGTTCGTTTGGCCTTACGAGAAGAAGCTGGTGGACGGTATCCACGCCTTGGGCGGCAAAGTGCGCCTGCATATCTGCGGCCACACTCGCCGCATCCTGGAGGGTATGGGCAAGCTCGGTTGCGACATTGTGGATCTGGACTCGATGGCCCCGATCTCCGAAGCGCGGCAGAAGATGGGACCCCACACCATCCTGCTGGGCAACTTGAACCCGGTATCGGTCTTGCGGAACGGCAACCCCGCAGACGTCACGGCTGCCATCACGGAATGCCACCAGCAAGCCGGCACGCCATTCATTGTCGGAGCCGGCTGCGAAGTGCCGCGCGACACACCGCCGGAAAATCTGCGCGCTCTGTGCGCCTACGCCCATACCCACCAGCCTTAACCTAACGCCGCGAACGCCCGTCCAACTTACCACCCAAAATGCTCAATCCTCGAACTGTAGTCCTGACCGTCTGCCTTGCCTGCTTTGCTCCCCAGGCAGCGCCTGCCGCTTCGCTCCCGCAACCAGGCTCGCTCTCCCCGGCGGCGCTCGCCGCCACGCCGGACGGCAAACGGGTATTCATCGCCGGTGCCACCGCCAACGAAGTGGCGGTCTTTGACCTTGCGAGCGGCACGGTCACCAGGCAGATCTCGGTGCCTCACACACCCACCGGCTTAGCCGTCTCGCCCGACGGCGCGCGCCTCTACGTTACCTGCGCCGCGCCGCAGAGCAGCGTCCGCGTCCTTGACACCGGATCTGGCAAGGTGCTGGCGACCCTTCCCGCCGGCCACAACGCGACCGCCCCCGTGCTCAGCCCGGATGGAAAGACCCTGTTCGTCTGTAACCGCTTTAACAACGACATCAGCGTCATCAATCTCGAGACCCGCAAGGAGCTGTGCCGCATCCCGGTCCAGCGCGAGCCGACGGCAGCCGATATTACCCGCGACGGGCGGTTTCTGCTCGTGGCGAATCATCTGCACACCGGCGCTGCTGACGCCGAGCACGTCGCCGCCGTCGTCAGCGTCATTGACACTGCTACCCGCAAGGTCGTCAAGGAACTCGCTCTGCCCGACGGCAGCGGGCTGCTCAACGACCTGCGCGTCTCCCCGGACGGCAAATACGCGGTGGTTTCGCACATCCTGCCCCACTTCCGCCTGCCTGCAACCCAGCTTGACCGCGGCTGGATGAACAGCAATGCGGCGACCATCATCGACCTGGCGCGGATGGAGATCCTCAACACCGTACTGCTGGACAACATTGACCGCGGCGCCGCCGACCCCTGGGGCATTGCCTGGTCCGCTGACAGCGCGACGCTGCTCATCACCCATGCCGGCACGCACGAGATCAGCGTCATTGATTTCCCGGGCGTCCTTGCCAGGCTCGCCAAGATACCCGCGACGCTCGACGCCTCCAAATCTGGTCCTGCCTACTCCGCCTCCCGCGTCCAGGCTGACGTGCCGAGCGACCTGGCCTTTCTCGTTGGGCTGCGCCAGCGGGTCAGGCTGCCCCAGTATGATCTTGGCCCCCGCGCGGTGGTTCTGCTCGGCCGCAAGGCGTATGTGGCCAATTACTTTTCCGATTCCCTCACCCTCGTTGACCTCAGCAGCCCCGAGTTCAGGCCCCAGTCCATCCCGCTCCTCAGCCAGCCCGCCGCCGCCGGCGCCAAGCAGCCCGTTTCCCCGCTCGACCGCATGCCCCTGATCCGGAAAGGCGAGTTCTACTTTAATGACGCCGGCATCTGCTTTCAGGGTTGGCAAAGCTGCGCCACCTGCCATCCCGGCCAGGGGCGCGTGGACGCCCTGAACTGGGACCTGCTCAACGATGGCATCGGCAACCCCAAGAACACCAAGACCCTGCTGCTCGCCCACAAAACTCCGCCCTCAATGAGCATGAGTGTACGCGACACAGCCGAAACGGCGGTCCGCGCCGGCATCCAGCACATCCTCTTCACCGTGCAACCGGAGGAGGTCGCCACATCCATGGACGCGTATCTCAAATCCCTCAAGCCCGTGCCCAGTCCGCTCCTCGTTAATCGCCACCTTTCCGACTCCGCCAAGCGCGGGGAGAAGTTGTTCAAAGATCGCCAGGTCGGCTGCGTTTCGTGCCATCCGCCAGGCGTGTTCACCGACCTGAAGACCTACGATGTCGGCACACGCGGGCGCTTCGACAAGCCCTCCGATCGCTTCGACACGCCGTCGCTCGTCGAAGGCTGGCGGACTGCCCCCTACCTCCACGACGGCTCGGCAGCCACGATGCAACAGGTGCTCACAACCAGCAATCCAGGCGATAAGCACGGCAAGACCTCCCATCTGACTCCGCAGCAGATTGACGACCTCGCCGCCTATCTGCTCTCGCTGTAACGCCGCCGGTCATGAACGCGCGCCCTGCCCTCAGCAGTTCTCATTTTGGCTGGTCTGGGAGGTTTTGGGTCCACCCTTTAGGGTGTCCGAGGCCACATGGGATCATCCGCCATTCGTCCCATTCGTCCCATTTGTCCCACAATAAGAATTGCTCCTCTACCCTTGCATTGGCGCTAGCGGTGACGGCGCTTCTTGCCTCGGCAACCGCAATGCCCGCGGCAACGTGGCGTGAGCAAGTCGAAGCGGACTGGCTCCGCCAGGACGCCAAGCGGTCCCCCACTGCACCCGGAGCCGCGACCTGCGAAGAAGATGCCGGCGGCGCGGTGGACGGGGTGAAGGACGGTAAATGGGGATTCCATACCAGTGTGGAGAAGGATCCCTGGTGGCAGGTTGACCTGGGACGACCGCTGAATCTCGACCACCTGGTCATTTACAACCGCTGCGACGGCTTCGCGGAACGCAACTCGCGCCTAATGGTTCTGCTCTCCAGTGATGGCCGGCAGTTCCGGAAGGCTTACCAGCATGGCGGCACAGTCTTCTACGGGGCCACTGACGGAAAGCCCCTGACCGTCAAGCTGGACGGCGCAGAGGCGCGTTTCGTGCGGCTGGCGATTGAAGGCCAGAGCTACCTTCATCTGGATGAAGTGGAAGCTTATGCCGTCGGCGGAGAGCGCAACATCGCCCTCGGCAAACCCGCCACACAAAGCAGCGTCAGTGAGTGGTCGGCGAAACATGCACCGGCGGACGTTGCACCACCGCGCAAGTATCCCATCGCTCTGGCGGTGGAGCGCGGGTTGAAACTGGCCGAGAGCCAACGCCGGCTCGGGGCCAAGGTGAACAGCCACATCGCGACCCTCCACCAAGTTACGGGAGAACTCCAGGGCCTGCCGGCGGACGCGCCCGACGCCGCTCGCCGCTCGCTCTATTTTCGCACACGCTGGGCCATCCGCGAGATGGCGCTGGCGAATCCGCTGCTCGGCTTTGATACGCTCCTCTTCGTCAAGCGCGCGCCCACGATGTTCCCGCACATGAGCGACCAGTTCTACGGCTGGTGGTCGCGGCCCGGCGGCGGCGTGTGCGTGCTGAGCGGCTTCAAGTCCGGCGAACCGCAGGTGCGCTGCCTCACGAGCGACATGCCCATCGGCAACTTCATGGGGCCCGATCTGTCCTTTGATGGCAAGAAGCTGCTGTTTGCGGCCTGCACCTTCCATCCCGAACTCGCCGACGAGCGGAATAAGGCTGACAAGTCGCGCGTCCCCGAGGATGCCTTCTACCACATCTTCCAGATGAACATAGATGGCTCTGGACGCCGCCAGCTCACCCACGGCAAATACGACGACTTCGACCCGCGTTACCTTCCGGGCGGGGACATCGTCTTCCTTTCCACGCGCAAGGGCACCGCCGTCCAGTGCAGCCAGTGGTTCTCCGACGCCACCCGCACTGCCGACCGCCCGGACAGCTACGTGCGCTGCGGCGGCGATAACTACCGCCCGGTCCCCGTCTTCACACTCCACGCGATGGACGCCGCCGGCACCAACCTCCGGCCGCTCTCGGCCTTCGAGAACTTCGAGTGGGCACCTTCGGTCGCCGACGATGGCCGCATTCTCTACACCCGCTGGGATTACATTGACCGCTTCAACGGCCATTTCTTCAGCCTTTGGTCCGCAAACCAGGATGGGACCAACCCGCAGCTCGTCTATGGCAACTACACCGTGAAACCGCAGGTGAAGCTCGAAGCACGCTCCATTCCCGGCTCCTCGAAGCTCGTCTTCACCGCCTCAGCTCACCACTCGATCTGCGGAGGCACACTTTGTCTGCTGGACCGCAACCGCGGCACGGAAGGCGACGCGCCGCTGACGCGCCTGACGCCCGAGGTGCCCTTCCCGGAAACCGAGGCCAACGGCGACCATTACTACGCCAACCCCTGGCCGCTCTCCGAGGAGTATTTCCTCGTCGGGTGGGCCGACCAGAAGCTGCCCCCACATTGCCGCGTCACCGACCAACGGAACCCGCCTAATGCGATGGGCCTTTACCTGCTCGATGCCTTTGGCAACCAGGAACTCCTCTGTCGCGACCCCGAGATCTCCTGCGTTTCGCCCATACCCATTGCGCCGCGACCCCAGCCGCCGACGCAACCTGCCGTAGCAGCTCTGAACAACGCACAGGAAGGACGGCTGTTCGTTCAAGATGTCTATATCGGCCTCGACGGGGTTCCGCGCGGATCGGTAAAACAACTCAGGCTCGTTGCAGTCGTGCCGAAGGTCCAACCGCAGATGAACAGCCCGGTGCTCGGCATCTCAGCCGAGGATCCGGGCAAGTTTGTCCTCGGCACGGTGCCAGTGGAAGCGGACGGCTCGGCTTACTTCCGCGTGCCGTCCGGCCTGCCGCTGTTCTTTCAGGCGCTCGACGCCAGTGGCGCTGCCGTGCAGACCATGCGCACCCTCACCTACGCGATGCCGGGCCAGACGCTCGCGTGCGTCGGTTGCCACGAGCACCGCGATTCCACGCCGCCCGCTGGCAAGCCTGCGCTCGCCGTGCTGCGGCAGCCATCAAAACCAACCCCCGGGCCGGCGGGCTCCTGGCCGCTACGTTTCGACCAGCTTGTTCAGCCCGTCCTCGATCGGCACTGCCTTGAGTGCCACAGGGCCGATGGCAAGGATGCCGAGGCCGCGAAGCTGAATCTGGCCCCCACCAACGCCTACCAGGCGCTGCTGGCCTTCGGGAATGCCGACCTAAAGGCGCAGGCATTCGAGCGCGACCGATCTGTTCCCAACCAGGCTGTTGCGGCCAGCAGCAAGCTGTGGAAGCTTCTAACTCAACCCGATGGCCACCAGAAGGTGAAGCTCGATGCCGACAGCCTAAGTCGCCTGGCGACGTGGATGGATACCTACGCGCACCGTCTCGGCTCGTTCAGTGAGCAGCAGGAACGGGAGCTAGTGAACTTTCGGCATGACCTCAGCCCGATGCTGTCCGAACCATGAAACTCTCACCAGCCGTGAATTTGACCCCAAGATGCCAGCAATTCTCACTACGGGTGCCTGCGCCTATTTCAGCGTTTCAGCTTTTCAGTATTTCAGCTTTTCCCCTCATAACGCTGCTCTGGGCACTGAGCCATACGGCGCAGGCCGCCACCCTGCTCGATCAGTCGCGCGCGGGGCCGATGGCAGGAGTGAACGATATCGTCTTTGCGGCACGCAAGTTCAACGAGACGGACGGCCACTGGTACGCCAACATCGGCTACTATGCCCATGACGCCAATCGCAAGGCATGGAGAGAAGGAGGCAGGCTCTATCGCTGGAACGTGGGCAGCGGCCGACTCACCACCCTGCTAAATGACCCCCGCGGCGGTGTGCGCGATCCCCAAGCCCATTACGACGGCCAGAAGATCCTCTTCAGCTATCGCAAGGGCGGCACCGAGCAGTATCACCTGTATGAGGTGAATGCCGATGGCACCGGCTTGCGCCAGCTCACCGACGGCGATTACGACGACATCGAGCCCACCTACCTGCCCGACGGCGACATCGTCTTCATCTCCACCCGCTGCAAGCGCTGGGTCAACTGCTGGCTCACCCAGGTCGCCGTCATGTACCGGTGCGACGCCAACGGCAAAAACATCCGCGCCATATCCAGCAACAATGAACAGGACAACACCCCCTGGCCGCTGCCCGATGGTCGCCTGCTCTACACGCGCTGGGAATACGTTGATCGCAGCCAGGTTCACTACCACCATCTCTGGACCGTCAACCCCGACGGCACCGCCCAGATGACCTGGTACGGCAACCTCCATCCCGACATAGTCATGATTGACGCCAAGCCCATCCCCGGCTCGGACAAAATCGTGGCGAGCTTCTCCCCCGGGCATGGCCAGCGCGAGCACGCCGGGCAGATCACCGTAGTGGACCCTGCCGCCGGCCCCGACGCCCAATCCTTCGCCCGCCCCGTCAGCCGCGGCAACCATTACCGTGACCCGTGGGCATTCTCGGAGAATTGCTTCATGGCAGCCGTCGGGCCCTCGCTCGTTGTCATGGACGGCACCGGCGCGGAGCAGGAAATCTTTAAGCTGCCCAAGGCCGACCTCGATGCCCGCATGGAACTGCACGAGCCACGCCCCCTCATGGCGCACCCCCGCGAGCGGATTATCGCCGACCGTGTCAACACCCGGGAAGCGACCGGCCGACTGGTGCTGGCCGACATCTACAACGGCCGCAACATGGCGGGCGTCAAGCGCGGCGAGATCAAGAAGCTGCTCGTGCTCGAAACCCTGCCCATGCCGATCCACTACACCGGCGGCATGGAACCGATCAGCTACGGCGGCACCTTCACCCTCGAACGCATCGTCGGCACCGTGCCCGTCGGGGAGGACGGCTCGGCTTGCTTCGATCTGCCCGCACTGCGCAGCTTCTTCTTCGTCGCGCTGGACAAGGACGATCTTTCCGTCAAGCGCATGCAGAGCTTCCTGACGGTGCAACCGGGCGAGACTACCAGTTGCGTCGGCTGCCACGAACAGCGCACCCAGGCACCCCGCCCTGCCGACATGGATCTCGCTGCGCTGCGCCGCCCGGCCAGCCGCATCGAACCTATCGCCGATGTCCCTGACGTCATTGATTACCCGCGCGACGTTCAGCCAGTGCTGGACGCCCTCTGCGTGAGTTGCCACGGCTACGAGCGGACCGCCGCTGGCGGCCCGCGCGCCGGGCGGCTCATCCTCACCGGCGACCACGGCCCGCTTTACAGCCACAGCTACTACATGATGACCATCGCCCGGCTCGTATCCGACGGCCGCAACCAGCCCCGCAGCAACTACGCCCCGCGCACGCTCGGCTCCTCCGCCAGCCACCTGCTGACCTTGCTGGATGGGACCCACTACGGCGTCCGAGCCACCCCGCTGCAGAAGAAGCTGCTACGGCTCTGGATTGACAGCGGTGCCGCCTATCCCGGCACCTACGCCGCGTTGGGCTGCGGCATGATCGGCAACTATTCCGAAAACCAGATCATTCATACCGGAGAGGAGTGGGCCGCCACTCGCGCCGCCGACAAGGTGATTGAGAAGCGCTGCGCCGGCTGCCACGCCGAACCGGCGAGGCTCCTGCCGCACACTCTGGCCGACGAACGCGGCGTCTCCTTCTGGCAGCCCAGCATGGACGACCCTCGCCTGCTAACCAGTCGTCATATCGTCTTCAACCTCTCCCGTCCCGAGCAGTCGCTCATGCTGCTGGGACCGCTGGCCGAGTCTGCCGGCGGCTGGGGCCTCTGCCGCGACCCAAAGACCAAGGAACGCGCGACTGTCTTCGCTGATAAAGCCGATCCCGGCTACCAGGCCCTGCTCGCCTTGTGCGTTGCCGGCCAGGAATCCCTCGCCCAAGGGACGCGGCGCTTCGACATGGCCGGCTTCGAGCCCCGCGCTGACTGGGTCCGCGAAATGAAGCGCTATGGCATTCTGCCAGCGACTTTGAGTCCCGCCACCCCCATGGATTGCTACGCCGTGGAGCGCCAGTACTGGGAGTCCCTCTGGTACAAACCCACCACCTCGTTCCACTGAATTACAGCGGAAATCCAACCGGGAAGCGGCTTGAAAGGAGTAGTATTAGCTCCGTGAAATACTCAGTGAACAGACCTCGGGTTTTGGGAGCATCGGGGCGATAGTTGTCACAATTCGAGTTCCCCGAGAAAGCCACGAGCGTCCCTACGTTGCCGGGCTCGGTATTCCTCAGATGGCCAAGCGGACCATCGCGGAAGATCTTGGTGTATAGGAGAGCGCTTTGGGCTTGGGTTTCAGGATCGCACCAGCGTTAGTTGGAAGTCCGACCTTTTGGCCAAACGGAAGATTAACCCAAGTTTCGCACGACCCTCACCAAACCCCTGTAAACAGGGCCTCCCAATTGTTTGGCACTACAAAATCGCCTCGGTTGCGACTTCCAGCTTCGTCTCCGGAAGTCGATCCCATTTCACGTCGAATTTATCATAAATTGATTTCTGAAGTTCCTCCGGCTCACCGGAAGTAAAACGCGCCCGGTTCGATACAGTTTCGCAGAGGTTTGATACACTTTAAGCCAATCTGCAGGATTCTTGCAGGGGACTTCAAACCATCCTCACCAGCTCGAAAATCCCGCCCGCTTCCAACTATTCGTGCCCACCACCGACTCATATAGGTAATTCCCGTCTCGGACTATCAGCCCGGCGCCATATCCCCATGTGGTGTTGGTCGCGTTCGTAATGGTCATTGTGGGCAACTGCAAAATCGTCGCCATACTGAACACGCCGGGATTGAGGCTTTGTATCACCGGGGCTACAAAGGCGCTGTCCGTATAGGGTATCGTGAATGTGAAAACCCAGTTAGTCCCACTGTTGGTGGGCACCGCGCTCAAGTACGTCCAGTTTGGCGAATTCAGATAATGCGTGATTTTCAGCGCCGGAGCCGTCGCTAGTCCATTCGTCGCCACCTTCACCGTCGCATTCGTTCGATTAGCCACCGTCGCGATGATCGTATTGGTCACCGTTAATGGCATCGGATAGGTCACCGCCCAGCTCTGTGCGCCCAGAAATACCGCCGTCAGCGCGTTATTGGAGCTGGCCGAATAAAGGTTCCAGGCCGAATCCAGGTGCAGCCCATACCCGTTCAACTGGCCATCCTGCACCGCATTCAGTTGCCCCACATAGCCCGCCAGCAGGTCCGCATAACTCTTGGGCACGGCGTCATCCGGATCAACCGGGGGCGCATTCGCGAGTTCCTGGTAAATGGGGGGGGGGGTAAACGGGGAAATCGTCCGATTGTTTTTGACGTGCTGCCCGGAGCACTGTGGCTCGCAGATCAGAGCGTCATCCTGAGGTCAAGCAGCGGCGACATGCCAGCACTGCGGTTAGGGGTGG
>CAIWJG010000922.1 GCA_903912925.1 uncultured Verrucomicrobia subdivision 3 bacterium | reverse complement strand
CCTATCCCCCGGACCACAGTTCGAATCTACCACGGTCGCTTGCCCTGGGGAAGGCAGGACAGTGGAAAAATGGCTGGCCTTGGGTTATTCGATCAGTGTTGCAATCGATCGAACCAATCAACCAGAAAGACCAGCCAGGCAGTTGAAAGTTAAGACGCTTTTGAACCGAATTCAACATTTCTCGGGCTTCGTTTATCAAGACATCCGGCGGCGTAACCTCAATGGTAAGCCGTGTCTGGAGGTCACTGTGGGGTTGCACCAGGGTAGGGACGGTAAATGCTCGAAGTGCCTTCAGCCCGCCCCCGGTTATGACCATCTGCCCGAGCGGCGGTGGCTGTTTGTGCCGCTGTGGGGAATTGTCACTTGGTTCTTCTATGCGCCTCGCCGGGTAGAATGTGCCGTGCACGGAGTGGTGGTGGAGCATATCCCCTGGAGTCAAGGCAAGCGGCCTGTGACCACGGCGATGATGGGATTTCTGGCCCGTTGGGCGCGGCATCTGGCGTGGCGTCAAACCGCGCGGGCATTTCAGACCAGTTGGGAAGCGGTGTATCGCTCGGTAGAATGGTTCGGGCAATGGGGACTGGAGCCCCGGGAATTGGCGGACATCGAGTCCATTGGGGTTGACGAGATTCACTGGGGCCAGGGCAAGCGAGCGGACCAATTCCTGACGGTGATCTATCAGATCGACGGTCATTGTCGGAGACTGCTGTGGGTGGGGCGGCGGCGGACTCAGGCCACGTTGCGCCGCGGGCTGAACGCGTTGGGGCCGGCGGTCGTCGGGAAGCTGAAGTTTGTTTGCAGTGATATGTGGCAGCCCTATCTGAAGGTGATTGCGACTCAGGCGGGCCAAGCCTTGCATGTGCTGGACCGCTTCCACATCACCGGACATTTGAATCAAGCGGTGGACCAAGTGCGGCGGGCCGAGAGCGGACGACTGCGCGGTCAGCCCCTGGCTAAACGACTCAAGAAAATGCGCTGGCATCTGCTCAAGCGAGGCAGCCGGGGGCGCGGGCGAGCTCGCGTTAAGCTCAATGCCCTGCTGGCCAGCAAACTGGCTACGGCCCGAGCCTGGAACCTGAAGGACACCTTTGAGCACTTCTGGCACTACAAGTCGCTCATCTGGGCGGGCGCTTTCTTAGATTACTGGACCACTCGGGCACTGCGCAGTCGCCTGGAACCGATGCAGAGGGTGGCCCGGAGGCTACGCGCCCACGAACCGCTGTTGTTGAACTGGTTCAAGGCCAAGGGGGAGATCTCCAACGGCCCAGTTGAGGGCTTGAACAACAAAATCCGAGTGGTAACCAGACGCTCGTACGGTTTCCGAACCTATAAAGCTATGGAAATAGCCTTGTATCACACGTTAGGCCGACTTCCAGAGCCGGAATCGACCCACAATTTCTGCTGACGAGGCGAATATTGAAGCCCATGCGGAAATCCAGGCCGAAATGATTCCAGTCCGACGGGGGGACGTCTTGCGCCAGGACGGAAAGCGAAACGGCGGCAAAGACTCCGCCGGTGGCGATTGCGCGCAGGAGAGAAACAGTTGAGTGCATAGGAGTGCGGCGTTGCGGTGGGTTCAGTTGGTTTGCACGACTCGATAATAGCGCTGGCCGAGCCCGCCAGGCGGGCTGTCGGTCTTGGGCGGGCCGGAATCGATCCATTGCGTTTTCGTGCCGTTGGCAACGATTGCCGGCACCGCGGCCTGCCACTGCGCCGAAGTCAGGTTGGTGCTGTATTCCACGACGTAGGTGTGTCCCGGAATGCTGACAAACTCGATTGTCAGTTGCCCCTGGTAGAGGAACTGGGCACGATCCAAATCCAGAACCGTGCCGTTGGGGGGCACGAGTGGCGCTGTCACAGCGACGGCGGTGGCGACAAAATTCGTGGAGACGAAGGGCTGGCGGGTGGCGT
>CAIWJG010000921.1 GCA_903912925.1 uncultured Verrucomicrobia subdivision 3 bacterium | reverse complement strand
GGGGCTTACGCCGTTTCCACCGTGCCAGCAGTTCTGAGCATGACACCCTCCAGACCAAGTTCCAATTCCTGGCGGCATTGGACTTCCAAGTCTGCTGTATCGCCGACTTCCAAGTCGGCAGGGCGTCGAGGAGGGGGCCGAGCGCGGTGAGTGACACAGCAGCGGCGGGCTTGAAAGCCCGCGATACGGCAGACTTGAAAGTCTGCGCTACGTCGCTATGCCGTTGCACGCTCATGCCTACCTTGCAAGATCGGTCAAGTCCAGCCCGGTCATTTTGGCCGCGTCCTGCAGGCTGGTGACGACATCAGGCGGCAGTTGAATGCCCTCTTTCATCGCAAGATCGTAGCGGTCCCATTCCATCTCGCCGGGGACATAGATCCGGTCCACTCCCTCGACGCGCGGTGCATTGTGGATTTCGTCCACCATTGCCTCCACCCGGCGAGTGAATTTGCCGGCCGGCATGATGGCGTCGGTATCAACGGCAATGAACGCCGCGCCATGATTGGTGGGCGGGGTGCCATCGTCCCAGAGCCAGTTGCCCACGCCGTGGGTCACCCCGGCCCCGCTGAGCAGCCCGGCCAGAGTTTCGATCAGCAACGCGATGCCGTAGCCCTTATGGCCTGCCGCCGGCTGCAGCGCACCCACTTCGGGGTAGCCGCTCGGATCGGTGGTGGGTTTGCCATCGCCCCCCACGAGCCACGTGGCTGGAATCTTTTCCCCGCGAGTTCGGGCGGCATAGACCTTACCCCCGGCGACGGTGGCGACCGACATGTCCAGCAAGATGGCGCGATGCTTGCCGGCCGGGACGGCGTAGGCAATCGGGTTGCTACCGGTGATCCCTCCGCGCGAGCCCGGGGCCGCCACGGACGGCTTATCGTTGGCCATGCTTAAGCCGACGAGCCCTTCCTGCGCCGCCAGCCAGGCGTAATAGCCCGCGGCCCCGAAGTGGCAACTGTTCCGCACGCTGGCATAGGCGATGCCGCACTGCCGCGCTTTGCGGATGGCGGCCTGCATCGCGAAGACCGATGTGACCATGCCGAGCGAGGAATTGCCGTCCACCAGTGCCCACGCCAAACCTTCCCCAGCCAACACCGGCCGCTCCTTTGCGCGCAGCCCGCCGGCCTTCAGCCGCCGCAGGTATCCGCGCAAGAGCTTGGTGCCGTGAGTATAAATGCCCCACGCGTCGGTCATGGCCAACACCTCAGCGCCGGTCGCGGCGTCCTCGGCAGAGAGTCCGGCGTGGACGAACGCCTCGGCGGTGAACTGTTTCAGAGCATCGTAGGTAACATGCATGGATTAGCCTTCGCCTCGCATAACTGCTTAGGTGTGGGTGTGGGTCAGACCTCCGGTCTGACGGTTCGCGGAGTCTCCGACTCCGTGGCCCTGGGGAGGGAGAAACTCCGGGCCAGAGACCCGGCTAACCGTCAGACCGGAGGTCTGACCCACGGTTCGACCGTCGCGCAGCCTGGCCGCGCGCTTGAGTTGCCAGACCGCGTTTGGACTCGGCTGCCACTCGTGGAAGCGTCCCAGCTTATGCAGAACCTCGGGATAGGCGATGGCAAGGGGCAAGCCTCCGGTGCATACGCGCACCGCCTCTTCCGCGACGGTGCGCTTCAACTCGGCCAGCGAGTTCTCCGAATACCAGGCCGCATGGTCCGACAGCACAATCTGTGGATGGGACCGCAATCGCGAATCCCGAGCCAGTGGCTCGCGCTCAAAGACATCAAGACCCGCCGCGGCGACCTTCCCGGCGTCCAGCGCCCCCAGCAGGGCGGCTTCGTCCAGCAGCGGGCCGCGCGCGGTGTTGATGAGAATGACGCCATCTTTCATTAACTCCAGCGCTTCCCGGTCCACCAGGTGATGCGTTTCCGGCAGCAACGGCGCGTGGACGCAGATATAGTCAGCTTCCCGGCAGAGCGTGCGCAAGTCCACCAGTTGCGCGCCTGTGGCCGCAGCCTGATCCTCCTCGACAAAAGGATCGGTGGCCAGAATCCGAAGCCCCCAGCCCCGGAGCTTCCCGGCTACGCAGCGCCCGATGTTGCCGAGCCCGATCAAACCGAGCGTCCGCCCGGCCATACGCCACTGGCGGACCGGCGGGTTATCGGTCCAGCCGCCGCTTGCCACCTTTGCATGGGTGTTCACCACGTCTCGCACGCAGGCCAGCAGCAGCGCCAGGGTGTGAGTTGCCACCTCGTCCACGCAGTAGGTTGGGCAGTGGCCGATCATGATGCCGGCAGCCAGGGCCGAGGCGGAGTCCACGTTATCGTAGCCGATGCCATAGCGCACGATGATGCGGCATCGCTTCAGGCGGCCGATGATTTCGGGGGTGACTCGCGTCCAGCGGACAAGAATCGCATCGGCATCTTCGGCCTCTCGCAGCGCCGCCGCTTCATCGGGGAGGGTATCTCCGCAGACCAACTCGCCGCCGGCGCCGCCGACAACCTCGCGCTCGATTTCGACGGAGGGATATCCGTGCGGCAGGATGACTACCTTGAACTTTGACATACTTGGCGGTGACTATCTTGTTGGAAGTTGCGTTCCCCCTCACCCCGTCCCTCTCCCCAGGGGAGAGGGAGAGACATTCCCAGCGCTGGGACAGTTCCGTCGCTCAATGAACATTCCCGAGCAGTGGAGATCTGTTCCCTCTCCCTTAGGGAGAGGGCTAGGGTGAGGGGGAACAGGACGCTCGACTGCATAGGTACGGTCCAGGGGTTAGACTTTCCGGTTTGGTAGGTCAGCCTCGCCCTGGCACGCCGTTGACGATGTTCGGCAGCGGTTGGCCGCGCACTGCTCGCAGAGCCAGCTCGGCTGCCGCGGTGCGAAGCTTGTGGACGGCGGTTGGGCTGGCCGAGGCGATATGCGGCGTCAGCAGCACATTGGGCATTTTGAGGACCGGGTGGCCCGCGGGGATCGGCTCCGGGTCAAACACATCCAGCGCTGCCCCGCTGAGCTGGCCGCTCTGCAGCGCTGCCGTGAGCGCGGGCACATCCACCAGGTCGCCCCGGCCCACGTTGATGAGGATGGCTCCTCGCTTGAGCTTCGCCAGAGAGTCGCGGTTGAAGATCTTGCGGGTCTGGGGCGTGGACGGGCAATGCAGGGTCAGGAGGTCGGCTGTCTTCAGCACCTCATCAAACGAAGCGGGCTCAACCCCGGCCTTGCGGATTTGCTCCGCCGGGACGAGCGGGTCAAACACCCGGATGGCGCACTTGAAGGGCACCAGACGCCGGACGACTTCCCGGCCGATCCGGCCGAAGCCAATCACGCCCACCGTCAGTTGTGCCAGCGCCTTCAGGTTGGTCAGCGGGCCAACCAAACCCCATTTGCCCGACTGCAGGTGATTAGTGTGGGTCACCACTTGCCGGGTCAACGCCAGCATGAACGCCAGCGTGTGGTCCGCCACCTCGTCCACGCAGTAAGCCGGCACATTACACACCGGGATGCCCCGTGCGCGCGCAGCCTCCAGATCCACGTTGTCCACCCCGATGCCGTAACGGACGATCACCTTGGCCCTGGGCATGCCGGCAATCACGTTCGCGTTCACCCGGGCGAACTGCGTGATAACGGCGTCTGCATCCTTGCACAGATCAATCAGGTCCGCTTCCGTCTTGCACTGCCGTCCCGTGAGGTCGCAGCCCGCGAGGACGGCCTGTTCGATGCTGAGATCCGGGAAGGCGTAATCGGTCACCACTATTTTCGAGTTCATAGCAAATATGTATTTACGTTCATTGTGCCGCACCCTATTGTAGTGTCCAGTGGGGAAAGCGCAGTAGCTTTTCGCCCCAATTTGAACGTTTTTATGAGTGCTGAATTACAGATGCTCGGTAAACGTGTGCTCGTCACTGGTTCTGGAACCGGGATCGGGAAGGAGATTGCCCTTGAGTTTGCCCGTCGGGGTGCCGACGTGGCCCTGCATTACGCGCACGATGTCCAGGGCGCCCAATCCGCCGTGGACCAGATCCGTGCGCTGGGCCGGCGGGCCGAGGCCTTCAAAGCCGACTTCACCCAGGTGGAAGAAGCGGCGCGACTTGGCGAGCAGGCTGTCACATTCCTGGGCGGTGTTGATTGCCTGGTGAACAACGCCGGCATCACTTTCAACAAGCCCTTCCTTGAGGTATCGCCCGAGCAGTTCGACACGGTGTACCACGTCAACACCCGGGCCCAGTTCTTCCTGACGCAAGCCGTCGTGAAGGACATGCTCAAGCACGGCGGCGGGGCGATCTGCAACATCACCTCCATTCACGGCGTCTCGGGCGCGCCCGAACATTCCGTCTATGCCGGCACCAAGGGGGCCATTGTCGCATACACCCGCTCGCTGGCGGTGGAGCTGGCCCACAAGGGCATCCGCGTCAACGCCATCGCGCCGGGCTGGGTGACGGTGGAGAACTATTACAAGGTGCTTCCCGGTTTCAACGAGGCGGACGCCCAAAAGACGGCCGCCGAGAAAGTGCCCCTGGGGCGGTCCGGGCTGAAACTGGAGATCGCCCGGCTGGCGGTCTTCCTGTGCTCTGACGAGTGCGGCTACATCATTGGCCAGACCATCGTTGCGGATGGGGGCACGACCTCGTTGATGTCGCTGATATCCGACTTCCGCACCCGGTCCACCGCCACGTTCGGCAAGGGCTATGTGCCAGGCGTCTAATGAAAGGCTGAAGGCTGAAACACCGAAACACCGAAACACCGAAACACCGAAGCACCGCCCATGCTCCCATCCCCCTCCCATTTCACGACCAGCG
>CAIWJG010000920.1 GCA_903912925.1 uncultured Verrucomicrobia subdivision 3 bacterium | reverse complement strand
GCAGTCGAGAAACAATCGAAGAACAATCGAAGAACAATCGAGGAACAATCGAGGCACAATCGAGACTATCCCGCGGCCTCCTGGCTTGTGGGTGCCTACGGGCTGGCTGCCGCGGGAGTTGAGCCTGAAGAACGTCAGCGCTGAGGGTCAGCTCGGCCCCAGCAGTTCGCTGGGTGGGGCAGGCGGTTCGCCGGCGGCCGAACCCTCCAACAGCCCGTAGTGCTTGAGCTTGTATTGCAGCGCCCGGCGGCTGATGCCCAGCGCCCGCGCGGCCGCCTCGCGGTTGCTGGTGACATGGGTCAGTGTCTGCCGGATCAGCAGCTTCTCCACCTCCGCCAGCGGCGTGCCCGGCCGCACCGTGAAGGTGGTTGTGTTTTGATCGTAGTCGCGCAGAAAATCCGGCAGGTGGCTGACGCCCGCTTCGACCTCCCGGCAGGTGATGACCACCCGCTCGATCACGTTGCGAAGCTGCCGCACGTTGCCCGGCCACGGAAATCGTTGGCAAAGCTGCAACGCCTCCGCCGACATGCGTTTGTGCCGCCGCTTGTGTTTAGCCGTGAACTGCTCGAAGAACCGTTCGATCAGCAGCGGAATATCCTCCGCCCGTTCCCGCAACGGCGGCATGACAATCGGCACAATCTGCAAACGGTAGAAAAGGTCCTCGCGGAATTTCCCCTCGGCCACGGCCTCGCCGAGCTTCTTGTTGGTGGCGGCGATGACCCGCACATTCACACGGATCAAATCGGAGCCGCCGACCATCCGGAACGCGCCGTCCTCCAGCACCCGCAGCAAGTCCCCCTGCCCTTTCGGCGAGAGATCGCCAATCTCGTCCAGAAACAGCGTGCCGCCGTCCGCCAATTGGAATCGCCCCGGCTTGTTGGCTACCGCACCGGTGAACGCCCCTTTGGCGTGCCCGAACAGCTCGGCTTCAAGCAACTGCTCCGCCAGCGCCGCACAGTTCACCGAAATGAACGGACGATTGCACCGGGTGCTTTGCGCGTGAATGGAGCGGGCGACGATTTCCTTGCCGGTGCCGCTCTCGCCCTCAATCAAGACCGTCACGTCACTGTTAGCCACCTCCGCTATGAACCGCGCCACGGCCCGCATCGGTTCGGAGCCCCCTACCAGCAGGCCCGTCTCCGCGCGCGTGTGCAAGCGCAGCCGCAGCTCGCTGTTCTCCGCCACCACCGCCTGGAACTCGAGCGCTTTCTGCACCAGCGCCCGCAGCCGCTTCATATCAATCGGCTTGGGCAAATAATCGTACGCGCCCTGCTTCATCGCCTCAACCGCGCTCTCCACGGTTCCGTAGGCCGTCATCAGGATGAACAGCGTGTCCCGGCTGAACCCCCGCACCTGCGCCAGCAGTTCCAGGCCGCTGAGCCCCGGCATCTTGATGTCCGAAACGACCAGGTTATAGAGGCGGCTCTGAGCCAGCTTGAGCGCCGCCGGCGCATCCGTCGTCGCGTCCACCACATACCCCTCCCGCCGCAAGGCCTCCTGCACCCCCGCGCACAACCCCTGCTCGTCATCGACTACCAGTATCTTAACTTTCGACTTATCCATCTGCTTCGTGCCTTCGTATTAATATCCCTATGAATCTCCGCAGCCTGCGCCGATTCTCTCTGCCCTATGCAACCTCTGTAACTCAGGTAACCCATTGAACTCTTTGGCTGCGGCTCTGCCGCGGTTCAGCCCGACGCTCCCTCTCGCTTCAACGGCAAGCGCATCGTCAACACCGCCCCGCCGGCCGGTCCGTTTTGCGCCTGCAAACTGCCTCCGTGCGCGGTGGCGATTTGTTGGGCGATCCAGAGCCCCAGCCCGCTCCCTTCGGATTTCGTCGTGTAATACGGCTCAAAGATGGCCGCCAGTTTCTCCGGCGGAATGCCCGGCCCGTTGTCGCTCACGGCGACACACACGACGCCATCGGTCAGGGCCACGTTGACTTCCACCCGGCCTTTCCGCTCCACAGCCTGGATGGCGTTGATCAACAAATTCAGCAAGGCCTGGGTAAGCCGGACCGGATCAGCCATCACTGGCGGCAGCGAATCATCCACGCGCGCCGCGATTTCGATTTCGCGCGCCGCCGCTTCCGGCCGCAGCAGCTCGCACACGTGCGAGAGAATCCTGGGGATTTCGACCAGCTCCAAGTCCACCCCCGCCGGTCCGGCTAACCGAAGGAAGCGCTGGACGATGCCTTCCAGCCGGTGCAGTTCCCCGTGGATGATCTCCAGGCGCGGCGCCAACTGCTCACGCATTTGCGGCGCCAGCGAAGCCAGGTCTTCCTCCAGCAACTGGACGTGGATATCCAGCGAACTGAGCGGGTTGCGCACCTCATGCGCCAGCCGCCCCAGCAGGCGCGACAGCAAATCGCGCTTCTCTGCCGCGGCTAACTGCGACACATCCTGGCCCAGCGCCTTTGCTAAAATGCTTTCCACTGACCCGCAGCATACCGAACGGCGGACACACCGTCCAGCCAACCCGCGCCCACTCCAGCAATTCTCATTATGCGATGGCGATGGCAGCCCAAATCCGAAACCCGAAATCCGAAATCCGAAGGAAATCCGAAATCCGAAGGCCGATTCCGCCAGCTCACCCTTTAACGCCGAGGCGCAGAGATTCGCCGAGGTTCGCCGAGAGTAGTTTGTCTCTGCGTTTCTCCGCGTTCCTCTGCGTCTCTGCGTTTAGCCCGATTTGGTCTTGGCTGCGGCTTGGCCGCGCTGCGTCTCGGCGTTAAGCCCGGTTCCCGAATCCGAAACCCGTAGTCCGAGTCTTCCTCTCATTAACACCCAACTTCAGTTGGGTGAACCACGCCCCCGCTGCGGTCCAACCGTTTCAACGGTTT
>CAIWJG010000919.1 GCA_903912925.1 uncultured Verrucomicrobia subdivision 3 bacterium | reverse complement strand
TGACCATCACGCAACGGCGGACAAGAATGTCCGCGCTCCAGTCACCCGTGCCTGCAACAGTGGAAAAATGTGAGCTGCGCACAATCGGTTGGAGCGCGCGATTCCAGGCTTGTGGAGAGCTTGAGAAGCCCGTAGATTATGGGCGGATCGCGGGGTGGAGCAGCCCGGTAGCTCGTCAGGCT
The DNA here is from genome assembly GCA_903912925.1 of uncultured Verrucomicrobia subdivision 3 bacterium. Classification (GTDB taxonomy): domain Bacteria; phylum Verrucomicrobiota; class Verrucomicrobiia; order Limisphaerales; family UBA8199; genus PALSA-1440. The sequence goes on along the minus strand of CAIWJG010000919.1, from coordinate 1,987 downwards.
CATAACCTGAAGGTCGCTGGTTCAAATCCAGCCCCCGCAACCAATTTACGGCTCTGAGACGTGCGTCTTAGGGCCTTTTTTGTTGGATCAGCCGCATTCCCAGCCTTTTGCGAGCATAGTCGAGAGTAGAAGCTTCAGGGTGGGGCCGAACAACCGTGGATTCCTTCATGCTATTCCGGGATTTGTTCATTCCCGTCTGAGCGCGGCTCTGGTATCCTTCGGTCAAAGTTAGAACCGGCATGTACTTATGAAAAACGATACTATTCTAGGAGCTGTTCAATCAGGCAGAGTTTTGGTGTCCGACGGGGCGTGGGGCACTTTTTTCCAGAAGAAAGGCATCAAACCGGGAGAATGTCCCGAACTCTGGTGCATTGACCGTCCGGCGGAAGTGCTGGACGTCGCGCGCAGCTACGTGGATGCCGGCGCGGACATGATCGAATCGAATAGCTTTGGGGGCTCACGCTACAAGCTGGAACTCTACGGCCTGGCCGATCGCATGGCGGAGATCAATGAGGCGGCGGCGCAGATTTCCTGCCAGGCGGCCGGCTCCTCCTGCTGGGTAATCGCCTCGATCGGGCCGACGGGGAAGATGCTGGTGACGGGCGAGGTGACGGAGGAAGAACTTTACGCCGCGTTCAAGGAACAAGCGATAGCGCTGGCCAAAGGCGGCGCGCGGGCACTGTGCATCGAGACCATGAGCGCGGCGGACGAGGCCGCCCTGGCGATTCGCGCGGCCCGCGAGAACACGAAATGCGAGGTCATCTGCACCTTCACGTTCCAACGGGGCGCCAAAGGTCAATACCGCACTATGATGGGGCTCTCGCCGGCCAAGGCGGCGGAGGAAGCGATCAAGGCGGGCGCGCATGTCGTCGGGCCCAACTGCGGCAATGGGATGGAGTACATGCTGGAGATAGTGAAGGAGATGCGGGCCGCGGCGGGCGCGACGCCCATTTTGGTCCATGCCAATGCGGGGCTGCCGAAGCCGATCAACGGCGTGGACGTTTTCCCTGAGGGCCCCGAAGAAATGGCGGCCAGGGTCAAAGCGGTCGTCGAGGCGGGAGCGAATATCATAGGCGGCTGCTGCGGGACCACGCCGGCGCATATCAGCGCTATACGAAAAGCCGTTGATGGATTGCGCAAGTGAGCTCCGAGTCTCGTTGCCCAGGTCAGGACATGCGGTATTGGAAGCCGGAGGATATCTTCACGGCGCCCTGCCCGCATTGCGGCGGGGAGATCGAGTTCTGGAAGGACGAACCCGTCCGCGCATGTTCCGGGTGTCGCAAAGAAGTGCGCAATCCGCGAATTGACCAGGGTTGCACGGAATGGTGCAAACACGGGCCGGAATGCCTTGAGCCTCCCGCTAAAGGCCCCCGATGAAGCTGGCCATCTCAGGCAAGGGCGGCACGGGAAAGTCCACGCTGGCCGCGGCGCTGTCCTTGTTGATGGCGGGAAAGGGCTGGCGAGTGGTGGCAGTGGATGCCGACCCGGACGGGAACCTGGCGGCAGCGCTGGGAGCCTCGCAGGAAGAATCGAGCCGCATCATACCTATTTCGAAGCAGAAAGAACTGATCGAGGAACGGACGGGGGCAAAGGTCAAACAGTATGGCCAGATGTTTAAGCTCAACCCCGAGGTGTCCGACATTGCGGAGGGGTTTGGGACGAATTTGCGAGGCATCACGCTGCTGGTGCTGGGCGCAATCGAAGCCGGTGGCTCCGGTTGCGCATGCCCGGAGAGCGTGCTGATAAAGGCGCTCGTGTCGGACCTCGTGCTCCATCGCAAGGATGCCCTGGTCATGGATATGGAGGCTGGCATCGAACACTTGGGACGCGCGACAGCCCGGGGAGTGGATACGCTTCTGGTGATGGTCGAGCCGAGCCAGCGGGCCATTGATTCCGCACACCGCGTAGCGCGGTTGGGCGCAGAGATCGGCTTGCGCGACATCCGGTTTGTAGCCAACAAAGTTACCAGCCCCGCCGACGAGCAATA
>CAIWJG010000918.1 GCA_903912925.1 uncultured Verrucomicrobia subdivision 3 bacterium | reverse complement strand
CGGGGCTGCCGCCATTGGCCGTGATGATGCCACTCCCAGCCAGCGTCCCGGCGCTGACCTGAATGCTTCCACCCGCGCCGCCGCTCGACCTCCCGCTCTCCCCATTGGCGGTCAACTGACCGGCCACCGTGAGCAAGCCACTCACGTCGAGCCGGATGACACCACCGCCCATCCCGCCGGTTCCGAAGCCCATTGAATTGCCCCCACCGCTGCCACACTGAGTGGGAGCGAGCGGATCGCCATAACTCACTCCGCCTGTGGGACCACCATAGGCATTACCGCCCGGCCCGCCGTGTCCGCCGCCAGACGGATAGTAACCGGAACTAGTTCCGGCACCGGGTCCGGCCACGGGGCCGTAGCCTTTGCGGTCGGCCGAAATCGAGCCGCCGGCGTCAATGCTTGCATCGCTGGCTACCGTGATAATCAGGCCGGTCAATTGCGCCGGCGGGTGAGTCAGGACACTGTTGGCGCTGACACGCAGGCTGGTGAGGGTGAGGGGTGCGGTCACGTACGCCGTGGCGTTGGTAAGCGTGAGCCGGTACACAACGGGCGATGTGATCGGGGTTTCCATGGCGTTCGTGCGCCCGGTGTTGTCGAGCAGCAAGTCGCCCACGCTCTGACTGTTGACCTTGGTGTAAAGGGTGCCCGCGCCCCCGCTGTTCGCCGAAGCGCTGAAGCCGCCCAGGGCCGTCAACCCGCCACTGAACGTCGAACTGCCGTAATAAAGCGCGATGCGCCCACCGCCGCCGCCGCCGGACCCGGCGTTACCGGCGCTCCCGCCATTGGCCGTGATGCTGCCACTCCCAGCCAGCGTCCCGGCGTTGACCTGAATGCTCCCGCCCGCGCCACCGCTCGCCAGCACGCTCTGGCCATTGGCGGTCAATTGGCCGGCCACGATCAAGGCACCGCCGACACTGAGGCGGACCCAGCCGCCGCCCGCACCCCCGGGAGTTGTTTGATCCATGTTTCCGCCGCCGCTGCCCCACATCGTTGGCACCAGCAGATCGCCATAACTCATTCCGCCCGCCCCAAAGGCGTTACCACCCGGCCCGCCGTGTCCGCCTCCAGACGCATTGGCAGCGCCATTTCCGGCCCCCGGTCCGGCCCCAGAGCCGTAGCCTTTGGCGCTCGCATCCACGCGGCTCGTAGCGTCAATCGTCAACTCGCCGACAATTGCCAGATCGAGCCGGTTGTTCGTCTCGCCCGCCGGGGCCGGCGAATGCGTGAGCACCGCGCCGCCGGCGAGCACCAGCGAGGCGAAGCTGTGAACCCCGTCCACCGTCAGCGTGCAGCCGCTGACGGCGACCTCCTGGCCATCGTAAGCCGTGTTCCCGGCGCCGATGGCGGTGTCATTGGTGAAGGTGATGGCCTTCGCGCCTGTCAGGGACAGCGTCATCGCGAGGGCAGCAAGGAGGAGACTCTTCATTTTCATGCGGTAGTTGGTCTTTGTTTGTTTTGATTAAGGTGGAACGAGTCGAACCAAGGTTTAGTGGTTATTACTGATAGGGATTTGGTTTTTGGCGCGCCCGCTTGTACTCAGCGCTGCGCGGGTGAGTTTTGTGCCGCTGAATCTGCATTGCTGTCATGTTCAATTTCATAATTTCTCTCAGTGAAAGGTATTGGTCATTGTGCGTCCCACGGATGTCGTGGTCTCGAGTACTCTGTCTTGCCAAGGCTCTGGCTTGGTGTGGAGGTCATCCCCGCTGGGCGTACCACGCAAGTGGCACGCTAAGACAGAGCGGGAGAAGAATCAGGAAACCGAAGAGGGAGCGCGCGGCTCTAGCGCCGTGCGCCAGCGAAACTGCCAACCCTTGGCTAAGCCAAGTGGACCATCGGGAAGCGTGCCAGGGACGGCACCCTGCAACAAGCTGGGGAGCGCCCAATCGGAAGCAGCAAGAAATGGGGGAAATCCATCCGGCCCAGAATCGACCCAATCCCGGCGACTCCAGCATCGAGCCGATTGCTCGAATGAACATCCTGCTTGGACGGGAAGGCGGTTGCCGGGGTGAGCGGCAAGAATGGAAGCGCCGTAGCGGTCGCCAGCATGTTCGCTCATGGAATAGAGAAAACAATACCCGGTTGCCAACATCCACAAGGCTGGCAGCAAAAAACCGAGCATGACTCTTGTCCGACTCATCACTCCTTTGACGCAAGCAAGTGTAAAGTGTTCAATGTCTTCAATGTGCGGGCTCGAGAATTCTTTTCAACCAGCCAGATTTAGTCCACCTACGTTCGGCTGTAAAGTCCCATTTTGACGAGCTATTCAGCTTGCCGCCATCCGGACGATTGTCCTGCTATCGCCAACTTCCGCCCAAGGTGAGCGGTATCCGCCTTAAATGTCGTAAGCCACTTAATATCAGAGCTTTGCTCGATCCACGTCAGACCGCCCCCAGAGTACCCCCAGAGCGCTACCGGAGCAATGCCAAATGCCCTCCTGAGCCAGTGGAAACCGTTGAAACGGTTGGGCCGCAGCGGGAGGCGTGGTTCACCCAACTGAAGTTGGGTATTAATGAGAGGGTGACTCGGGCTACGGTTGTGGCTTGCCCGAAGCACTTGGACGAACCAACATCACCGCATCATGAAGACTACGATTCTAACCGCCGGGTCGGTTTCAACTCACCACCGCGCTTCGCACGGACTCGTCGCCCTGCTTTGCTTGCTCATCGCCTCCGCTGGGGGCGTCCGCGCGCAGGCACCGAACGCGCCAGCCAAGACGACCATTGAATCGGTGCGCCTGGCGGTATCGCCGCTTGTGCTTAAGACGTCGGAGGGTGAGCGTAACCTGCTCGTCGCCTCGATTGATTCCGCCGGGCTTTCCAATGTGACCGTGCGCCTGACTTCCCCGGCGTGGCCAGAGCCCAGGATCAAGACCGTGGCGGCGATCGAGTCGGGAAAGCAGACCCTGGACCTGGAAGTGCCGCCGTTCACCGCGGCCACGCCGGTGACGGTGCGGATCGAGACGCCCGCGGAGCAGCGGGACTTCGGACCATTCACGCTTCAGCCGCCGCGCAAGTGGAGCGTTTATCTGACCCAGCACACGCACACGGATATCGGCTACACACGGCCGCAAACAGAGATTCTCCCCGAGCACCTCCGCTACATTGACTACGCGCTGGATTATTGCGACCTCACCGACAGCTATCCTGAAGACGCTCGCTTTCGCTGGACATGCGAGACTTCCTGGGCGGTGCGCGAGTACCTCAAGGGCCGCCCGGCCAAGCAGATCGAGCGCCTCAAGAAACGGGTCGCGGAAGGGCGCGTCGAACTCTGCGGCCTGATGTTGAACATGTCGGAGATCGCCACCGAAAGCGCGCTGGCCGCCCTGCTGCAACCGCTGCGGGAGATGAAAGACGACTTCGGCCTCAGTGTTCACACCGCCATGCAGAACGATGTGAACGGCGCGGGCTGGTGCCTGGTGGATTACTTCAGCGACTGCGGCATCCGCTACCTCACGATGGGCGTCAACAAGACGCGCTCCATCCTGCCGTTCGACAAGCCGACGACCTTCTGGTGGGAGTCCCCTTCGGGCAAACGCGTGCTGGCTTATCGCGCCGACCATTACCACCTCGGGAACATGTGGAAGATCCACGAGGGGAACCTCGATAAGTTCAAACCCTACCTCGACAAGTATCTGATCTCGCTGGAACAACGCAGCTATCCGTTCGACCGCATTAGCGTGCAATTCTCCGGCTATCATACGGACAACTCGCCGCCCGCGGTCATCGAGTGCGACCTGGTGAAGGCGTGGAACGAGAAATACGCCTGGCCGAAGCTGCGGCTTTCCACGTCGCAGGAGTTCCTGGCTTATGTCGAAAAGGAGCACGGCGCTGAGCTGCCGGTGCATCGCCAGGCCTGGCCGGATTGGTGGACCGACGGTTTCGGCTCCGCTGCCAGGGAGACCGCCGCCGCGCGCGAAACCGAGACCGCCATGCAGGTGAATCACGGCCTGCTGGCCATGGCCTCCATCTTCGGCGCCCAGATCAGTCCCAAGACCATGCAGCGCGCTGGCGCCATCCAGGACAATCTGCTCTTCTACCACGAACACACTTACGGCGCCGCCGAGAGCATCACCGATCCGCTGGCCGAGAATACGCAGGTGCAGTGGGGCGAAAAGGGGTCGTACGCCTGGAGCGCAGTGAAAGATTCCAGTCTCCTGCGCGAGGAGGCGTTCGGGCTGTTGCAGGATTTCCTGCCCCGCGCCGACGTGCCCACGCTGGCGGTCTGCAACACATTGAACTGGCCGCGTTCGGGCCTGGTGCGGGTGTTCATTGACCACGAGATGCTGCCGCCGGATCGCGCGTTCCGCATCCTCGACGGCGCTCAGCCGGTGGCGGTGCAAGCCATGGAACGGCGTTCCGAAGGTACTTACTGGGCCCTGTGGGTGCGCGACGTGCCGCCGCTCGGCTTCAAGATCCTGCGGATCGAGACCAGCGACCAGCCGCGCGCAAAGGACGCCTCCGGCGCGGATTCGCTCACGCTGGAGAACGACTTCTACAAGCTCACGCTCGACGCCGACAAAGGCGCCATCAAGAGCCTGGTGGACAAGGAAACCGGCAAGGAGCTGGCGGACCCGGGCGCGGCGTGGGGCCTGGGCCAGTGCATTTACGAAACGATGCCGGGCCGCCGCGACTTCAAGCCGAGCAGTTTCAAGCGCACGTCGGTGCGTAATGTGACGGTCAAGCCCGGCGCCACCGGCCCGATCTGGAAGAGCCTGCTCCTCACCGCCGACCTGGACGGCTGCGCCACCAATAGCGGCGTGCGCGCGGAGATTCGCTTGTATGACACGGAGAAGCGCATCGAGCTGCGCTTCGCCGTCCGCAAGTTGCCGATTCGCTCGCCCGAGGCGGTGTATGTCGCGCTCCCGTTCCAGTCGCCGAACAGCCAGATGCTTTACGAAGCCCAGGGCGGCTGCGTCAGGCCCGGCGAAGACCAGATCCCCGGCTCGGCTTCCGACTGGCAAACGCTGCAAAGCTTCATCTCGATCGGCAATGCTGACGGACAGATCGTCGTGGGCAGCGAGCAGGCGCCGCTGGTTCAACTGGGCGATTTCAACCTCGGCAAATGGCAGCCGGTGACGCGGGTGGAGAAGCCGCACGTCTATTCGTGGGTGATGAACAACTACTGGTTCACCAACTTCCGCACCGAACAGGATGGCGAGTTCAAGTTCAACTACTACCTGACCTCGACGAAGGACACGAGCCGCGCGTTCGCCACGCGCTTCGGCTGGGGCAGCCGGACTCCCCTGGCCACGCGCGTATTGCCGCCGGTGAAGACCGGCGGCCTGCGCGAGCCGCAGAAACTCTCCGCCCTGGCCGTCACTCTGCCAAACGTTGTGATCGTGGAAGCCCGTCCGACCCGCAATGGCGACGGCATACTCCTGCATTTGCGCGAAGTGGAAGGCAAACCGGCCACGATCACGGAAGAGGAAATCCCTGCGGCGGCCGGAATCCAAGGCGCCGACGAAGTGAACGTGCTGGAGCAACCCATTCAACCGGGCGTCGAGTCGCTGACCTTCAAGCCCTACGAGGCAAAGTTCTTGCGGTTGATGTTTCGGTAGGCGCACCCTTCGGAAGTGATGATCACAGGAATTCAGGTCGCCCGACCAGTAAACGCCGAATTTACAACTTTGGCCTTCGCAGAAGTGGGGCTTAGGCTTAAGCTGTAGGTCATGGCCACTATTGGCAAACGCAACACACTGACGGTCCCTTCACATTTCACGTTTCACGTTTCACCGCTCACATGGCCACTATCGGCAAACGTAACACACTGACGGTTCTCCGTGACTCGACTTCGGGGCTATACCTGGATGGCGACACGCACGGTGAGATCCTCCTGCCCAATCGCTACGTGCCCCGGGGAGTTCTGTTGGGCGCTCGGCTCGACGTATTTATCTACCGGGATTCGGAGGACCGGCTGGTGGCCACCACCGAAACTCCGCGCGCCACGGTTGGGGAGGTGGCCACGTTAAAAGTCATCAGCATCAACCGCCAGGTGGGCGCTTTCTTAGACTGGGGGCTGGCCAAGGATCTGTTGTTGCCATTCCGAGAGCAGACCGGCCCGGTGCAGGTGGGTCAGGATGTGGTTGTGCGGGTCTATTTGGACGAAAAGACCCAGCGAATTGTTGCCTCCATGAAACTGGGGCGGAACTCGGCACTCGAGCCGCCAAACTACCGGAGCGGCCAACGGGTGGAGTTCCTCATCACCGACCAAACCCCCTTGGGCTACAAGGCCCTGGTGGAAGGCAAGCACCCCGGTTTGCTTTACCACGAAGGCATTTCTGTCCCGGTGGCCATCGGCCAGAAATTCGAGGGGTTTGTGCGCGCGCTGCGACCCGACGGAAAGATTGATTTGAGCCTCGACCAGGCCGGTTACCGGCGCGTGGCGCCGCTGGCCTCGCGAATCGTCCAGGCCCTCAAGGACGGCGGGGGACGGCTGGATCTGGACGACGACAGCCCGCCCGAGGCAATCCGCAAGACCTTCGGCGCCAGCAAGAAGGCCTTCAAACAAGCCCTGGGCAATCTTTACAAAGCCCGCCGTATCCGCTTTTCCAAACCAGGCATCGAGCTCCTGGATAACACCCATTGGTCGCCGAGCAGGTAGTCGAATCAGTTACCCATCAGCAAAGGTGGTGGATCAGGTTGCCGAGGTCTTGGCGAGGCGTATCCAACGCGATAAGTGACACCAGCCCGATCTTGCGATCCGCCAGCGTTCAAACCAGAACAGGTGCCAGGCTCTACTTCGTCGCGGGCAATACCGATGACGAGGAAGCCTTATTCGAGGATCCCCCGGTATTTGTTTCCCGGCACAGCTCAGCGAGGGCGGAATGTAGCAGCGGCGCGGTCTCCGGCCCACAGGAGTTGACCTCCCCATAAACAGGCTCGGTGGCGCCGTAAATGTAAGGCGGCTTCTCGTCCCATTCGCTCTTGGGAATAATGTAGCCCAGCTCGTCATTCGCCAAGCCAAACACGAACTTGATGCGGCCCGGCATGAGTTCACGCAGAGGCGGCACCTCCACCGGCGCGATGTCAAAGTCGCCGCCGGGCGGTCGTTCGATGCCGCCATTGACAATCTCGGGATATATCTCGCCGGGCACGCACGCGATGCTGGCCTCCCCGATCGTCAGAAGCGCGACTTCCGTCCGCATCTTCTTCCAATGCGCCTGCCCGCGGTCAAGCAAGCCCAGGTACTCTGCCGCCAGGAACATAATGTTATCCACCGGCATTTCGATGGTGCGCGCGCGAATTCCAATGGGCGCAAACTCGCTCGTCACCGAATTGGTCTTGGCCAGTTCCGGCAGAATGCGCGCGGCAATTTGATGGCCAACGGCACGGGATTTCTCGTGCGAGGGTTCCTTGAAGTCCTGCTGCAACCAGGGATCGCGCACGGTCACGTCCGGGGGCGTCGTCATCAGCCCGCCGACGGCGCCGTTGATGAAAAGATGGATGCCGCCAACGCCTGCCGCCAGTGGACGGCCCTCGGGTTTGAAGCCGTTCTCCAGAGTGTCCCGCAGGACCCCGCAGTAATCGGCGGTAAGCTCGGGGTTCTGTGCCCACGGCGTCTCCGGGTGGTCGGCCCAACCGACCAGGCTCCCGATCGTGGCCCCGTTGGTCGCGCTGGTGAAATGCATCACGCGAACATTCGGATCAAAGACGATCGGTTTCCGTGTGTCCTCAAGGAGTCCGTCCGGGGACACGACGATTTCATGGAAGGCGACGCGTGCGGGTTGCAGCGCGGCAACCGCGTCGCCCAGTGCTTTCACGGCCGCGGCGATCACCTGCTCGCGGTAGCGCGGGTCCACGCCCGTGTGCAGCACATCCTTTCCCCATAATCCCATCAGGTCCGGTGTGGAGTGGTTGTGCGTTGCGCAAACGACCGTATAATCCAGCTTCCACTCTGCGGCGCAACGGCTGCGGACGGCAACTACGTTATCGTGGAAGAAGCCGATCGCATCCAATCCCACGATGCCCAGGCGGGTGTGGCCATCGTCCAATACGCAGGCGATCGCCCACAGATCGTCATGGATGGCCGTGGCTGCCCGGTGCTGACTGAAGCCCGCTATCCATACGGGATGCTTCGGGTCGGAAAGATCGGGGTTGATCTTTATGCGCCCAAAACCAACCCGCAGCGGACGTGGTTCCGCCTGCGACTTGGCGGCGTCAATCTTCAAGTCGAGCACGTAGCCCGGCACTCGGTCGCGAAATGCGTAAAAGCCCCGCGCAACCAGCGCGATAACCAGCATCAGGAGCAACCCCGCGCCCCAGCGCAGGATTCGCATCATAGACGTCTTCATAATCACGACACCCTGCCCGAAGAATTCCGCCGATGCGACTGTAAACGCCGGTTTTACCTGCGGGGTAATCTATTTTAGTATGCACTGCTCGACTTTAGGCGGTTACTGAGGCAAAATGCAGAATGTCAGACGCAACCTCCCAGCGCATCGACAGGCTGGAATCGCACCTCGAACATCAGGTCGAGCAGTTGAACGACGTAGTCATAGCGCAGGGCAAACTACTGGACCGGCTCAGAACGGAAACCCAGCGGCAGTCCGGCGCCATGCAAACGCTGGAGTTGGAACGTATCAAGTCCAACGTGCAGAAGCCGCCGCATTACCAGTGAGGGCCTGGAGGCGAAGTCCACTGCCGAATATTGTGTTGAGAACCCAATGATATGCCACCACCTGTTCTACATCCTCGCGATCCATTGCACGGCATCACGCTGGAGAGCATCGTTAAACAACTGGTCGCGCGGCATGGTTGGGCTGAGATGGGACATCGCATCCCCATCCGTTGTTTTCAAATCAACCCGAGCGTAAGGTCCAGTCTTACGTTTCTGCGCAAAACACCGTGGGCGCGCAGGAGAGTTGAAGCCTGGTTCGTCGAAGAAAGATAGAACCAGTCATAATCCCGCGAGGGTCGGCTGGGGCACGGTAGTCGGCCCCCGGGAAAAGAAACTTGCCGCGCGCCGCTGGATGTCCTCGAGGGATGTGGCCCGGGCCAAGTCCCCGTTGAATTGGTGGCCGAACTTGAAATTGGCGGCGAAGTAGCGTGTAAACATCTGCAGCCGCCGCAACGCCAACGCAGGCTCGAAGTCCTCGGTCAGGTAATGGCACATCCTGCTCCAGATCGCTGCCAGGTCCACACTCCCGGCCTTGTCCCAGTGGGCAAAGATCCAGGGCCGGACCAGCGCCATGCGGCCCAGCATGACCGCGCTCACGGAGGCGAAGTGTTCCGTCTGCGCCTGCGCCGTGTCAGGGCCACTCAGGTCGCCGTTAGCGATCAGCGGCAGCCGCGTCAAAGAGGCCGCCCAGGGGAACAACTCGTGGCGGGCCCGGCGTTTGAATCTCTCCTCGAAGAACCGCGGGTGTAGCACCACCGCGTCCGCCCCAGCTTCCTCCAGCACCCGCAACCGTTCCGCAAACCGCAGCCGCCATTCCGGGCGTTCACGACCCAGCCGGATTTTCGCGGTGAGCACATGTGGCCAGAGTCTCCGCACTCGGCGGAAAACCGTCCGCAGGGCGTCCAAATCCTCAAACAATGCGCTGCCGGCGGAGCACGCGCGCGCCGCTCTCGAGCCACATGCCAGGTTCAAGTCCAGCGCCTCCGCCCCCGCCTCTCCCAGCCGATCCACAATCCGCTCCAACGGGTCACCCGGTCCCAGCATGAGCTGATAGACCATAAACCCTTCCTCGGGGCGGCGGCGCAGCCAGGGCGACTTCCGGGAGTTCTCGCTCAGGATCTGCCGCGCCGCCAGCATTTCCGTCCACACCGCGCCGCAGCCACCCAATTCCGCTACCAACCGCCGGAAGGCACTGTGGGTGTAACCGACCATCGGCGCGCAAAAGCGCGCCGGGGCAAAACGCCGACCACGGATGACACACTCATCGAACAACGCTCGCCCAGGGTATCCCGGCGGCAGGCCTCAACCCAAGACATTATGAGCAGTTCTTTTGCATCCGTGCGCATCGCAGAGTTTTCTGTGGCTGTAACGGTGGTTGATCATGTGGGGGTTCGCTTCCCGCAAAGCTGGGGTCTGATGGAGGCGATTTCCGAGGCATGCGGCATTTCGGTTTGAGGGCTAAAGTAATCTCACTTAGT
>CAIWJG010000917.1 GCA_903912925.1 uncultured Verrucomicrobia subdivision 3 bacterium | reverse complement strand
TCTTTGCGGTTAAATCAACTGCCGAATTTAGGTTAAAGGGTGAGCTGGCGGAAGCGGCCTTCGGATCTCGGATTTCCTTCGGGTTTCGGATTTGGGCTGACATGGCCATAATGAGAATTGCTGGGTTGGACCAGTGCTGAGTTGACTTGAGGCGTTGGTTGTTATTCACGTTTCACGTTTCACGTTTCACAAGTGCCCGGGTGGACCAGTGTCGAGTTGACTTGAGGCCGCTTCCGCCTATCGTGAGCAACATGCTAGCTAAAGGTCGTCTCTCATCCGCGAAAAGTTCGTGTCGAGCCGGCTCCAGGATGCTCGTGGCGTTGACCTTGTTCTGCGGCCTCGCCGTCCTGGTTCCGGGCGCCGAAGTCTCGGTGCCAAGCTGGCCTCAGTTCCGCGGCCCCAATTGCTCCGGGGTTGCCGCCCACGCCACGCCGCCCGTCAAGATCGGCCCGACCAACTGCGTCCTGTGGTGCATGGACGTGCCGTGGTCGCCTTCTTCGCCCTGCATCTGGGGTGAACGCATCTTCGTGACGACCTTCAGTGAAGGCCAACTCCAGACCCGGTGCTATGACCGGCACACCGGGATGCTGCGCTGGTCAAGCGGACTCAAACCCGAGCAGCTTGAAGCCTTCAACCAGACCGAGAACAACCCCGCAGCACCGACACCGGCAACTGACGGGCGTCATGTAGTGAGTTACTTCGGCTCATTCGGTTTAATTTGCCACGACCCGGAAGGGAGGGAACTTTGGCGCCACCGCTTGCCGGTAGCCATGAGCGGTTGTGGGTTTGGTTCGGGCACCTCGCCCATTATCGAGAGCCAGCTCGTCATTTTGGACCGTGACCAGGACCAAAACTCATCCCTTCTGGCGGTAGATGTGGCGACGGGCAAAACGGCTTGGGAAACGCCTCGTCCGGATGCGACCGGAAGCTTCGGCACCCCGATCATTTGGAACCATGACGATGCGGACGACGTTGTGGTGCCTGGCTGCCTTCGACTCAAGGGCTACGATGTGAAGACCGGGAAGGAACGCTGGAGGGCGGAAGGCGTAGCGGCTTTCACCTGCCCCACGCCGGTAGTGGGTGATGGCTGGCTGTATTTCGCGGCGTGGTCACCCGGCAAGGCCGATGCTCCCTGGCCCTCCTGGGACTCTTCCTTGGAGAAACTCGACAAGAACAAGGATGGCATAGTCAGCTTGGACGAATTGCCGGAGAGTGACCGGAATGCCATGACCGCCATCGATGTGGATCATGACGGCAAGATCACCAAAGCCGAATGGGATATCTTCATGGCTCGCAACGCTAAAGCTCGAAACGTGATGGTCGCCCTCAAACCGGGCGGGCGCGGCGACATCACCCAGACCCACGTCGCCTGGGAATTCACCCGGGGCCTGCCCTATGTAGCCTCGCCGCTCTTTTATCAGGGACGGGTCTATACCGTCAAGGACGGCGGCATGCTTTCCTCATTGGACGCCAAAACCGGCAAACCCTACTACCTGCAGGAGCGCCTGGAGGCGAGCGGGAACTACTACGCCTCGCCGGTGGCGGCCGATGGACGCATTTACCTCGCCTCTCTGGCCGGCAAGGTCACGGTTGTGAAAGCTGGGGGCGACCAGCCCGAAATTCTCCATCAGGCGGACTTTGGCGATCGAATTCTCGCCACGCCCGCGCTGGTAGGAGATGCGCTGTATTTGCGAACGCAGAAGAAGCTTTACGCGCTCGGTGATAAACCGGTGGCTCAATGAAGGCGTTTTAGTCTAGAATCCCATATGTATGGATACCTCATCTAACAATACCGCTTCACGCCGCGACTTCCTGAGGACGTCTCTGCTGGTCGGCAGCGCGCTGGCGGCACCGGCGCTTATGTCCGAAAGACTGGTTGCCGGGCAACGCTCCGACACGCTTCACGTCGGATTGATCGGCTGCGGCGAGCGCGGCTCCGGCGCCGCCAGCCAGGCCCTCAACGCCGACCCCAATGTCGTCCTGACCGCTATGGGCGATGCGTTCGAGAACCGCTTGCAGTCGAGCCTCGAGAACCTGCAGAAGGCGCACCCGGACCAAGTCAAGGTCACGCCCGGGCAATGTTTCGTGGGTCTGGACGCCTACCAGAAGGTGATTGCCAGCGGCGTGGACGTCGTCCTGCTGGCGACGCCACCGGGCTTTCGGCCCGTTCATCTCAAAGCGGCCGTTGACGCGGGCAAGCACGCCTACTGCGAGAAGCCGATGGCGACGGATGCGCCGGGCGTCCGCTCGGTGCTGGCATCCGTCAAGGCCGCCAAAGCGAAGAACCTCTCGCTGGTGGCCGGCTTCTTCTTGCGTTACTCAGACAGGAACCGGGAGTTCTACCAACGGATCCACGCGGGCACCATTGGCGACCTCCGCGCAGTTTACGGCCGGCACTATAGCTTCCCGGTCAGATCAATGGCTCCAGCCGTCGATCGCCCCGCCGGCATGGGCGACCTGGAGTGGCAGATGAGCAATTGGTATAACTTCACCTGGCTTTCGGGCGATGGCTACGTAGAAGCAGCGTGTCACAGCGTGGATCGAGTCGGCTGGGCACTCAAGGATCAGTCCCCGCTCAAGGCTGTGGCCGTGGGCGGACGCCAGACCCCCAACCACCAGGGCAACATCTTCGATCACATGTTCGTCGTGTACGAATTCCCCGACGACGTGCGCGCATTCGTGGGGCACCGCCAGACTGCTCACTGCTACGTGGATAGCTCCGATGAGCTCATCGGCACCACCGGTTTTGGCAAGTTCCCCACTTTCGGGTCGTTTGCCCCATTCATCAAAGGCAAGGATAGCTGGCATTACCAAGGGCCGGACCTCGACTTTGAGGGGGTCGAACGCGTTGCCAAAAGGAAGGCCGAGAATTCGCCTGACCAAAGGCCAAAGACCAACCCGTGGCAAAACCAGCAGGACCAACTGTTTGCCAGCATTCGGAACGGCAAGCCGATCAACGATGGCGAATGGATGGCCAATAGCACGCTGATGGCCATCATGGGGCGGATGGCCGCTTACACCGGCCAGGAGGTCACCTGGGAGCAAGCGCTCAATTCACAGGAGAAGTTGGTGCCTGAGCACCTTGACTGGAACATGAAGCTCGACATCGCGCCGATGGCCGTCCCCGGAATAACCAAGCTCATCTGAACCTGGAAACGGCAGTTGGATTAACGCAAAGACGCCAAGAAGCAAAGGCGCAAGGGTTTATCCTAAATTCGGCGGTTAAGAAATGAACAACAAAGCAACGAAGAAACAAAGATTGGGCGGGAAGCAGGAAACGGAGGCTGATTTGGATTCACCTTCTGGGTGAAGGTTCTGGAGCAAGCTAAACCTCAGTGTCTTCCGTGTCTTTCAGCCTTTGCGTCTTTGTCTCTTTGTTGTTCAACTGCTGTTTTTAGGTTTATCCTAAAAAGAGCAGTTGAACCAACGCAAAGGCCCAGCGCGGCCAAGCCGCAACCAAGACAAAATCGGGCTTAACGCCGAGAAGAAGAACTCTCTGCGACTCTCCGCGTCTCTGCAGTGCTATACCCTGGAATCGCGCACTTTTGGCAATATTTCTTGAGCCGTAAGTGTCTTGCTTCTCTGCGTTCTTTGCGGTTGAACCTAAAAACGGCAGTTGAAACGATGAAACCACAGGGGCAAAAGCTGAAATACTGAAAAGCTAAAAAGCTTAAATGGGAAAGGGCGGGGGGCATGGGTTGGGTTTCAGCTTTTCAGCGTTTCCCCTGCGGGGGTGAGGCGGGGTTGCTCGGCAATACGCTGCAAATCCGTGTCCATCTGTGTTCATCTGTGGTTGAACTGCTCTTTT
>CAIWJG010000916.1 GCA_903912925.1 uncultured Verrucomicrobia subdivision 3 bacterium | reverse complement strand
GCATTCTGCATTCTGCATTCGCCTTACTGCTCCCTATGAATACATCCTCGGTCGTTGATGCTATAGAACAGGCGCTGGCCGAAGTGCCGGTCCTGGATGTCCACACGCACCTTTGCGGCCCGCGCCTGGGCGCGCGCGGCCTGCACGATATCCTGCTCTATCACATGGTGGTGAGCGACCTTTACGCGGCAGGTTGTCCCAGCGGCGCTCGACTCACCCAGTTTCCCAATTGGCCCACCAAAGAGGAGGCCCACCAACGCATCCAGGAGGCGCTGCCCTACCTGCGGTTCATTCAGAACACGAGCGGTTGGTGGGGAGTCCGCACTATTCTGCGCGATCTCTACGGTTGGAATGAACCGGTTACGCCAGGGAATTGGCAGCGGCTCGACGATCTGATTCGCGAACGTGCTGACGACGGGGTATGGGCGCGGTCGATCCTGAAGCGCGTGAATATTCAACGCACCTGCGCCGAATATTGCCGGCGCGGAAAGGGTGAGGCGGACGACGTCCTTCAGTATTCGTTGGAATGGGGGATGTTTATGCGCACCCAATGGGGCGAATTCGACACAGCGGTTTATGATCTGGAGCGCACCTGGGGGCGCCCCCCGGAAGCCCCGGTCACGATCGGCGGCGGCGCGCGTCCCGCTCCGGACCGCACGATCAAAACGGTCGAGGACGTGCATGTGGCGCTCCAGCATTATGTGGACAGCATTCCCTATGACGAGGTGATTTCCACTGCGACGGGCGTTTCAACCGACATTGACTACCGGCTTCCTACCGACGGCGAGATGGAAGCCGCGCTTAAGCGCCGCGGTCAAGCCGGCCCAGCGGAGCGGGACATCTACGCGGCTTACATCGGTGAGGGCTTGCTTGCGGCACTGGAAAAACGGGCCGAGGACATCGTGTTTCAGTTCAGCTTGGGGGCGGAGCCATTGCCGTTCGAGACCGCCTGCAGGATTTCCCAAAAGACCCTGGCTCAGCTCGCAGAGATGGTTGGCCGGCACCCGCGGCTCCGCTTCCAATGCTTTGTCGCCAGCCGGCACGCGAACCAAACCCTATGCACGATGTGCCGGGAACTGCCCAATTTCAGTCTGGCCGGATTCTGGTGGCACAACTTCTTTCCCGGCGCCATCCGCCACGTTATGGCCGAGCGGCTGGATATGGTCCCCGTCAACAAGCAAGTCGGCTTCTTCTCTGATGCATACGTCGCTGAGTGGAGCTACGCCAAAGCCATTATCGTGCGCAAGCAAATGGCACAGGTCCTCGCGGAGAAGGTGGCGCAGGGGCAATACTCTTTCGACGAGGCAATCGGAGTGGCGCGAGCGGTCCTGTTCGAGACGCCACAGTCCCTGGTCGGCATGACCCCGACGCTCGGGAAAGCCAAAGCGTGAGGCGGATCTCAGGGCTGTTCTAAGCATGAGCTCTGAAAACATCGTAACTGTTCAGGTCCGAACGTGGGGCAGACCTCCGGTCTGCCGGTTAACCGGGCCTCTGGCCCGGTGTTCCGGCGACCCGATGGGCACGGAGT
>CAIWJG010000915.1 GCA_903912925.1 uncultured Verrucomicrobia subdivision 3 bacterium | reverse complement strand
CGTCGAGAAGCAGAAGCAGATCGAGCTGCAGCAGCAGGAAATCATGCGCCGGCAAAAGGAGCTGGAGGCGAACGTGCAGAAGCCCGCCGACGCCGAGCGCTACAAGGTCGAGACGCTGGCCAACGCCCGCAAGTTCCAGTTGGAGACCGAAGCCGCCGGGGCGGCCGCGGCCACCAAGGCAACCGGTTTTGCCGCCGCGGACGTGGTCAAGGCGACGGGTATGGCGGAAGCGGATGCGAACAAGGCGCGCGGTCTGGCCGAGGCGTCCGTCATCGAGGCGCAAGGCAAAGCGACGGCTGAGGCGATGCGCGTCAAGGCCGAGTCCTTCAAGCAATACAACGAAGCGGCGGTGGTGGAGATGATCATCCGCGTGCTGCCCGAGGTCGCCGGCAAGATCAGCGAACCGCTGTCCAAGACCGAGAAGATGATCATCATCAACTCCGGCAGCGGCGTGGGCGGCGGCGCGAGCAAGCTGACCGGGGACGTGACGCAGATTATGGCTCAGCTTCCGCCCATCATCGAGAGCCTGACCGGCATCAAGTTCGAGAAGCTGCTCGAACAGGTGCCCGGGCTGAAGCAGTCGATGGAGAAGAGCGCGGGGGAAGACAAGCAGAGCTAAGAAGGAGCTCGGACCGTGCGCCTGTTCGAAGCTATTATCGACGCCAACCACCGGGCGGTGGCCGGCGACCAGAAGGCCGGATTGCACCCGGCGGACTTCGCGAGCGAGCTGCCGGTGGTGGTGCTGACGTGCATCGACGTGCGGCTCAATCCACTGCTGCCGGAAGTGCTCGGGGTGCCCAAGGAGCAGTTCATCTGGCTGCGCAACGCGGGGAACATCATTACCGGCCCGCTCAGCAGCACCATGCGCTCGCTGGCCCTGGCGTGTGCGGTCAAGGGCGGCAAGGAAATCGCCATCATCGGCCACACCGATTGCCAGATCGGCCGGACGACGACGATGGAGTTGATTGATCGGTTTCGCGCCCTGGGGATTGAGCGGTATCTGCTGCCTTCCAACGTGAATGAGTTCTTCGGCATGTTCGCCAGCGAGCGGGCCAACGTGATCAAGGCTGCGGGCATCGTGCGCCAGAGCCCGGTCATCGGCCCGAAGATTCCCGTGCACGGCTTGCTGCTGGATATTGAGACGGGCAAAGTGGAATGGCTGGTCAACGGATATCAGACCCTGGGCACCATGGGTGCGCGCTTGAACGAGGTGGCGGACGCGGCGGGCCACACGCTGGATGCCTTGAAGTCGCTCGCGGATTTTGAGATTGGCGGGATTAAGTTCCCCGAAACGAAGATCGGCGAGACGGTCGCCAAAGCCGAAGACTGGCTCTCCGGGAAGGTCCACCAACTGGAAAGCAAGCCGCCGCCCGCACCGGCGGCACCAGCCGCGAAACCCGCCGTGCCCCCGCGGATTCCCCTCCCGCCACCGCTCCGGCCTAAACTCCGCTTTCACAAAGGACCCAAATGAACGATCAACTCCCTAAACCCCGCCGGGGCTGTGGCTTCTACGGTTGCATCACCGGCGTCGTGTTGTTGGTGATGATGCTGGGAGCGTTGCTGCTCGGGTGGTACTACGTGAAGAAGTTGGTGGTGCGCTTTACGGACCCCAAGCCGATGGAGTTGCCAACAATCCAGATGTCGCCGGCTGAGCTGGCCCAGGCAAAAGAGCGGCTCGCGTCGTTCCAGCAGGCGGTCCGCGAGCACCACGCCACCAAGCCGCTGACTTTGACTGCCGACGAGCTGAACGCGCTGATCGCCAGCGGCGGTGAGCAGGGGTTTAAGGGTAAGGTCTATATCAGCCTCGACGGTGACCAGTTGAAGGGCGAGTTGAGCGTGCCGCTGCAAGATATGGGGTTGAGCATGTTCAAAAGCCGCTATCTCAACGGCAGCGCCACTTTCAATTTGTCCTTCCGGGATGGCAGTCTCTCGGTCACCCCGCAGACCATTCAGGTCAGAGGGGAGCCGCTCCCCGAGATCTATCTGCGGGAGATCCGCAAGCAGAACCTCGCATTTGCCTTCACCAACGATCCGTCGGCGGCGGCTCTGCTGAAGGGGCTTGAGGAAATCCAGGTGAAAGAGGGTAAGCTGGTGATCGCGCCCAAGGAGCCCTGAAATCCGAAGACCGAAGCACGAAATCCGAAGGAAATCCGAATACCCAAATCCGAAACTGGCAGTCTCCCTGCGTCCTATCCGGCGCTTCGGATTTCGGATTTCGGCCTTCCTTCGGATTTCGGGTTTCGGATTTCGGGCTTCTGGTCCCGTCCGCGTCCTTACGCCTCGAGCAGTTGCTGCACGGAAATGCCCCGCAACTCAAACAGGCGCCGGATGGCGTCCTCGATCAGGTTGTTGGGACAGGAGGCGCCCGCCGTGATGCCGACGGTGATTTTGCCCGCCGGCAGCCAGTTGGTCGTCTCGACTTCCTGGTTCTTGTGCTGGTCGTAATGGAGAATCAGCTTGTCTGACCTCATCTTGGCGGCGTTCTTGATGAAATAGGTCGGCAGCTTCGCCTCGCCCATTTCCGCGAGATGGGAGGTGTTCGAGGAATTGTATCCGCCGATCACCAGCAGCAGACTGATCGGTTCCTGCAACAGCTTCTCCAGGGCGTCTTGGCGATCCTGCGTGGCGCCGCAGATGGTGTCGAAGAACCGGAAGTGCTGCTCGATTTCTCCCTCGCCGTATTTTTGCAGCATGGCCCGGCGCAAGCGCCGCTGCACTTCTTCGGTTTCACCGCGGAGCATGGTGGTCTGATTGGCGACCCCGATGGCCTGCAGTTGCAGGTCGGGATCGAAGCCCTCGGAATAGGCCCCTTTGAATTTCTCAAGGAAGGTCACCTTGTCGCCGCCGTTCAAAATATAGTTACAAACGTAGTCGGTCTCGGCCAGCGTGAACACGACGAGGTAGTGGCCGCCGCCGTTGGCCATGGTCTGAGAGCTGGTGGCCTTCGTTTCCTCGTGCCAGGCCTTGCCGTGGATAATGCTCGTTACCTTGTCCTTCGAGTACTGTCGCACGCGCTTCCAAACGCTCATCACGTCGCCGCAAGTCGTATCGACAAAGCGGCAGCCTTTGGCTTCAAGCTGGCGCCGCATCGAGACCTCTGTCCCGAAGGCGGGAATGATGACAATGTCGTCCTTCCTCAGATCCTCGATGTCCGCGTCCTTCTCTTTGCCGGACAGGAACTTGATGCCCATGGCACGGATTTGGTCGTTCACCTCCGGGTTGTGGATGATCTCGCCGAGAATATAAATAGGCTGGCCCGGAAAGACCTTGCGAGCGGCATACGCCAGATCAATGGCGCGCTCGACCCCATAGCAGAACCCGAATTCCTTCGCTAGCTTGATGGTCAGATCGCCGGAGGATAGCACATGGCCGTTGGCGCGGATCCGCTCCACCAGGTTGCTGCGATAATGCGACAGCACCTGAGCTTGCACCGCCGCCATGACATCCGGGCGGCGAAGGTTGATTTTCTGGGGCGCGGGAGACGCTTCGATTGACATACCTGTCCCACTGTACCATGAGCCGGCCCATCGTCCAGCCGGGACTTCGGCGTGGGGGCGTGCCGGCGTGCCGGGCGCAGCTTACATGTTTCGGAGCGCGGACATTGATGTCCAATGCCGCTGGGAATCGGAACCTGGTCTGGAGGGTATCATGCTCAGAACTCCTGGCACCGTGGAAACGGCGTGAGTTCAGTTCCCCCTCTCCTCGGCCAGATAGAAAATCCGAAAACCGAAAACCGAAGGAGGGCCGAAATCCGAAATCCGAAGGGCGACTTTAGCCGACGGGTCGCGCCGCCGCCCCGGCGCGATGGAGCAACGTGAAACATGAGCTGTGAGCTGGGGAGCGTGCCCTGTCATTCGCCTTTCCTTCACGTTTCACGTTTCACGTTTCACTTTCGGATTTCGGGTTTCGGGTTTCGGGTTTCGGATCTCCGCGGCCGCGCTCCAGAAGAATGTGAGATGCGCACGTGCGCAGCTTCGCTAATTGGCATTGCCTCCCCGCGCCGCCAACTCTAAGATGTCGCAGCCGTGAGAGCGCATACAAAATTGGCGGCGCCAATCGCGTCCGCCTCCAATACCTACGCACAGGAGACAAACCCATGAAAGACAATCTGACCGAGACACGTCGCAGTTTCATCCGTAAGGCGGCGGCGGGTTCCATTGCCCTGAGCTGGCTTGGCGCGCGCCAGGCCCCGAGGGCCTTTGCCGCCGAGGCTGCCAAACCGGCCCTGCTCGGTGGCACCCCTGTCCACCAGGGCGGCTGGACCAAATGGCCGCAATGGCGCGAAGACTGGGAGTCGGAGATGCTGAAGGTCTGGCGGAGTGGCCGATGGTTTCGCGGCTCCGCCGGGCACGTGTCGGACTTCGAGCATGGCTACGCCAATCTATTGGGCGCCAAACGCTGCCTGGCGACCGCCAGCGGCACCACGGCGCTAATCGTCAGCCTGCACGTCATGGACGTGGACGCTGGTGATGAAGTGATCGTCTCTCCCTACACGTTCATCGCCACCTACAACGCCATCCTCGACCGCAAAGCCTTGCCGGTATTTGCCGACACCGACCCGGCGACGCTCACCGTGGATCCGGCCTCGATCGAGAGCCGCATCACCGAGCGCACGCGCGCCATCATGCCGGTGCATATCTTCGGCATGCCGTGCGACATGGACCCGATCAACGCCATTGCCCGCCAGCACAAGCTGGCCGTGGTCGAAGATGCCTGCCAGGCGTGGCTGGCGGAATACAAGGGCCGCAAGTGCGGCACGATTGGCGACCTGGGCTGCTTCAGCTTCCAGGAATCCAAGCACCTCCCCTCCGGCGAAGGCGGCGCGATTACGGGCATGAGCGACGAACTGATCGACAAGTGTGACTCCTTCCACAACTGCGGGCGCGCGGTCGGCACGAACAAGGGGTCCGGAAGTTTCACCCGCGGCAACAACTACCGGATGACCCAGGCACAGGCGGTCCTGCTCATGCAGCAGTTCGACAAGCTGGTGAAGGAGACTGAAATCCGCCGCGCCAACGCCGACCACCTCACCGCCAACCTCGGCAAGATTCCCGGCATAACACCCCTGCGTCTGCCCGAGAACAGCCGGCCCGCCTGGCATCTTTATGCGTTCCGCTATGACGCCGCGCAGTGTAACGGCTTGTCGCGCGACAAGTTCGCCCGGGCAGTCTCGGCTGAAGGCGTGCCGTGCGGGAGCATCTATCACGAGCAGTATTTCGATGGTGTGCTTGACGAAGCCATTGCCTCGCGAGGTTTCAAGCGCCTCTGGGGCGCCGAGCGGCTGAAGGCTTACCGCGACAGCTTCCAGGAGTTGAAAGGCAACCAGCAGGTTTGCGCAACAACCGTTGCCATCACCCAGAATATGCTCCTGGGCGACCGCAGCAGCACAGACGACATCATCGAAGCGATTCGCAAAGTGCAGGCCAATAGCGCGGCGCTGGCCAAGGGCTAGGAATGTTCCTCGGCTGGCAGTTGATATGAACCCGGCAAGCCTCGTGCCCCGCTGCTTGGTTGCCGGGCTGGCTCTGTGCCTGGCGCCCTTTCTGCCGGCGCCGGGAATCGCGGCCGAGAACGCGACCCCTGAGGTCGGCATTGCCGTGCGCGACATCACCCCCGAACTGCCCATCCGGCTGGCCGGTTACGCGTCGCGCAAACGGCCGGCTGACAAGCTGGACAGTCCGCTGCTGGTCCAGGCCATGGCTCTAAAGAACCGCTCAGGAGAGCGCTTTGTGTTCGTGGCCCTCGACAACTGCGAGGTGAGCCGCGCCTTCATGCAACCGGTCCTGCAACATCTTGCCGACCGTTTCCAACTGGCTCGCGGCGCGGTGGCCGTCGTCTCCAGTCACACGCATTCAGCGCCGGTGCTCGACGACACGCTTCCGGGCATGACGCCGCCACCGGCGGGCGAGCACGACGCGATCGCCAAATACAGCCGCTCGTTGCAGGCCAGGCTGGTGGAGGTGGTGGCCGCCGCGCTGGCTGATTGCCAGCCGGCATTACTGGAGTACGGCTCGGGTCGCGCCGCCTTTGCCATGAATCGCCGCGCGTATCAGGGGGAAAAAGTCGTGTTTGGCGACAACCCCGACGGCCCGGCGGACTGGGATGTGCCCGTACTCCGGGTCAAGGGAACCAACGGTGCCGTCCGTGCCATTCTCTTCGGCTACGCCTGCCACGGCACGTCCGTTCGCAGCGGAGACGATTGGTATGTGGTCTCGGGCGAATACATGGCCTACGCCCGCCAGCACCTCGAAGCGCATCAGCCCGGCGCTACGGCAATGTTTCTTACGGGCATGGGCGCCGACTCCGACCCTGCGCCGCGGGGCCGGTTGCTCGACGCCAAACGTCACGGTCTGGAACTGGCCGGCGCCGTCATCGGCGTGCTGGATCGCCCCATGAGCCCTGTTGGCGGGGCTTTCAAGCTGTCCTACGATGAAGTCGCCCTGCCACTGGCCGTCCCGCCAGGCCGCCAACAGTTGGAGCAGGACGCGCGGAGCGGGGATGTCAATGTCCGGCTGCGGGCGGAGGCGTACCTGAAGCTATTGGACGCCGGCCAACCGCTGCCGGAATCAGTCAAATTGCCGATCGCGGTCTTGCGGCTGGGCGATGATCTGACCTTCTTGCTCATGGCCGGTGAGGTGGTGGTGGATTACTCGCGCCGCCTCAAGCGCATGTTGGCCCAGGATCATCCCTGGCCGATCGGCTATGCCTACGAGGTGCCCTGTTATATCCCCTCCGCTCGCGTCATCAAAGAAGGCGGCTACGAGGTTGAGTCTTCGCTGATCTACTACGGCTTCTACGGCCCGCTTCGCGGCGGGATTGAAATGCAGTTGTTGAAAGGGTTCGAAACGCTCGTAAGCCAGGTGCGCACACGACCCTGAGGGTGTGGGTTCACTTTAGGGCCAGCAATTCTTTATGAACGAGATGGGAACGCCGGGTGCCCTCACCCGGCGGGGGGGGGGTGACCGGGCTATAATGAGAATTGCTGTTTTTGGG
>CAIWJG010000914.1 GCA_903912925.1 uncultured Verrucomicrobia subdivision 3 bacterium | reverse complement strand
GCGACCAAATCTATGCCGAGCTTTACCGCATCCAGGCGGGTGCCACGCCCGCCGTTGGGAATGTCCCGTGAACGACGTGAGCCCCATTCCCCCTCACCCTACCCTCTCCCCAGAGGAGAGGGTGCCACGCCCGCTCCCGAAATACCCGCCGGCTCCTCGGATGCCTGGCCCGCCGCTGGGAATGTCCCGTGAACGACGTGAGCCCCATTCCCCCTCACCCAACCCTCTCCCCAGAGGAGAGGGTGCCACGCACCCAGAACCACCGCTCCCAACCCACAAAACTCTATGTCTAACCGCTCCCTGATTGTTCTTCCCGACGAGTCCTCAAAGCCCATCCTCGACGCGATCCATGCCGCGAAGAAGATTCTTCAAGTCAAAATGTTTGTCTTTTCCGATCCGGAATTGCTCAAGGCCGTCGTCGCCGCCCACCAGCGAGGGGTAAAAGTCCGCGTGATGCTCAACGCCGCCCGCCGCAGCGGCGAGGATGACAACCAGGAAGTCCGCAAGGCCCTCGAGCGCGCCGGTATCGAAGTGAAGGACAGCAACCCCGCCTTCGGCATCACCCACGAGAAATCCATGGTGGTAGACGAGGAACTCGCGTTTGTGAAATCGCTCAATTGGGCGACGAAGAACCTGACGGAAACCCGCGACTACGCCATCACCACGACACATCTTCATGGGGTCAAAGAGGTTTTGGCCTGCTTCGAGGCCGACTGGCATCGGAAGGAATTCAAGCCGGGCCTGAGCGCGCACCTGATTTGGTGCCCGGCCAATGGGCGCGAACGCATCGCCCAATTCATTGATGAAGCGAAGCACACGCTGTTTGTCCAGAACGAGCGCTACCAGGACGCGGTCATCATCGAACGTCTCGTCCGCGCTCGGGAACGCGGCGTCAAGATCCACCTCATGGCGCGCCCGCCACATTCGCTGAAAAAGGAGAAGATCATCGAAGGCGTGGGCGGGCTGCGGATCATGGACGACGTGGGCATCAAGATTCACAAGCTCAAACATTTGAAACTGCACGGGAAGATGCTCCTGGCCGACGGCTGCCGGGCTATCATCGGCTCGATCAACCTGGCCCCGGGCAGCTTCGACGACCGCCGCGAACTGGCCATCGAGGTTCACGACGACGATATCGTGGAGCGCCTCGACAAGGTCGCTCGCCATGATTGGGAAAACTCACACCCGCTGGATCTTACGGATGAGGGGTTGTTTGCCGATCTGGAGGAACACGGGGGCGGCGCGGAGAAACTGGTGTTGAGAATGGACCACGAGCATGAGAAAAAACACGGGAAGTGAACACTCTCTCCCCAAAAGAGAGGGTTCCTGGCCCCAGGAGTGGAAATGCAGAATGCAGAATGTAGAATGCAGAATGAAAACAGCAGGCTGAACGGGAGCCATTCCCCTTTCTGCATTCTTCCTTCAGCATTCACCCTTCGGGTGAGGGGGAATGGGGCTCACGTCCTTTCCACGGGTCATCGCACCGTGAAGGCCACACCGAATCCTGGGTCATGATTAGCAAGCTGACGTCAAGAATCCCGACCCGGTCTGGATTGCTCCGTCACTCGGTGGCCTGGTTTCTCGGCGCCCTGGTCTTTATGTTCGTGACGGCCCCGTTTGTCGAGGATATGCCGAACGGCAGCTTGATAGAGGCGGTCTTGCTGACCGTGGTCCTGGGGGCGGCGGTGCTGGCGGTCGGAGATCGGCGACAAACGCTAATCCTGGCGAGTGTACTGGTGGTGCCTGTGGGGGGGGCGCGCTGGCTCCATCACTTCAGTCTGCATGACGGAACTTACCTGTTCCACATTACGGCCTTCCTGGTGTTCATGGGCTTTGTGGTGTTCCATTTCCTCCGTTTTATTCTGCGCTCGCCCCGGGTCAACTCCGAAGTGCTGTGCGCCGCCGTCGCCACCTACCTGCTCCTGGGACTGCTCTGGGCTACGGCCTACGCCCTGGTGGCGCGGATGGTGCCTGGTTCCTTTACTGGCGTCGCGGCCGGCCGCCCGCCCTTGCACGGATTCGACGCTTTGTATTTCAGCCTGATCACGCTCACCACGGTGGGTTACGGATACATTGCGCCCGTGTCGGGCCCGGCGCGGATGCTGGCCATGATGGAGGCGGTCACCGGCACCATGTACATGGCCGTATTGGTCGCCCGACTGGTATCGGGATTTTCTTTCGCCCGATCGGCCGCAGAGGAGACGCGCCCTCCCGGCCAGCCCTGATTTCCCTTTTCCCTGCAACGCACCGGCATCAAATATGAACCAAAATTCCGCCGGTATCTGGACTTGCGGTTGGCGGCTTACCAGAAAATGCCGGATGTGGAGGCGGCCCTTGCCGAACTCAGCCAGGCTAACGCGTTGCAGGGGGAGATCTGGCACCGGGCCGTGGCGGCCTGCCAGGAGTCGCCGAACCCCTTGCAGACGCAGTTGATCCCGGCGCTAAACGAAATGTTCGACCTTGCCGCTACCCGCATGGTGGTTGCCCGGATACACCCGCCGCCAATCATCTTCGCTCTGCTGGGCGTGCTGGCTTTGATGAGCTCACTGCTGGCCGGCTATGCTATGGCGGGCGGCAAGGCACGGAGCTGGATTCACGTGATCGGCTTCGCGCTGATCACGGCCACGACGGTGTATGTTATTCTTGATCTCGAATTCCCCCGACTCGGGATCATCCAAGTCGAGGCATTCGACCGGGTGCTCGTGGATCTGCGCCAAAGCATGCACTGATCAGCCGGTCAGCCGCCTATTTCCAATAAGCGGTGTTCTGCTTGGCTGTGTAGGGAATAAACGGCAGCGCGATAGCGCTAATCTGCCAGCGTGTTTGGGTGTAATCGGTGACTTTGTTGCGATGGATATTCTTGGCCCGATCATCGACGACTCGCACGTAGGTTTTGTCGCCCGGGCTGAGTTTGACCTCGACAGGGGTGATCATGCCTTCACGCACTTCCACCTCGACGTCGGCCGGGGCTTCGACGGCCTGGTTCACGAATGAAATGCGCGCCTTATGGCGGCCGGGCCGGGCTTCGACGCGGAAAATACCTTCCCCGGGCGCTTTGAACTGCGCGGTGAACTCCTTATAGCTTTGGCGGCGGGGATCAAAGACGTCCAGCATCCACCAGGCTTCGGTTCTCGGCACGGTGTAAAGATCCACGTAACCGCGGCCAACGCGCGCGGCCGACGGGTTCACGTCCGATGTGGCGCAGCCGCCGGCGAAACCGAGCAGCAAGGCTGGAAGCCACCCCGCAACGGCAATTCGCTTGATAGGCTGGAGACAACGGGACGCGCCACGCCGGCTGCCTCGCCAGGCGTTCCTGGCTGTCCCGGCGAGAACCGTCCCGAGGTGTGAGCGCAGGAAGTTCACTTGGTCCGCTCCCCGGGTCACTGCTTGAAGCGCACATTCTTGAGCGCTTCCTGGACCGCTTCCTCAATATTTGCTTTGCGAGCGTCCGCCGACGGGTTCTGCAAGACCGGCCGGGTCACATAGTTTCGCGCCAGCAACTTGCTGGTGCGAGAATCAACAATGTCGATGAGCATCGTCCCGGCCTCGAAAAAGCCGCGCTGCTTGCCTTCGGTGTAGGCTTTCTGGGCTTTATCCTCCAGGGCAATGGCATCCGCCCCGTAGCCGAAGTACTCGTTGATGGCGGAAGTGGTGACGTTATTCCCGATGACGATCAGGTAGGCGACCGTCACCTCACCGCCCTGGGCGACATACTTTACCCCTTTGGCAGCCAAGTCACTGGCGATCGCTTCCTGGACGATGATATTAACTTGCTTGCGGTTCTCTCGGAAGGCGTATTCGGGCAAGGGGCCGGGGTTCACGAAGCTGAAGGTGGTTGCCTTGATGGGGCCCTTATCCACGTGTGTAGGAGTGGAGCATCCGGCGATCACAACCACCGCAACCGCCAGCCCAGACAATAACTGCATTTTCATAGGTAATTTATTCATTGATTCCAGTCCAGTGCATCCATTATCCGCAACGGTAAAGCAAGTGAAAAAGTGCCTCTGGGCGCATTCGCGAGTTCCTGGTAAAGTGATGTAATCGTGTGGGGGGAGGATGGAGCACAGCTTCATTTTGTTCGGGACTACCATCGCGGCCTCTGGTACAAGGTGC
>CAIWJG010000913.1 GCA_903912925.1 uncultured Verrucomicrobia subdivision 3 bacterium | reverse complement strand
GCGCGGCGACCGCCTTGGCCTCTTCGGTGTCGGCTCCGGCTTTCGCCAGGTAATGCTCACAATACCGGATGGCGGAGTTGGTGTCACCCATCTGCACGGCGGTTCCAACCAGGCCAGTGCAGGCGTTGAAAGCGGCGGGAAATGCCTCGAGCAGCGCCTGGTAGTCGGCTTCCGCCGCGTCACGGCGACCAGTCCGCAACCAGGCGATGGCGCGATTGAGTCGGGCCGCGTAAGTATTCGTGAGGGACAGCGAGAGCGTGAGGGGGGGGATGGCATTCGAGAAGTTGCCGGTCAGGATGCAAAGATTGCCCTTGTTTGCAAGGGCGACCGGGTCTTGGGGGGCGATCTGCAACTGCTGGTCGGTGATCTGGAGCGCGTCGGAGTAGCTCTGGCACGCGGTAAAGGTAACCACCGCCCGTTCCAACACCTGCGCGTCTCCGGGATGCGTGCCGAGCAACGCGTAGATGATCCCTTGAGCTTTGGGGCGGTTGGTCTTCGCCAGCCAAGCCCTTGCTTCCAGGAGCGCCACATCGATCTCGTCCATCGACCCGAGGGGCCGCAGGGCGGGATCGGCTCGGATTTCGGCCACGATCTGGAGCGTGTAATCGGGCCAATGGACGCGGTTCAGCAACTCGCCGAGCAGCAATCGCGCGTGGATATCGCCCGGCACGAGGGCCTTAACGCGCTCGAGTTGCTGGCAGGCTGGCAGCAGCAGTCCGGCGCCGACGGATTGCAGCGCGAGGTTGAAGCAATAGGTCGGTTCATCAAACGGACCGTGCTCAGCGGCGATCTTAAGCAGACTGCGGTTCCCGCCGAACTGTTCCTTGAAGGCCTCCGGTTCGGCCACGGTCATACTCTGGTGCGCCAGCAGGTTGCGGTTGCACTGCTGATTAACTCGGGCCGGCAGGTTGTCCGGGTTCAATTCCAGGGCCAGCGCAAAGCAGGGGGTGGCATCGCTCCACCGCCCATTGCGCTGGAGCGTAACACCCCAGCGATTCAGGGCGGCGGAATACCACCCCGCCACCAGCCGGACCTGCCCCGGGGGAGGGGTGTGGAGACCTCCCGCTTTCATCAGCCATTGCACCAACTTAGGCCGGGGGAGTTCGGTTTGGGTCGCGAGTTGCAGCAGCGGTCGGAGGCTCGTTTCAGCTGCGCCTTGCCAGAAGGTTCGGTTTTCCGCCAGTTCCGCCGCCGTCAGCGGCGGGTCGGTTAGCGACTGCAACCGCAAGGACTGTTCCTGGAGCAAACCGTGGGGCTGCAGGTAGAATGGGTCGAGATAGGACCCAAAGCTTGCCTTAAGGAAATAGACGCGATTGCTCTGGGCGAGGCTGGCCAGCAGTCGAGCAAAACTCGCCGCCTCCATCGGCGCGTTGGCCGGGGGCGCGGCGCGCCCGGCCGCCGCCGATTCCCCCTCGGTTTCCTTTGCCCGCCATCGTCCTGGGTAGCGCCGGTTCAGCCAGGCGCGATACGGCGCCAGGGGAATGTAATGCGTCTCCAGGCACACATAGCGCCCCGCTTTGCCCGCCCGCGCTAACGCGGCCTGGAGCAGCGCCAGGCGCACCGGCTCGTCACCCAGCACTAACGCTCCTCCCGGCGGCAGCGACCCCGTGGCCAGCCGGGCATACTGGTCGAGCTGTGGCGCGTTGGCAGCGCGAATCGCCGGGAAGTTCACCAGGAGCAATCCGAGTACCGCGATGCCCAGCAGCAAGTAAACGCCGGTGGGCACCCCACGGTAAAGGAAGCGTCGCACGGGGTGGCGCCGACTGGGGCGTTGCCGAGCCCCGGCGCCGAACAGCAACAGGAAAAACCCGCTGTAGTAGCCGATGCTCAGCGCGGTCAGATAATAGAGCGGCAGAAAGGGCAGCGGCAGCCCGTTCTCGCCAGCCGTCCGCCGTGGGCTGAACGGCGGATCGAAGCAAGTCCAGAGGCAGATCAACAGCAGGAAGGCATGGGCGAGGTGGAGAATGAAAGCCGGCAGGTCGAATCGGGCGTGGCTGGCGGCGCTGGCAAACGCGCGCCAGCGGATACTCAGCAGCAGCACCGGCAGGAAGGAAGAGGCCGCCAGCAGCAGCGCGATCTCGCGATGCGAGCGGAAGAACCAGGAGCCTAGCCCCTGGAGGTTGGCCTTGTCGAAAGCCGCGACCGTGCGCAACGCCTGCCAGAAGCTCAGGGACGAGGTCGGAGACCATGTCTGCACCAGCGGCAACAGCAGCCAGAGCGACGCCCCAGCCAAGCCGAGCAGTGCCATCCGCAGGAAGAAGCGCAGATCCTCCGTAAGGGCGGATGCCAGCCGCTTCGTCTGGGACCGCTCCAGCCGCCGGAGAGTGCGCTGACTGAAGAAGCTCAGCCGTTTGGTCCGGACCAGCGCCACCACGAAGAGCGGCAGGAATCCGATCAGCCCCCAACTGTTGGCCATCCCGACCCCGAAGAGGAGCGCGGCGCGATCCAGCCACGATTGCTGCTCGTCCAGGCGATGTTCCAGCAGGCACCGGATCACATAAGCAAACAGCAGCAGGTCCAGCATCTCCCCGGAGGCGGCCGTGGCATGTTCCCAAAAGGTCAGTTGCAGCCCCAGCGCGACCGTAGCCAGGATGACCGGCACCCAGGCGTCCGAATCCGACAGCAGGGCACGTTCATTCTGGACCAGGAGGCGTTGCTGTTCCAACCGGTCATGCGGCAGCAGCGCGATCGAGCGCGCCAACGTCACGAGCGTCAACGCGGCCCCGGCGGCGGTAAAGACGTTCAGGGCTAGTGGGACCCAACCGGCCGGCAGCCAGCGCAACGGCAGCGTGAGCAAGCCCAGCAGCGGTTGGGTCAACAAGGGCTGCCAGTCCCCCCCGCTCACCCGGCTTACCAGGGCCAGGCTGCTCAAGGTGACCCAGTGGTTAACCGTGACCAGGTAAACCACCAAGGCGGCGGCCCCGACCATCCAAGGCAGCCGGTCCGCCACGAATCGGCGTTCGGGTTTCGACGAGGATTCGGCGGTCATACTTCAGTACCCGGCTGGTTTGAATAAGTTCAAGACGGCGGCCGGCAACCTGCCGTGGCCGCACCCGGAAGTCAATCCGGGAAAACGGGGAGTTGGCCAAATGGGCGCCGCTTGGATTTTTCGGAGCGCGGACATTCTTGTCCAATGCCACTAGGATTTGAGGCTCGGCCTCACGCATGCCAAAGCCGTTTTGGCCGACAGCGTCAGTCCGGCGGCCCAGTTCCCCCTCACCCCAGCCCTCTCCCCAGAGGAGAGGGAGCCACGCTGGCCGCGCTACGAGCCGGCAGACGCGCACGCTATGCGAGCGTCGGGCTGGG
>CAIWJG010000912.1 GCA_903912925.1 uncultured Verrucomicrobia subdivision 3 bacterium | reverse complement strand
GTAGTGTATCCTGCGGACTCCTCAGTAACCCCTGCGTCCAGGCCGGCACTTCTCGGATGAACCTCATTTGAGCCAGACGACCAGGATTTCTTTCTCCAGCGCCCTGAATTCCGGGTCGCCGGTGACGAGTTCAGCCTTCTTCTCCTTTGCCAGCGCGGCAGCGAAGGCGTCGGCGAGGCTCATGGGGAAGCGGGCTTTGAAATCGGCCGCCGTGTCGGCCATTTGGCGAGTCGTGGAGTGAAAGTCAATGGGCAGCCCCTGAAGAATCTTGGCGGCCTCCTCCCAGGCCTTTGCGCCGTCTTTCTTCACGATGGAATATTTGACTTCGGCGTAGTTCACGTCGGTCATGTGCAGCGGAGTGTCTTTCTTGCCGGCGGCCACCAACAGATTCTCCACCGTTTCCGCGCCGGGTTCGTCGCGGAAGTAGGCGATGAGCGCGAAACTAGCGAGCACCTTAGCGGACATGGCGATCCTCCAGTTCCTTTTCCTCTTTCTTGTGCGTGGCCCATTCCTCAGCCAAGGGTTGGCCGCCCGGCTTGCGCTTGATGATGCCCCTGCCGCGCTTGATGAGCGAGGCGGTCACCGGTTTCAGGAGAATGCCTTCCGGCGTGGCCTGAACCACGGCTCGCGTGCCATCCTCAATGTGGAATTCCTTGCGCAGCCAGGCGGGAATGACGACCTGCCCTTTGGTGGTGAACCGGACGGAATCGAGTTTAATTGTCACACTCATGGCATCTACTATGACTTACACAATAATGTCCGTCAATGGGCCAATTGTAAGGCTGAGCCAATACATTCCACCGGGGCGGAGGCGGAATGAAGAATGCAGAATGCAGAATGAAGAATGAAGAATGAAGAATGAAGAATGGCCGCGAAGCCACATGCGACATCAATGCGACATCGAAGCCACCTCAAAGCGTGTTGCTAGCCACCTGCTAGGCACCTCAAAGCCACCTTCATGCGACCTCAAAGCCACCCTCAAGCCACCCCCATGCGACCTCCATGCGACCTCCATGCGACCCCGGGGCGAATGAAGAATGCAGAATGCAGAATGAAGAAAGCAGGCTAAGGACATATTAAGGGCACTCCGGAGCTTGGAAGCCGCGGGAGGGCCGCGGTTGTTCCTCTACTGTCGGGCGCTTCGGCGGCGCTTCACCCTCGGGGGCGCACGTTCCAGAGGAAGGCGAGCAGGATGATGCCGATGGCGGTGCAGCCCAGGATAGCCCAGAGCGCAGGGTCCCAGCCGTAGTGCTGGGAAACCCAGCCGAGGCCCTTGCCCTGGATGACCCGACCCACGTAGCCGAAGAAGCCCACGAAACCGGCCGCGGTGCCGACCGCTTTCTTGGTGGTCAGGTCCAGCGACATTACGCCGGAGAACATGACCGGCGTATAGACGAAGAACCCGATCACCGCAAACAGCGTCATGTCGAGCCACAACATGCCTTTGGGCGTGACGCGGATGGCCGCAAAGGCGACCAGCAACGGGATCATCGCCATCACGCTGACGCGGGCGCGCCGCCCGCCGAGCTTGTCTGAGAGCCAACCCATCGTCAGCATTCCCGCAGCGCCGGCGAACTCGATCACCAGCGTGCTGAATCCTCCCTGGGCCAGCGACGCTCCCTTGACCTCTTTCAGGTAGGTCGGGCCCCAATCCACCATCGCGTAGCGGGCGATATAGACGAAGATGTTCGCGATGGAGAGCACCCAGAGCATCTTGTTCGGGAGGATGTATTTGAAGAGCAGTTCGCGCGCGCTGAGCTCCCGCTCGTGATCTCCCCGTTCATCGGGCGGGTAATCATTCTTGTATTCCTCCACCGGCGGCAGGCCCTCGGCTTGCGGGGTGTCGCGCATCCGCCAGAACAGGTAGAAGGCGCACAGGGTCGCGATCACGCCCGGCACGTAGAACGCGGAGGCCCAGCCCCAATGTTCGGCGCATTTGGCGGCGAGAAAACCGGCGATGCCGCCGCCGATGTTGTGCGAGATGTTCCACACGCCGAAGATGGCCCCGCGCTCCTTCACGCTATACCAGTGCGATAACCCGCGGGTGCAAGGGCCGTAGCCCATGCCCTGCACGAAGCCGTTGAGCGTCCACAGGATCAGGTGGGCCCAGTACTGGGTCGTCGCGCCAAACATGAAGTTGAGCGCCGCCGTCAGCAACATGCCGGCGGCGGCGTATTTCCGCGCGTCGCTCCGGTCGGCAAAGTAGCCCATCACCAGCTTGCCCAGGCCGTAGGCAATGGAGGTCCCGGCGATGATGTCGCCGATCATGGAGTTGTCGTAATGGAGCGCGGCGCCGATCTCCCGGGACACCGGCGCAAAGTTATTGCGGACGATGTAGAAGGTGGCGTAGGCGATGAAGGCGGACTCGAAGACGCGCCAGCGGTAGCGGGGATAGAGCCGTGCCACCTCCGCCGGGGGCAGCCGCGGCGTGGGCGGGGCGGGCCTAAACCAATGGAACAGGGCGCTGATCATGCTATTGCTTTGCTTTAGCGAAGCATTGGGGCTTTTCGCTGCTCAGGCAACTCCGGATGTGGCCGTAACGCACGTCCGCCGTATGGGAGCGCAGCCTTTTGCTGTGACTATGCAGCAGGAGGCGGCCTGGCCCCTCACCCTCAGGGAGAGGGAGAACCATTGGCAGCGCTCGAGAATATTCACCGTTCAGTGAGTAAGCCCAGACGGTCGAAAGCAGTTCCCGCTCCCTGAGGGAGAGGGCCAGGGGGCACTGCCGTTGAGTTAAGGAATGACAGGGGGCGCGACGTGCCTG
Organism: uncultured Verrucomicrobia subdivision 3 bacterium; assembly: GCA_903912925.1. GTDB lineage: Bacteria > Verrucomicrobiota > Verrucomicrobiia > Limisphaerales > UBA8199 > PALSA-1440. The sequence goes on along the minus strand of CAIWJG010000912.1, from coordinate 23,642 downwards.
CTCCCTCTCCCCGTCGGACGGGGTTGGGGTGAGGGGGCGGTATTGGCCCCTGGGGTTCAGCGGCAGAAGAATTCATTGAGCCTCCTCTCCCCAGCCGCCTCGCTGAAGCGAGGTGTTAATGAGAGTCGGCCGCCCACCCCGAAGAAATCTGTCGTGCGCCCGGGATTCAGCCTGCGCCAAGAATCCCCTTGGCATTCACTCCCGTCAGCACTTAGATAGCACCATGCACTTTGGAGATCAAAGATGAGCCAGCAAGCATTGAACAAGAGCGAGTCGTTGAACCGCCGCCAATTCCTCGGCGGCGCTTTGGGAGTGGCAACCTCCGCCGCGTCATTGGCCACACTTTCGAGCCTGGCGGCAGAGGCCTCTCCGCCTGAACCCAAGCCGGCGGAGTTCCAGCGCAAGATCAGGCTGGGCATCATCGGCAACGGCGGGCGCGGCGCCTGGATCGCCGGACTCTTTCAAAAGCATGGCGGCTATGAGATGTGGGCCGTGGCGGACTATTTCCCGGAGGTCGCCGACAAGTGCGGCGATAAGCTGGGGTCGGCGAAGGCGCGCCGGTTCTCGGGGTTGTCGGGCTACAAGCGGCTCATGGAGAGCGGGGTCGAAGCGGTGGCGCTGGAGACCCCGCCGTATTTCTTCCCCGAACATGCCCGCGCGGCGGTCGAGGCTGGGCTGCACGTCTATATGGCCAAGCCGGTGGCGGTGGATGTGCCCGGGGCACAGGAAATCCTGGCAGCCGGCACGCGGGCCACTGGAAGAAAACAGTGTTTCCTGGTGGATTACCAGTTGCCGACTGACCCACACAACATCGAGATCGCCAAACAGATCGGCGCTGGCCAAATCGGCAAACCGGCGGTAATCACCAGCCGCTATTTTGGCGGCGGCTGGCCTGATCCGGCGCGGACGGCTACGGAGGAAAGCCGTTTCCAGCGCTTGATCTGGTGCAATGATATCGCACTGGGCGGCAGCCACCACGTCAACGCCTGCATTCACGCCATTGACGGCGTCCTGTGGGCGCTGGGCAAACGACCCGTGAGCGCCGTGGGCTTTTCCCAGATCGCCCGCGATAACCCGCATAGCGACAGCCACGATGTGCTTGCCGTGAGTTACACCTTTGCGGACGGCGCGGTGTGGGACCATTGCGGGCGGCATCTGAACAACCTGTACCCGTTCGAGTGCGGAGCCTTGATCCACGGGACCACGGGATTCGCCGAAGTGAGTTACACCGGGCGCGCCCGTCTCAAAGGTCCTGAGAACGCTTATTCAGGTGAGGTAGCAAACCTGTATGAGGCAGGCGCAGTGCGCAACATCGCAGAGTTCTATCGCTGCGTCGCCGAAGGGCGGTTTGAGAACCTGACGGTGCCCCGAGCAGTGGACGGCGCGTTGACTACTATCCTGAGCCGCGAGGCCACGATGCGCCGCGCGCAGCTTACGATGGAGGAGTTGATCCAAGAGAACCGCCGCCTGGAGGTAAACCTGAAGGGCTTGAAGGCATGATTAAGGGTGAATGCAGAAGGAAGAAGGAAGAATGCAGAAGGGGGAATGGCTCCCGTTCAGCCGGGAGTTTTCATTCTGCATTCTGCATTCCGCTCAAAGGCCGGGAGTTCGGGACAGACGATAGAATCGGACCCGGCTCGTTGCCGGGGAATCGGTGAATTGAAATAGCGCGAGGTCAGTCGAGCTGTTGTTGGTTGTGAAGATGGACACCCAGTCGAGCAGGTTGGTCGAGGACTCGATTTGGTAAGTTGGCCCCGGAAAAGCAACCAAGCTGAATTGCACCGCGTTGGTGGTGAGGGTCATGGTAAACACCGGGGAAACCAGGACATTTTCAGCCAGCCGGTAGTATCTCACGGAGTTCGTTGCGTACGGGTCCGTGAAGTAGAACCAGGTGGTGTTCGTGGAAACGTTGCTGGTGGTGAAAATGGGTATCCAGTTAATCAGGTTGGTCGAGGCCTCGAGCTGGTACGTTCGTCCCGGCGTCTGGGCTGCCGCAAGCTGAACTAAGGCATTGGTCCGGCTGATAGTGAGCAACGGGAACGTCGTGAAATCCGGCAAGTCGGTATCTGCCTCGATCGTCAAGTCAAGGAACGAGGGTTGAAACTTATAGCCGTCCAGGGAGGGATTGATGGAAACAGAGCCCGCGGGCACGCTGGAAAAAGCGTAACTGCCGTCGATGGCGGTGAGGACGCTGTTGGTGCCCACATTGGTATCCAGTCTCACATTGACCCCGCCCACCCCGTTGGTGCCTTCCAGGACTCGGCCACTGACGCTAAAGACCGCTACCGCAGCGAAGTTCACGCCGTTGGAATCCATCGAGGAGAGCGTCACACTATTCGTGCCCGGCGCGAATTGATACCCCGGAAACGATGGGATGACGGGATACGTGCCGGGGCAAAGGCCGGAGAGCGCATAATTGCCGTTGACGTCCGTCCCGATCGTGGTGTCGCCAATCTGCACGGCCACACCGCTGAAGCCGCTGGCCCCCTCAGTGACCCGCCCGCTAATGGTGTAAAGGCTGAGGCTGGCACTGAAGCCCTGGCTATTGGTGCTTGGGCCCACAATGACCACGCGATTAGTGGGAACGAAATGGTAACACCCCAGCGACGGGGTAAGAATATTAGTGCCCGCACGCAGGCCGGAAATCGTATAACTGCCGTCAGGGGCGGTGATATTGGTACCGATACCCAGACTGACCCCGCCCAGTCCGTTGGTGCCTTCCAGGATGCGGCCGCTGATGCTAAAGACGGCAAAGGCGGCAAAGTTCACGCCGTTGGAATCAGCCGAGGAAAGAGTCACATTCGTCGCGCCCGGTTCGAACTGATACCCCGGTAACGAAGGGGTGACGGTGTAGGTATTAGAGCAAAGTCCGGACAGCGTATAGCTGCCGTTAGTTGTCATCGCGAGCTTGCCTCCGGCGCTCACGATGACGCCACTTAACAGACTGCTGCCGGCCGTAATCAGTCCTTGGATGGCGAATCCTTGGGTGGCGCCAAAACTCACCCCGGTGGTATTCGACGATAGGGTAAACGCGACGCTGGCGGGATTGAACCGGTAACAAGCCAGCGATGGCGTGACGATGATTGGGCCCGCACGCACGCCGAGGATCGTATAGTTGCCGGTGGAATCGGTGGTGGCATTATTGGTCCCCGTCGTTACGCTGACACCGCTGACGGCATTGGCGCCGGCAGTCACGCGGCCGCTAATGTTAAAAATGGGGGTGGCGAGGAAGTTTACGGTGGTGGCGTCAGGGCCGACCGTGATGCTGGCACTGACCGGGTCAAAGGCAAAGCCCGCCAGGGAAGGGGTCACCGAATAAGTGCCGGGGCATCGGCCGGAGACGGAATAGCTGCCGTTCGTGCTGGTAACCGTATTGGTGCTATAGGCGTCCCCGATCGCAACCCTGACGCCGCTCATCGCCGCACTCCCGTTACTGATACTTCCGCTGATCGTGTAAGCCAGCAGGCCGGCAATGAAATTCACGTTTGTGGTGTCCGATCCCAGTTGCAAGGATTGCGACGCCGGGTTGAACCGGTAGCACCGCAGCGAGGGAGTCACCGAATACGTGTTGCTGCACAAACCGGAGAGCGTGTAATAGCCATTGGTGTCGGTGGTCAATGAATTAGTCTCGCCGCCACCGATGACAGTGACCGCGACGCCGCTCAACCCATTAGTGTACTCGATAACCCGACCTCGGATAAGGTGAAAATCATTGCTGGCAGAGAAGTTCACTCCATTCGTGTTGTTCGGCCCCACGTGGACAACTTGATTTGAAGGGCTGAAACGGAAACAGGCCAGCGATGGAGTAACGGTGTAAGTGTTCGTTGGCAGACTGGAAATGGTGTAATAGCCATTGAAGTCGGTGACCCCTGAATTGGTGACGCCCGAGGCGGTGACCTTGATGCCGCCAAGTCCATTAGCGCCGTTAGTGATGCGGCCGCTGATTATGAGGGGCAGGGGGACAACCACCGTTAGCTTCGCGGCATAACTGGTTATCACGCCAAAGTTATTGGTAACAACGACAGCGTAATTCCCAGCATTAGTCGTATTGGCGCCGCTTATCGTTGCGACGGAGGAGGTCGCGCCGGTGATGTTCGTTCCATTGAATCGCCACTGGTAACTCAAGGGGCTAGTGCCCGCGGCAGTGACCCTGAAGGTAGCATTGCTGCCCGCCACCACGGTCTGATCGGCTGGCTGAGCGGTAATGGAGGGGGGCACGCCGACCGTAAGCACCGCCTGAGTACTGATGACACTACCGTCAGCATTGGTAATCACGACGGTATAGCTGCCCGCATTGCTCAGTTGGGCGCTAATGATTTCATAGCTGGTGTCGGTCGCGGCTGATATATTAGTGCCGTTGAACTGCCATTGGTAGTACAGGGGCTCAAGACCCGTGGCCACTACTGAAAAAGTGGCATTGCTGCCTTGAAACACGGACAGGTCCGTTGGCTGCGTCGTGATCTCAGGCGGCTCAAGCACAGTCAGGCTGGCCCCGGTGCTGGTCACCGAACCAAAACTGTTCGTGATAACAACATCATAGTCCCCGGCGTCGGCTGTGCCGACGCTGTCAATGGTGTAGCTGGTATTGGTGGCGTCTGCGACGTCCTCAGCATTAAAACGCCACTGGTAGCTTAAAGTGCCGCCAAAAGCAGAGACCGTGAAGGTAACGGAGGTGTTGATGATATTAGTTTGGCTCTGCGGCTGGGCGAGGATGGCCGGCCGCGTCACCAGCTCGTAGGCGCCGATGTCAGACGAGCCGCCCTGAGGTTGCGGGCGGGGTATGCCGCGCTGGTCGATCGCGGGGCTGCTTGCCTTAGGGATCTTGTTAAGGGCGGGACTGGTGGGCAGTAGCGCCAGGGTGGGTGTCGGGCCGCCATTGGCGGCCAGGGGACCGAGCTTGGGATCGGTATTCTTGAGGCTGGTGCCGGTTAGATTGAGGCTGCCGTCGGAGCTGATGTTATAGCCGCCATCCGTGATCCGGCCCGCACTGGTATCGTAGGCGTTGGCGGCGGCATAAGTTGCGGCCAGAATGGAGTTCCGCAAGACGAACGTGCTCGAGCCCTGCTGGGCAATGTCGCCGCCGTGGCCGACACCGGGAGCGCCATCGGTTCCCGGGAAGGCGACCCCGCCGCCGTAACCGTTGGTGCCGCCGATAGCCCCACAACCGGAAAACGTGCAGTTGACCACGACAACGTTACCGCTGTTGTACAAACCGCCGCCGAGGCCGTTGCCCCCATTTCCGCCGTTTCCGCTGACTATACCGCCCATGGCACTTGCATCGCCACCATCGCCCCCGTTTCCGCCGATGACAATATTGGTGGCGAAAGTGCAGTTCGTCAACGCCCCTATGCCGGCGAGGCAAATCCCGCCGCCGAAACTACTGGCTCCGCTCGGTCCATTCACCCCGTTACCCGAAGAGGCCGTGCCGCCGGCGGCGCTGCTGCCGCTCTGCGCGGCATTGAGGCTAAAAGTGCAGTTGTTGGCGGTCAGGTTCTGCGCGCTGTAAACGGCCGCGCCGGAACCGGGAGCGCCAGCGCTGCCAAGGCCCGCGCTGCCAGCAAAGGGCCCGGCGCCACCGATGCCCGCGCTGCCGCCGCTGCCGCCGCTCACCGTGTTGCCGCTGAACACGCAATTCGTCAACCGGAGCGTCCCCAGGTTATTATAGATGGCTCCGCCGTAACCGACGCCCCCGGCTCCGCCGTTCCCGCCGTTGCCGCCCTGGAAGCTTCCGTAGCCGCCGGCGCCGCCGTTGCCGCCGTTGCCACCCGTCGCACGGTTGGTGAAAAACGAGCTGTTGTAGATCGTCAAGCTGCCGAGATTGTAAATCGCCCCGCCCAGCGCCTGGACGCCCGCGGTGCCGTTGCCGCCATTACTGCCCATGGTCCCGCCCCCGCTGCCATCGCGGCCGGCTGCGCCATTGGTTCCCACCGCGCTGTTGCCGATGAACGTGCAGTTCGTTAGCGTCGCCACCGCGCCCGAGCTGATGTAGATGCTGCCGCCATTGGCGTCCTGCCCGCCGGAGAGAGTAATCCCGCGGAGGGTGAAATTCGTGACGCCCGGCAGCACTGTGAAAAGCCGGAAGAGATCGTTGCCGGCAATCGTTACGTTGTTTGCCCCGGCGTCGAGGACGACACTCTTCGAGATCGTCAGCGTGTTGGTCAGGACAATCGTCGTGCAATTCGAGAGCACGAAAGTCCCCCCCTGCTGGACGGCTGCCAGGAAGGCATTAATATCTGCGCAGTCGTTAGTGCGGGTGACGGTAACCTGGAAATCCTGGTAGTTGCTGCCCGTACCGCCCACCACGGTAACGATCTCGCGGAGGGTATAGGAGGGGGTTGCGGCTTGGGCGGAGGTCGGCGTCCAGTTGAAGACGCCGCTCGTCAGGCTGTTGTTGGTGAGGGTGGCTCCGCTGGGCGCGTTAACGAGCCTGAATAAGAGCGGGGTGCTGGAGTTATTGGTGGCGTGGGCATGGCTGGTAAAGGTAAGCGCCGTCCCCTCGACTACGGTCTGCGGGGGGATCGGGTCAATGACAACCTGGTCCACCGGCGCAACGTTGTTTGTGACGGTTACGGTGAAGCTCGTGCCGGCGGTGTTTGGCGTGCCTAACTGGCTGACGCTAACGGTGAAGGTTACGGACTGGGGTTGCGTAGGCGTCCAATTGAACGTGGTTGAACCTTGCGGAGCCGAATTCGTAGGAGCAATGGTAGCCGAAGTGGCAAGATTGTTAAGGTGCCAATTCAGTTGGCCGTTGGCACCGGTAGTGTTCGTGATGGTGATCTGAATCGTGATCGGCTTGCCTACCAGCACATTTGTGTTGTTGATGGTGGTAATAGCAAAGACCTGCGCCGCCGCTCGCTCGGGCGCCCAAACCAGGAGCCCGCCAAGCACCAGCAGCTTCGCGAGCGAACTCGCCCTGACGCGCTGCCGCAGCGAGCGGAGCCATGCGGGCTCCGGGGTTGCCTGACCAGAGCTGATCATATTAGGGATTCTGCAGGGTCTTGGAGGAATTCGCGGAGTCTGCCTCGTCCGCCTTGTTCGCTTTTCTAAGCAGCTCCTTGTATTCGTCGCGAAGTTCCTTTTCCGCCGCTCGGACTCCGGGCATTCGGTTCTTCTCGGCGGTGGCCGCCAGCGCCGCAATCTCCGGCGTGGGCAGCACCGTCGGCCGAATCAAGACGATGAGTTCTTTGCGTACTCCATCGCTGCTGGTGCTGCGAAAGAGGTAACCCAGCAGCGGAAGATCCTTCAGAAACGGGACGCCGGAGTTGCTGTTGTTCTTGTCGGTCTCGATCAGCCCGCCCAGGATAATGGTGTCGTGGTCCCGCACGGAGACCTTGGCCTGGGCTTCCTTGGAGCTGGTGACGGGGACATCGCCCACGTTTTGGATGGTCACGTTGCCGATGAAGTTGTCAATCTTCTGGTGGATGTCCATGACCACCAGTCCGTCGGGGTTGATGAGCGGCGTCACATCGAGCTGGACACCAATCTGGAGTTGTTGGATCGAAGAATAACCGCCGTAGCCGCCGCCGCCGTAATAGCTGGAAGTTGGGTAAGGCCGATTCTCGCCCACGAACAGGCTGGCCGGCTCATTGTGCGAGGTCTGGATGCGGGGGCGCTGGAGGATCTTGGCGCGGCTGTCGCCGGCTATCGCCGTCACCGTCACATCGAGGTCCTGGTTGAAGTTCATGAGGTAGCTAAAGCCCTGCGGGATAGCGCCGCTGGTGTTGGTTACGCCGTTGATGCCGGTGAAGTCAGTGGCTTTGAGGAATTGCTTGTTGTTGATGGCGCCGACCCCGGTCCAGTCGCCAACCTGTTTCGGACGCTGCAAATAGTTGAAGCCCAGGGAACGACTGTCCGTCAGCGTCACCTCCAGGATCACGGCTTCAATCAGGACCTGCGCCAGGACGACGTCCAGCTTGCTGACAATGTCCTTGATTATTTTCATGTCCTCCTTCGAGGCGTAAATCAGCAGCGCATTGGTGCGCTCGTCCGAGATAATCTTGGTCTGACCTATGACCTGGATGTCGCCGGAGCTGGTGGCGCCGGCGCGTTGGATAATGTTCTGAAGGCGCTGCGAGAACGAACTGCCACCCGCACCTGCGTTCGCCATGCCCGCTCCGCCGCCTGGCGTCATCATTCCCCCGGCCTGTCCCGGATAGCCACCCGCGCCGCCGACGCCGCCCACTCCGCCGATGCCGCCGGTCCGGCCTACGCCGCTGCTCCGACCGCTGCTCCGGCTGCCGCCGCCGGCGCCGCCCCCGCCGCCGCTGCCCGCGCCGACCGTCGTGGAGCCGCCGCCGGAGCTCAAACTGTTCAAGGCGCTGGCGATCTCGGAAGCCTTCGCATACTTGATCGGAATTACCTCGGAGACGAATTCCGAGGGAACGGCAACATCCACTTGAGCGACTAGCTCCAGCATGCGCTTGACGTTTTCGGCATAATCGCGGAGCACCAGCATCTGCGTCCCCTCAATCGGCAGGACGGCGGTGGGAATCTTCGAGAAAGGCTGCAGGATCGGTACCAGTTCGCTCGGCTTGGCGTACTTCAACTGCACCACATGGGTAATGTATTGGCCCAGCTCGGGCATGTTGGTCACGCTGGTGGTATCGAAGGGCGCGCCGGCGGTGTTGCCCGCCGCTTCGGGCACCGCCTTCACGAACTTCTCGCCCACGTTAACCATGGCGATGCCATTCAACGCCAGGATGGCGTCCAGCGCTTGAATCGCTTCTTTCTTGGTGAGCAGGGTTCTCGTGGTGAGCGTGATCGGGGCCCCCGGCAAAGTCGAGACGCGCAGGATCGTGCGGTTCACCAGCTCGCTGTAGAGGTCCAATACCTGAGTCAGGTCCGCACCCTGAAATTTGATCATGCCGGGGGGGATGGTCTCCTCGCCCAGTGCGTTGGTGCCCGAAGACGCAAGCCCAGTCGGCCCGACCTGGTCTGCCCCGGGCGTAGGCTTAACCGACGCGGTCGGAACGCCAGGAATGGCGGCGCTTTCTGGTCTGGCCACCGATTGCGGACGTGGCAGGCTGCGCGTCGCAGGCGAAGGCAGGGGCCCGTCCACGCCCGGAACGGGCTTGATCGGCCTGCCAACAATACCGGGAGCAGGAGCGTTGGTGCCGCTCTCGGGGGGGAGCGGCAGTGCCTGCTTCAGCACTTTTTCACGATTCGTATTGACCGAGAGCTTGGGCGCCGCGTCAGGCGGGGGCGCCGACATGGTTGGAGGCGCCGGCGACGGAGGAGTTTGGGCCCACACACCGAAAGCGGCCAGGAGCAGGACGAGAATTGAGGTTTTCACGGTCTTTTGGCTGTTGAGGTCGTAATTTTCGTTTTGGCTGCGGCCGGGCTGGTGGCTGGTGTGGCCTTCTTGGGAGGATTCTTTTGGTAGCTGGCCACTAGCTTAACCGTGCCGCTGAGCTGTTGTCGCGGCGCGTCGGGCCGCAAGGTGAGATCGCGGACGCGGATCAGAGAATTGCCGGAGCCTAGTCGGTATAGAAAGTCCACAAGCTGTTCTTCCCCGGATTGGACACTGATTGGCTGGGTTAGTTCCAGGAAGAACTGGTTGCTCTGGGTGGTTACTCTCCCGAATTGCTGGATGCCGACGCCGCTCCGCACCTGCTGATCCTGGATGGCGCGGGCGAACTGGTTCTGTTGATCTTCCGGCGGAACCTCCAAGCCCTCCTGGCGAAACTTATTGATTCCGGCGTCGTACTTAACCTTCTGGTCCATTTCGATCTGCCACGTTTTGAGTTTCTCGAGCGCTTGCACCCGACGGTCCCGCGCCTGGTTCAAGTCGGAAAAATGCGGGACTACAAACCACGCGTTAAGCACCAGGAACAGGACAGCGCCGACGCCCACCACCAGGCGCTTCTCAAAGGGACGCAGGTTGAGGCGATCCAGATAACTTGTCATAGCGCCTCCGATCGTTTGAGTTCGAGGACGCAGTGCCAGTTCGCTACATTGCCACGCACGTCCCACGTGACGTGGTCGCCCGCATTGGAATCGAACAAAAGCTGGCCGTTACTAGTCACCTTGCGGATATCGGCGTCGAAATCAAGGAGCTGCTTGGTCTGGTCAACTGGTGCGCTCCCGCTGAGCGTCAGCTTCCTCCCGTCACTAAAATTATACCCGTCCAGGGTGACGCCATCGGGCAGTAATTCGGCGACGACCTTCCAGCAGTCCAGCGCGGCGAATTTCAAATCCTGACGGTCCTTTAAGACCTGAAACTTCGCCTTGAGTTGCAGCGCATTCGTATAAATCGGTCCGAGCTCAGCCGCTTTGTCCTCCACGGCGCCCGTGCGATAGAGCTCCACCTGGAGCCGGCCGAAATAGACCAGCACGCCCACCACATACAACACCACCACAGCCCCCAGACTGCGCATCCACAGCCGATCCACGAATTGCTGGTGATAGCGCGTCGAATACTCAGCCGGCAGCAGGTTCCCCTCCGAGCCCGATCGCGCCGCCCGTGCCGCCGTCAAGGCAGCCAGCCCCGCCACCGGCACCGGCGCGCTGACCTCGATAGGCTGTTCCAACCCCGCGCGCAGGGCCGGCTCCCATTCGGCTGCGGCTGGCGCATCTGCGACCAGGTGCCAGGTGGGCGGAGCGGTCAGCCAGCCCTCGAGCTCACCGGCCCAGGCCATCTGCAGCAACTGCTCCTTCAGACTCTCCGGGCGGTTGGTGGGCGGCAGCGTGATCAGATCAATGTTCTGCAACACTCCGCCGTACCACCACGCCACCAAAGAGGCATTTCTACCGCCCGGCGCTTCTGGATAAACCCACGCGCCGCTCTGGGTGACCGTCGTCGCCTGCAACTGATCGAGCAGCGGCAATTCGAGCCGGTCGGCCAGAAAGCCCTGTCCTTCGAGCTGGCCGAGGAACTCCTCCACCTCATTGCGCGAAACGATCATGACCACCACGGTCTGCAGGTTGCCCTCCGCATGGGGCAAAATACAGATACTCCAGACGATCTGCGTGACCGGCATCGGAGACAGTTTCTCCAATTGCAACTCCACCATCGCCGCCGTTTCGTCGAAGTCGCTCGCCGGGAATTGCGCCACCCGCAGGAACACGCGCTCGGGCGGCAGCCAGGCGACATTGAGTTTGCGCTGCAACAGCGAGTGCCAATCCTTCGCGATTAGCCTGGCCGGCAAAGGTTCCCCGGCAACACTCGTCTGCTCGCGGTTCAACTCAAAACCCCGGCCCCGCGCGTCAAATTGCCACACCTGCCGCGACTGGGGGCCGACCTGAAGCACGTTGCAAGTATGGATGGTTGCTTGCCGCGCCTTTCGCTTGGTTGGCCGGGCGGCGATTTTGGCCGCGACCTCCGGTTCGGCCGCTTTGCCGGCTTTGGCGTCCTTCGCCTTCAACATCTTGGCGACCAGCACTACGGCCAGACACAGGCAGGCAAACACTACCCCCAAGGCCGGGTAGAACGCGCTGTTGGTCTGCAAGGTGCGTAAAGTTTCGGCAATCCCTGTCTTCGCCCCCTTGGCCAATGGAGCGTTCTTGCCGGCACCGGCACGCGCTACTAGCGCGGCATTTGTCCCGGCGGGGGGCCGCACGGCGGCGAGAGGCGTAGCGGCCTTGACGACGGCTCGCGCTGCAGCGGGAGGCAGGTTGGTCCGGATGCCGGGCCGCGCGGGCGGCACCTGGTTTGTCCTGGCCAGCAGCCGCGATGCGGCGGCATTGGTCGCCGATTGCTTTTCCTTCTTGCCAGACGACGGGCCACACCCGGTCAGCGTGACAACCAGCAATGCGGCCCCAACCAGCCCCAGCCTCGCCAGGCGTGCGGTGCAAGACTGGCGGAGTGGCGCGGTTTTGGAATATTCCATCACTCCATTACTCCAGCAATCCGCTTCTCTTTGCTCGGGCTTCACTTCTTCACCCGCGCTTCCGTCTTGGAATCCTCGGCCAGCGCGTCGAGGTGTTCCTCGATCTGCGTCACGCGCAGCACTTCCTCAATTGTGGTCTGGCCGGCCCGGACCTTATTCCAACCGTCAATTCGAAGCGTGCGCATCCCGTTTTCGATGGCCTTTTGGGCCATCGTCGAGGCCGCCGCGCGATTCAAGATCAGCGGTCGCAACGCCTCGTTCACGATCAGCAATTCATAGATGCCCATGCGCCCCTGGTAACCGAATTGGCGGCATTGCTCGCATCCGAGGCCGTGCCAGAACTTGGCCGTCTCGACTTCGTCCTCCGGGAAACCGATCCGGCGCAGGTAGTTGGGCTCGACCTTCTGCTCCACTTTGCAATGCGAACAAATGGTGCGGACCAGACGCTGGGCCATCACCGCTTCCACCGAGGAAGCGACCAGGAACGGCTCGATGCCCATGTCGATGAGGCGCGTGAAGGCGCTCGGCGCGTCATTCGTGTGCAGCGTGCTGAAGACCAAATGGCCGGTCAGCGCCGCGCGAATGGCGATCTCAGCCGTCTCCAGGTCGCGAACCTCGCCGACCATGATCACATTCGGGTCCTGCCGCAGGATATGGCGCAGGCCCATGGCGAAGGTCAGGCCGATCTCCGGGCGCACGGCGATCTGGTTGATGCCCTTGAGTTCGTATTCGACCGGCTCCTCGATCGTAATAATGCGCTTGTGCACCGAGTTGATCGTGCTCAGAAACGCGTAGAGCGAAGTGGACTTGCCCGACCCGGTGGGGCCGGTGACGAGGAAGATGCCGTGCGGCTTGACGATGATCTCGCGGATGGACTTCTCCTCCAATGGCGAGAAACCGAGCTTGTCCAGGCTCAGGAAGATCTTGCCGCGCGTGAGCAGACGCAACGAGACGCTCTCGCCATAGACCGTCGGGACCGTGGAAACGCGGATGTCAATCTCCTCCCCCTTGATGCGCACGTTGATGCGCCCGTCCTGCGGCAGGCGCTTCTCGGAGATGTTCATGCCCGACATGACCTTAATACGGGAGATCAGCGCGGCCTGGTAACGTTTGAGCTGCGGCGGCATCGGCGTCTGGTGCAGGATGCCGTCAATGCGGTAGCGGATGCGCAGTTCGTCCTCCGCCGGCTCGAAATGAATGTCCGTCGAACGGTCTTTGAACGCCTCCCAAATGACCTGGTTGACGAACTTGATGACGCTGGCTTCCTGGTCGCTCTCGGTGATTTCCTTGTCCTCACCCACCAGCAATTCGAGGGGCTCGTCTTCGGCCATCTCATCGAGCGTCTCGGCGCCGACGCCGTAATACTTCTTGAGCGCCTTCTCGATCTCAGCCTTGGTGGCCAGGGCAAAACCCACCGGGCCGCGCGCGTCGAACCGCACTGAGTTAAGCATCGCCGTGTCGAACGGGTTGCTCACCACCACCTGCAGCGTGCCGTCCGCGACCTGGGTCGGCAGCACGGAGTACTGGAAAGCGACCTTGGTCGAAATACGGTTTCGCGCCTCGACGGGCACGCTTATCTTGGGCAAGTCGAGGTAGGGCCAGTTGAGCGCCTGGGCCAACTGCTGCAGGAAAACATCCTCGGCCAGCCCGCGCTCGCGGCAGATGAACGCCAGCAGCGTCTCCTGCGAGCCGCTGGTCACTGCCACCTTCCAAGCCTTATTCCATTCGTCGAACTGCTCGGGGCTGGCTAGGCCCATCTGGGCCAGGAACTGTTTCAGCGATAAAAAAGCCATCTGTCATCGGGCATATTGCCCCATTGTCATCGTTCTAATACACGCCAAACTAGGGAAAGTTGCGCCTCGGGTCAAAGGTTTTAGCGGGAAGGAGGTGGGCGGCAGGAGGCCGGGATCGCCAGAAACCGCTGATTTCGCTGGACAGGATGCCGGGAGGAAGGAAGACTATTACCTCCTGATTCCCATGAAGAAATACGGCACAATTACCGTCATTGGCCGGGACAAGACCGGCGTGGTCGCCCGCATCACCAACTTCCTTTTCCTCCAAAAGGCGAATATCGAGGCGCTCGAAGAGCAAGTCACCCGCGGCCAATTCAGTATGACGGTCCAGACTTCGTGGAAAGTCTCCGAGCTGGATGGGGACGCCGTGGGCCGCGGACTGGAGAAGCTCGCGGCTGAACTGGAGATGGAAATCAAGGTCCGCTTCACTGAGCCGCGCCGCCGCCAGCGCATGGCCATCATGGTGACCCGCGAACCCCACTGCTTTCAGACCATCCTCGGCGCGCTAAAGTCCGGCGCCCTGGCGAAGGCGGAGCCCGCGCTGGTGCTCTCCAACCGCCGCGACCTGGAATCGCTGGCCCAGAAACACCGGCTGCCTTTCATTCATATCCCGTGGGAGGACCGCCTCAAGGCGGAGCAGCAAGCGTTGCGCGCCCTGGACGAGCACGAGGTGGATTTCATCGTCCTGGCGCGCTTCATGAAGATTCTCTCCCCCAACTTCGTGTGGCGGTTCAAGAACAAGATCATCAACATCCACCCCTCGCTGCTGCCGAGCTTCCCGGGGCCGCAGGCTTACCGGCAGGCCTATGAGCAGGGCGTCAAAATCATCGGTGTCTCCTCGCACTTCGTGACGATGAACCTCGACGAAGGGCCGATCATTGCCCAGAACTGCTTCTCAGTGCGCCCCGGGATGACCCTCAAGCAAATCGTCGCCGCCGGCCAGCGACTCGAGGCCGCCACCCTGCTCAAGGCCGTGAAGCTGTATCTCAACAAGCGGCTGGACGTTTACTGGGGCATCGTCAAGGAAGTGTGAGGCGCGGCAGGTGAAACGTGAAACTTGAAACGTGAAGTGCGCTGGCAGGCATCACGTTTCACGTTTCACGTTTCATAACGTCATGCTAGTTTGAGGCCGTGCGAAAACTCTTGATTGGCTTGCTCGGCGTCCTCGTAGCCGCCAGCGCGCTGGCGGCAGTGGACGACCTCGTCGTCGGGACCTCCAATTCGCCGCCTGCCACCCTGCCCGCCACGGATGAGGGCGTGGAAAAGGAATACAAGAAGCTGCTGGAGGCTGACGACACGGCCCAGGCCGAGGTGGACCAGTGGATTCGCGACAATGACGAGGCGGCAGCCAAAGGCGCAGGGGTGCCGAGTGCCGACCTGCAGCGGCGCATCCGCGATCGCTTCGCGCCCATCCGCGAAGCTTATGCCGACTTCATCAGGCGCCATCCCAACCACGCCCGCGCCCGCGTCGCCTTTGGCAGCTTCCTGAACGACCTCCACGACGAGGACGGCGCGCAGGCGCAGTGGGAAAAGGCGCTGGAGCTCAATCCCAAAGACCCCGCCGCTTACAATAATCTCGCCAACATCTACAGCCACACCGGACCGATCAACAAGGTGTTCGAGTACTACGGCAAAGCCATCGAACTAAATCCGCGGGAGCCCCTCTATTATCAAAACCTCGGCGACGTCGTGTTCCTGTTCCGCAAGGATGCCATGAAGTTCTACACCCTCACCGAGCCGCAGGTTTACGACAAAGCCCTCGAGATCTACCGCCAGGCCCTGAAACTGGCCCCCGACAACTTCCCGCTCGCTTCGGATGTCGCCCAAACCTACTACGGCATCAAACCGCTACGCCTCGAAGACGCCCTCACCGCCTGGACCAATACCCTGGCCATCGCCCACGATGAAGTCGAGCGCGAGGGGGTCTATCTCCACTTTGCGCGCCTCAAGCTCCAGGCCGACCGCTTTGCCGAAGTCCACGCGCACCTCAACGCCGTCACCAACGACATGTACACCGTGCTAAAGAAGCGCCTGGCGCGTAATCTGGACGAGCAGGAACGCAAGGCCAGCGGCACGAACGCGCCACCCACTGAGTCGGGAAAGAAGGACTGACCGTTGCCCTTCGGATTTCGGGTTTCGGCCTTCCTTCGGACCTCGGATTTCGGGTTTCGGATCTCGCCGTCAGGCGCCCGCTACAGCTTGAATTGGCGCTTAGTCTGCAGCGCCTTGTGCAGCGCTTCCTTGACGGCGTCCAGCCGCGCGGGCAGCTCGATCGGTTGGTTGGCATGTCGGCTCGGGAACTCCAGCTCGCGCTGGTGATACTTCACCTTCATCTCCACGAACTTCAGCCCATGCGCCGTCGAAATCACCACCACGCGGTCCGACTTATCAATCTTGCCCGCCTTGAGCAGCTTGATCAGCACCGCCAGCGCCACCCCCGTGTGCGGGCAATTGAACATCCCCGTGCGATCGCCCAGCGCCGCCGCATCCGCCAGCTCTTCCTCGGTCGCCTGCTCGACGATGCCGTTGAACTGTTTGAGGGTGCGCACCGCCTTCTCGAAGCTGACCGGGTTGCCGATCTGGATCGCGCTCGCCAGCGTCTTCTGGGCCTGGATGGGCTCAAAGCTCTCGAAGTTGCGCTTGTAGGAGAGATAAAGCGGGTTGGCCCGCTGCGCCTGCGCCACCACGATGCGCGGCAGCTTCGCGATCACCCCCAGGTCTTTCATCATCAATAACCCTTTGCCCAGGGCCGAGACATTGCCCAGGTTGCCGCCGGGGATAATCATCACATCGGGCACTTCCCAGTCGAACTGCTGCACGATCTCGATGCCCACCGTCTTCTGCCCTTCCACGCGCAGCGAGTTCATCGAGTTGGCCAGGTAGAGCGTCGGGTCCTTGGTGATCTCCTGCACCAGCTTCATGCAGCCGTCGAAGTCCGTGTCCAGGTAGAGCACCAGGGCATCGTTGGAAACCGGCTGGATCAACTGCGCGATCGAGATCTTGCCCCGGGGCAGCAGCACCACGGATTGGATGCCGGCCGCCGCGCAATACGTCGCCAGCGCCGCCGAAGTGTCGCCCGTCGAAGCGCACGCCACCGCCTTGATCGGCGCCCCCTCGGAGATCATCTGTTTGACCTGCGACACCAGCACCGTCATGCCCAGATCCTTGAATGACCCGCTGTGCGTGTTGCCACACAGCTTGAGCCACAGATCATCCACCCCGATCACCTTCCCGAAACGCTCGGCCCAGAAAAGGTTCGTCCCGCCCTCATAGACCGACACGATGTTGTCGTCACTGATCTGCGGCAGAATCCACTCCTTCTTGCCCCAGACCCCGGAGCCGTAAGGCCACGCGTTGCTCTTGTAGCGGTCCTCGAAGAGTTTCATCCACGCCGCCGCCCCGCGGTTAGCCAGCGCCGCCATGTCGTGCTGCACCTCCAGCAGCGAATGGCACTGCTGGCACTGGTACACGATAGAGTTCAGCGGATAGGTGGCTCCGCATTGCGGGTTGATGCACTGAAACCAAGCTCGATATGACATGTGTCGATGTTCCTGCGCCCTGGGGCTGCGGGCAGTTCGCGCCCGCGCCAATGGCGGCGCAATTCAATACCAGACGAATGATGCCATCGCGAGGCTGCTTTTCAAGCGAAGAGCGCTTCGGGCGCACTCCGGCCCCAAGACCCTGCCAAATTCGCTGGCGGGAAAACAGGCCCGCCTCGGCTTTCGTTCTAGCTAAGTTTCTGCATTCTGCATTCTGCCTTCTGCATTCGCCCCTCGGTGGCTTTGTTGGCGCTTTGTAGGAGGCTTGGGGTCGCATGGAGGTCGCATGGGGGTGGCTTTGAGGTCGCATGAAGGTGGCTTTGAGGTGCCTAGCAGGTGGCTAGCAACACGCTTTGAGGTGGCTCCGATGTCGCATTGGGGTGGCTTTAGGGGAGCCTGAGGGGTTCTGAGCCTGATCCCCGCCAGACCAGGTTCCAATTCCTGGCAGCATTGGACAGGCTTGTCCGCTTCGGGGTCTGCTGAGCCCATTAGTCCCATTACTCTCATCACTCCGATTCCAGGTGTGGTGGTCTTGGAAAAACCTAAGCTGCGCAACTGGGTTCCCCACCTTAGGGATCTGGCAAGCCGCTAAAATCCCCCAAGGGGAGGCGGCTCTGAGATCGTCAACTCACCGCTATGCAATAGAATGGCCATACCTACCGGAGCCCGCATTGATTTACCCTGGGACCGGACTTCAAAATGGCTCTCCTCCGCGATGACATCGAAGGTAGCACCGTGAAGCTTCACAGCGTGCAGGGCGACACGCGAAGCGAACCTGGGCGGGTGCGGACAGATCACGATACTTCCGTCGAAGCGGGCCTCGATTCCGAACAGGCCGAAGATCACGCACTGGGCGACCGCCACACTGTCGAAGGCGCACTGTAACGGCGTGTCCTTCCGGTAATCCATCTGGTCAGCCACGATCGAATCACCCCAGTAGGGCAGCCGTTCGCCCCACCAGAGCAGACGGCTGATCAAGTCTTCGGCGGCGCTCGCATGGCCCGCCTTGTAGAGCCGTTCGGCAATCTGAGGCGGGAAACTGGTGCAACTACCCGGGCCGCCATTATCGATATCCACCGGGTCATACGCTACGTCGAGCTTGGACAGGCTGTGCAATCCATATCGGGAAAGGAATTCCCGTTCGTTCAAATGGCTCAGCAATCCTTTGCCGGTTTCAGGGTCGAGCACGCCACTGCCAAAGAGTTTGAACATCTGGTTGCTCCAACGGAGATCGCGCCCTTTCGGAGTGATGAACTCGCACCATTGTTGGTCTTTGTTCCACAACTGTTGCTTGAACAGGGTCTTTAAGTCCGCAGCGCGCTCACGGAGCATCGGAACTGGTTTACCCGCCGCATCCGCCAGCCGTGCCGCCATGAGGTAGTTGGCGTAGCGACGGCCATTCAGGTCGGGCATGATGTGGTTGTAGGGATAGCCGCGGCGCAGTTCCAGGTGGCTGTTGGACGGGCCGTAATCAATCAGCGCCACGGGCTTGGTCGAATCGTCACGGCATAGAGCCTGTTCCATCACCTGTTGCAGGATGGTCTTGCCATTAAGCGGCTCGACCAGGAACGCCGTATCCCCTGTGTTCTTCACATAATAATAGACCAGCCCAATGATCTTCTCCTGGCCCACCGGATACCACGGGCCGAAGGCCTTGCCCGAGATTGGCTCCAGAGCGAAGAAGTCCATCATGCCGTTGCGGAGGTATTGCCGGATATGCTCGCGATCAGCGACCGGATCATACAACGGCAGGATTTCCCAGACCTCGCCGAAGTTCCACAGGTAGGAGCATACGCAGCCGCCCCGGACACTGCCGGTGCAGTAAAAGGGATGCAGCGCGAACTCCGGCACGTCCCACCGGTTCATCAGGAAATGGACCAGGGATCGATTATACCAGCGGGTGAGGGAGAGGCTGGAAGACTCCAGGCGTGGGAGCTTGTCGAACAGGTCCCGGACTTGGCGGCGGTGTTCGTCATGTGCCTGGCGGATGGCGCCCAATGGATCCAAGGCCAGAGCCTGGCATGCGGCGGTGGCTTCCGTTTCGCGGCCTATGGCAAACACGAAATATTGCGTGGCCTGATCCCCGGACTTCAACCGCAGCAGCGTAGTGCCGGACCCAGCGGTGGCCTCCCAGGTTACGGCTGGCACGGCTCGGATCGCGATGGCGAGGTTCGTCTGACGGATCAGCAAGGCACCTTCCGCGGGCACCTGAGTAGTGGTGGATGAGCTAACAGGCGCGGCAAAGCCCCAGTTATCGCAGCCGTCAAGTTTGCCATTCACCGAACACCGCAGCGGAACCTCGCGTGTTTGTGCCGTTTGATTCTCGACCGTAACGGAGAGAATGCCCGCTCGTTTGCCGGCCGCCAGGATCGTGGCGGTCGAAATACGCAGACCGTCCACTTCACCGCTACGCTCCACTTTGAATGGCCACCAAGTGTAATGCTGCGTTGGCAGGTCTTTGCCCAGGATGGAAACCTTCAGTCGGAAATCGCTGCTCACGTAAGGCGGTGCCCACAGTCCACCGATTTCCGCGAGCCGCTTGAAAGGGATTCCAGGCGCGAGCTTGCCATTGAAGATACCGCAGTGGGCTTCGTCCTGGATGCTGGATTCCCCCGGCAAGGCAAAGAAGTTCACCCGATCGCCGGGCTGATGAGTGGATGGCACTTGGGTGGACTCATCCGCTTGAGCGGATTCGGCCTGAGCGCCGATCGCAGAGGCCACCAGGAACATCACTATCCACGATCCATGTTTCCGTATTAGCTCCATATCAAAGGCGGTATTCCCCTCGATTGTGCCGAGGTATGCTCGATTGGCGATCTCTTTTTGATGCCTTCCCAGGCGCGTTCGGGCATTGCCAGCGCAGCCAGAGGGGTTAGTATCGCATTCGTAGCCGCTGCCATCCAACGGTTCGCGGCTGATAATGATCGAACTCACGTTCGATGCTACGATCTGGCAACGAAGGCGAATTGATATGAATCAGAACCAGCAACCCATTGGGCCTCAGAAAGGGGCATACCTTTGCAGGGCATTGTGTTTCCTGCTTACACTTCTCGTGGCGGGCTCCGCTGCCTGCGCTGAAGACGCCGAGGTGCGACAGCGCGGCAATCAATGGACGCTACGCACGTCGCAAATGGAGCGCGTTATTGCGTTCGAAGATGGCCGGCTGGTGTTGAAGAGCTTCACGGACCGAACTACCGGGCGCGAGCTCGTTGCCAAGGGCACGGTGGTCGAGGAATTCCTTGCGCCAGTAGCCGACGGAGTTGATCGCCCGAACGGTTCCCCCGGAGGGTGGCGGCTGCTCGGCGGAAAACAATCCAAGCTGGCTCAAGGGGAGCGCCAACTGGACATCATCGTTGAGCGCGACGCCCTTCAGGTCACGAAGAGCTATGTGATTTACCCCGGTTCCAGCATTGTGCGCGAGTGGGTCACGTTCAAGAACGCCGGCACCGTTCCACTTCCTCTTCCTGAGCCATCCTTTCTCAATCTCACCGTCCGGCCGGGTGCCGCGCCGTCTCTTGAGTTCTCGTGGATGTCCGGTGGCGAAAACAACCCCGGCTCCTGGAACCTCAAGACCGAGTCGCTGAATCCGGCAAAGCCGCGTAAGTTTGATTCCTACGAACCGTTTCCCGCCGAAATGACCGGCGCGCAGCAGTTCATCGGCGACGGCATTGACGCCAAGGTTTTGCTAAACGGCCAACAAGTCTGGCCCGCCACTAACTGGCAGTCCGTCGCCAACGCCACGGTTCGCGTGCCGTTCGAGTTCAACGCTGACGTACAGCCCGGAGACAAGCTCGTCTTTCTCGTCAATATGCATGGGAACATCGGCTATGACACCACGGCATTTGATCCGACGATCGCCTACGCCGACGGCGAGACGCACACCGCCTCCAAGGAGTTCAGCGAAGAACAAGGCAAGAAAGGCTGGCGCTACCAGTATGTTGAAGGCGGCAGGTTCCTTGACCTCGTCTATTATCCCACCCCGAAGCAATGGCGTAAGGAAAAGGACAACGCCACGGGCACGCCGTTCGTCGGCGTCGGCGACCAGCATCCCGACAGCGGGCAGGATGCGGCTCGCGTGTGGACGGCTCCGAAGGCGGGCCGGGTGCGGGTCAGCGGTTCGATCTGTAATACGGGGAACGGCGTGGGGAGTAACACCAGCTACGGTTTCCGGCCGGGGAGTTCGAGTTACGCCCCGTGGTATGCGCTTTACGCCAAGGAGACGAAGCAGGGGCTTTTCATTGGCTGGGATTATTTCGGGCACTGGACCTCATCATTCGCGCTCAACCCGGAAGGCGGCGTAACGGCTCGCCTCAAGGTGGCCGGCCAGAAGCACGCGCTCGCTCCGGGCGAATCGCTTACTACCCCGAAGGCTTTTGTCGGCCTCTACCATGATGATCTCGACAACGCCGGCAATGAATGTCTCGACTGGCAGTATCGCTACCTCTGGGATTACACCCGGGACGGCTGGTTCCCGGCCATCCGCATGTTGGGCTACTGGATGAACGGCACCGCCTGGGGTCAACCCGGCGCTGCCTGGACTGGTGGCGGCCCGGATTACCAGAGCACGTTCCGCAAAGTCTTCCGCGTCGCCGACCTGATGCGCTATGTCGGTGCGGACGTTTATCACCGGGACTGGGGCTGGTGGGACCGGGCGGGGGATTGGAACGGCCCGGACTTCCGCACGACCATCAACTACCTCCGCAAACAGGACATGGGCCAGCTCATTTACGCCTTCCTGTACACGGTGGACAAGAAGTCGCGCGTCGCTCAGGAGCATCCGGACTGGCTGCTGGGCGACACGCTCGACATGTCACGACCCGAAGTGGTCGCGTTCATGGAGGGCCAGCTCGACCAGTTTGTCGCGCGCTGGGGTGACTTCGAGTGGCGCAACGACAGTTTCTTCACCGCCGCGCGCGAGGGAGACGACGGGGTGATGCTCGCGCAGGACGAAGGCTTCCGCCGCCTGATCCGGACCTTCCTGGACAAGCATCCGAAGTGCGCCTTCCAGGCCGTCAACGGCGGCGGCAACTACGGCGGCTATGACTACACGCGCTACGCCTCGGCATTCTCGTTCAGCGATGGCGCGGTTGGACCCTTGCGCAATTATTACGCCGCGTTGCTCTTCCCGCCGGACAAGACCAGCGACATCCCGGACGTCTGGAACCCGAACGACTACAACAAGGCCACATGGCGTGGGCTGCTCTGCATCAATTTCGACATGACCGGCGACACCACGGACGCCGCGAAGCTCGAAGGGTTGCGCGAACTGGTGGACATTTACCACTACCTGCACCAGCAAGGCGTCGTGGGTCGCTGGGTGCATGTATTCCGCCCCCTGATCACCGGCGACGACCCGACCCTGTATTTCCAGCGCCTGAGCCGCGACGGCAAGCGCGGCCTCATCATTCCCAAGCGGCCCGCGCCTGGCCCGGTGACCATCAAGCCCAAAGGGCTCCTGCCAAAGGAACACTATGTCGTCTCGTTCCACGAATCTGACCGGAGTGAGCAGCGCACCGGCGCCGACCTGATGGAGCGTGGCATCTCGTTCGACAAGCTGCCGGCCGGCGAACTGATTTACCTCAATCTCCCATTACATCCCGGCAGCAAGGGCGACCAACAGCCGCCGACGACGCCTCACGCGGTCAGCAAACGCAAGGCTGAGAACATGGGCTATCCCGGGGTTGAACTGACTTGGAAGGCTGGCACAGACAACAACTGGGTCTCGTATTACGAGGTCCTGCGCGACGGCACCGCGCTGGACAAAGTGGCCAAGGGAACCTTCTACTTCGACCACTCAGCGGGCGCGGACCTGGCCGCCCGCTACGAGATTCGCACGGTGGATGGCGCAGGTAACGTTTCGCCGCGAGCCGCGGCCAAAGGCCTGGCGGCCAAGCCCGCGCAAATCTTCGACGATGTGGTGGGGGGCCAGTTCAAATTCGGTGGCGAATGGAAGCACGACAAGAATCTGCTCCTCGCGCACGATCACACGCTTTCGGCCTCGAATCAAAAGGGTGCCAGCGCAGAATTGAGTTTCAATGGCCGGGTTGTGCTCGTGTTCGGCAAGCTGGGCGCGGACTGCGGCAAAGTGGCAGTCAGCATTGACGGCGCGGCGCCCGAGGTGGTTGACACTTATTCCGCCGATGACATCTGGGGCGTGTGCATTTATCGCAAGGAATTTCCGGTTGCAGGCCAGCACACGGTTCGGTTGGAAGTGCGCGGGGAGCACAGCGCACGCGCGAAGGACCACGTCCTTCACCTCGACGGCGTGCGCGTGGAGACCGATTAAGGGTGAATGCAGAAGGAAGAAGGAAGAATGCAGAAAGGGGAATGGCTCCCGTTCAGCCGACTGTTTTCATTCTTCATTCTTCATTCTTCATTCTGCCTTTCCACTCCCCGGGTGAGGGGGAATGGGGCTCACGTCTTTTCCACGGGCTCAGGTGGTGCATGGTGCCTGTTCGGATTTCGGCCTTCCTTCGGGTTTC
>CAIWJG010000911.1 GCA_903912925.1 uncultured Verrucomicrobia subdivision 3 bacterium | reverse complement strand
CGCGGGGCTGTTCCAGAGGGCAGCGCGGAACGCTGGGTCAATACCACCATCAACAAACGCCGCCCCGCCAACCTGGCCGCCCGAGACGCAAGCGGCTGTGGAGTAGAAGTACTGCGTGTCCGTCGGGTGGAGCGAAACCGTCCTCCACCCAGCCAACGCCGGTCCTCCAGCGAGGGCGAAAGAGCCGATAAGTGCGACGGAGAGGAATTTCCTTTTCATTGATGAGAATTTGGCGAATTGGGCTGGGACGCTCGATTGGGGAGTTAACTGGTTCATAATAGTATAGATTTCTACTTTCACCTTGCCGCATTATAAATACAACTGCCAGACCAATCAAGACTTAATTCCGAAACTTAATTCCGAAACCCGAAACCTGAAGGAAATCCGAAGGAGGGCCGAAAACCGAAATCCGAAGGGCGAACGTTAGCCGACGGGTCGCGCCGCCGCCGCCGAGCGAGGGAAAAACCGAGCTGCGGAAGGGGGGTAGTGGTCCACACAGAAGTTGCCCACTCTTCCATCGTAGCATCGAACGTGAGTTCGATCTAGCCTTCAGCTTCCATAACCGGGCAGCCGCCGACCACAGAAGTTGCGCACGGTGCTTTCGGCTTTCGGCTTTCCTTCGGGTTTCGGATCTCCGTGCCGCCGCGCCGCTGCCGCCCGAAACGCCTTTGTCATGCGTGCGACCGAGCCTCAAATTCCCGCGCTTCCAGGCAACTCTCCATAGCGTTCTCGTCACTACCCAACTTCCGCCACCACTGCGTTCGGGCCGCTGTGCCCAATAATCTTCACCGCTCGGCCCTTCTCCACCATTTCGCCCCGGGTGATGACATCGAGGGGTTGATCGCCAAATCTCGCCTTGCCACCGGGACACAGGGGCGCAATGGCCACCCCGGTCTGACCGAGGCGCGCTTGCAGTTGTTCCTGCATTGCAGCCACGCTAGTGACGCCGCTGGCCGTTTGTGAGACGAGGTGGTGGAAGAGGGTGGTCCTGGGCAAATAACGCGCCAGGATGAGAGCGAGAACAAACGAGACGGTGAAGGCCAGGCCGACGTCCCGCAGCGGAACCCGCAATTGCGGGAGCGAAGGGAGGACGGGCGCGCCCGGATACATGTCCACCATGCCCATGACGAGAGCGACCAGCATCAAGACCGCCCCGGCGATGCCGGCGATGATTGTGCCCGGGAGGACCAGCAGTTCCAACAAGACCAGAGCCAGTCCCGCCACAAAGACAATCATCCAGCCGGCCCCGGAAAGCCCCGCCACGTAGCCGCCCAGAAAGTAAACCGCGAAGGCGATGATTCCGACGATGCCGGGCAGGCCGAATCCCGGCGTCTTGAATTCAATGTAAAACCCGACGATGCCGATGATGAGCAGGAGCGGTGCGATGGTGTTGATCCAGAGGCCGAACTTCTCCGCGCCCGTTGGCTGGATCTCGACCCGCCGCGCCCCGGCGTAACCAAGTTGCGCCAGCAACGCATCGAGCGATTCCACCGTGCCCGACGACAGCAACGGCTTGGGCGGGTTGCCATATTCCTTGGCGGCTTGGCGGTCGGTGAGGGTGAGAATGTTGCCTTCCTTGTTCAGAACCTCGTCACCCATCTTCAACTCCTTGGTCTTGTCAATCATCGCTTCAATGACATCAATGTTGTGCCCGTTCTTCTCGGCCTGGGTGCGCACCAACGCGCGCACCGCCGAGGTCATTTTAGCCTCGACGGTGTCCGGCATCTTTTCCACACCCGCTCCGCCGGGCGACATCATGATGGGTGCCGCCGCGCCGATAACGCTTTGGGGCGCCATGAAGATCTTCTGGGTTGCGACCGAGATGAACGCGCCGGCGGAGAACGCGCGGTCATTGACGTAGGTGGCGGTGGTGCCCTTGAACTTGCTGATGATTTCGATGATTTCCTCGGTTACATCCACGCGTCCGCCATCGGTTTTCATGTCGAGGATGAGCGCCTCGGCGTTCGCCTCCATGGCTTCCTTTACGCCGCGCCGGACCACATAGACCAGCGGCGGCATGATGTCCTCCCGGATGGGCAGGATGTAAACGGTTCCGCTGGGCGCGGCGGCGGCGGGATGGGTCTGCGCTG
Organism: uncultured Verrucomicrobia subdivision 3 bacterium; assembly: GCA_903912925.1. Lineage (GTDB taxonomy): Bacteria > Verrucomicrobiota > Verrucomicrobiia > Limisphaerales > UBA8199 > PALSA-1440. Next base: position 694 of record CAIWJG010000911.1, on the reverse strand, counting down.
CGAACACCGTCGGCGCTGTCAGCCAGAGCCAAGCCAGCAGCCATCGGGAAGTGTGCTTGAAAGTCATGCCGCAGTTTAGCCCCGGTGGCCGGGGGAACAATGGGGAAATGATGAATTATGAATGATGAATTATGAAAGAGGTCGCTTCATTCATACTTCATACTTCATACTTCATACAGGCACCCCTGCTACCGGGCGCATTCGCGAGTTCCTGGTACGGAGTCCCGGCTTTAGCCGGCGAGGGCCAGGATTGGCAAGCCAACGGGCTGGGCGGTGGCGCGCCAGACCGGCTAAAGCCGGGACTCCGTACCAGGAACTCGCGAATGCGCCCCGTAATAACGACTTCACCTCAGAAGCCGGGACGGAACAGGCCGCGAAAAGGCGCCAGAGACGCATAAAGGGAAAGAACGCCCCCGTTGAGGCCGCCAGGAGGCCGGGCCTCGCCTATCTGGCTCAGCAGCCACTACGACGAGTTCCCTTGCCGACATGGTCTGCTACCGCTCTCGCCTCAAGGCCAAGATCAACCGCAACTTCGAGCTGCCGGACCTGATTCCGCCCCGCTCGGGCATTTCGCCACCACCACCGCTCAAGCTCCCGTCCCAGAAATGGCGCGACCTGACCTTGCGGGTCTGGCAGGTTGACCCGCCACACCGTCCGCCTCACTTGCTCGGGACTTCAATTCATCCTTCAGCCT
>CAIWJG010000910.1 GCA_903912925.1 uncultured Verrucomicrobia subdivision 3 bacterium | reverse complement strand
TGGAGCGTAAGAGCGTGGAGCGTCGCAGCGCGTTCGAGGTCGCCACGCTCTACGCTCAAACGCTTCACGCTCTCAGGGTGCTCGCGGGCCATAATGTTAGGATTACGCCTAAGGTCTGGAAGTTGTTTTTGCACGAGCTCTTAGTCGGAGCTATGCAATAGAACGAAGGCCCATATCCCGCTGTGCTCGCAGGCGGCGAAGATTTAACGCAGAGACGCAGAGAGCCGCAGAGATTCGCAGAGAATTCTTCTTCTCCGCGTTCCTCTGCGTTCCTCTGCGTCTCTGCGTTAAGACCGATCTGGTCTTGGTTGCGGCTTGGCCGCGCTGTGTCCGTCGCGTCTCTGTGGTTCCCTGGCACTCGCCGACTGCGAAGATACGGCTCAGCGCTTTCCCCCGGCTACGGTCCCGGCTGGCACCGGCTGGTCGAGCGTCAGCGCTATCACGGTGAAGATCGGGTCGCGCCGGTCGGCAGGCAAGCTCAGTTCGACGCCCTTGTCGGTCTGTTTGAAGGCGACTTTGCCGCCGCCGATCAGCTTCCTGGCAGCCTTGATCTTCTGCGGCAGAGGTGGCAGTGACAACGTCTCGTCCTGCCACTTCTTGGCGAACACATAGACCGTATTTCCATGGTGAGATGACCCGCCCCACTCGCCGTTGGCGAAGGGCCCGCCGCGTGTGCCGTAGATGGCCTTGGCGCGGGGCTTGATCCAGTCACCCGCCTGCTTGAGCAACGCCACCTGCCTACCTTCGATCTCACCCGTCGGCATCGGGCCAATATTGAGCAGCAGGTTTCCACCACCGGTCACACAACTCACGAGCAGGCCGACCATTTCGTCCAGCGCATACATCTTGCCGTCCGGCTTCCAGGACCACTGGTCACCTACCAGCGTCATGCACGACTCCCAGTCATGTTTGAGGTCCATGGTCCCAAGTGCCTGCTCGGGCGTGCCGAAATCCCCGTCGGTCATCTTGTTGATCTCCGGGCTTGCGGGGCCGCGGTCTTCCGGCGTGGCCGGACCGCAGAAACGGGCGGCGCGGTTGTTGATCACGAGCCCGGGCTGGAGCCGATACATCGCGGCGAACAGCTCGTCGAAGCGCCATTTCCCCCAGTCACGGCCCCCAACGTGGTCAAACCATATCACGTCCACTTTGCCGTAGTTGGACAGTAGTTCCTCAACCTGGCCACGATACCATTTGTCGTATTTGGCATTGTCGCCCACGAGGTAGTCGGGGTGATACCAGTCGCGCGTTGAGTAGTAGAGCCCGAGCTTCATGCCGGCCTTGTGGCAGGCGTCGGCAAACTGCTTGACGATATCCCTGCCGTAAGGGGTGTTCATGATGTCATAGTCGGTGAGCTTCGAGTCAAACATCGAGAAGCCGTCGTGGTGCTTGGTGATGAGGACCATGTATTTCATCCCGGCGGCCTGGGCGATCTTCACCCACTCCCTGGCATTGAACTTTACCGGGTTGAACTGCTTGTAGAGGTTGTCGTAGTAAGCGTCCTCGGTGCGGGGCGTCTGCACGCCATTGATGTCCCAGGGACGATGCGCGTCGCGACCCCAGCTCAGCTCCTTGCCCGAGAGCGAGTTCGGTCCCCAATGCAGGAACATGCCGAACTTCGCATCGCGCCACCATTGCATGCGCGCGTCACGCTGGGCTGGGGTCTCGTGAATCTGCGGCACCGGGCTGAGATCCACGATCGCCTCCTTGGAGGCCTGGGCGTAGAGCGGGCTGCTGGCGAAAAGGACGGCCGCCAGCGAACTGGCGACCCAGAGGAAGGTAAGGCGAGCTTTCATTGAGCATCTCATGGTTTGGTGTCCGGAGTATAGGAATCGGGGGGCGGTGGGGAAGCTCAAAGCGGAGGCGGATCAGAGGTGCTCTGAAGTTGGCCAGTTCCGTCCCAAGATCCGAAGCCCCGAAGCCCGAAACCCGAAGGAAATCCGAAATCCGAAGCCCGAAGGAAAGGCGCACCCGTGAGCTGTAGCGCGCCGGGGCTGACCGTTTTCGGATTTCGGGTTTCGAGCTTCTTTCGGTCTTCGGAGTTCGGTCTTCGGATTTCAGGGAGTTTAGCTGCTATCGCCCCGACTTTAGAGCAGCCCTGGGGGCGGGTGTTGGGGCCGCCGAAACGCTTGACTTATTACGTATTCGGCCTGAGCGTATCTTTGAATGGAAGCTGCTTTGCAACACAAGCAAACCCTGGGATGGTCCCAAGGCGCAAGGCCGTTTCCGCGTGCAGTTAACCAGGACGGAGGTATCCAATGAATAACTTATCATGGCGGTTGAGTCTGGCGGCGATGTGTGCGGCGCTGACGATGTTTGGCTGGGTGACGCCGGTGTTCGCGGCGGAGGATGATCGCGGCGGTCCGGGTGATCGGCTGGAGCGGCTGGAGCGCCGTGTCAACGAGATGGCCCAGCACCAGGAACAACTGATGCAGCGGCTCGGAGCAGCGCAGGGGCGCCAGGGACCGATGGCTGGGCCCGGTGAGGAGAACTTCCGCCCGCCGATGGCTGGGCATGGCCGTCGAGGAATGGGTCAGCCAGCGCCACCCATGGGAGGCCCGCGGGCGATGGGCGTTCCCGAGCCGGGGACCCCGCCTATTCATGCCGCTCAAGGCGGCAAGGCCATCCACGATTTGGTGGGACTGTTGTTCATGGTGACCCTGGTCTTCAACATCCTGGCAGCTATCTGGATCTACACGGATATCCGCAAACGGGGTGAAGGCCCGGCCATCTTCATCGTCATGGCACTTGTAGCGGGCATTCCCGCCGCGCTCATCTATGCGATCGTGCGCATCGGCGACAAAAAGACCTAAGCCGAATGCGCCCCGGCTGACGCGGTGAGGAATTGGGTTTGGATTGAATGTTGAGTTACGTTGCGGCGTCTTCTACTCTTTCGACTTATGAAGACCAACGTCACTGCCCGCTCCTCCGAACTCACCCGCCGCCAATTTCTGCGGGGCACCCTGCTTTCTGCGACCGCCTTCATGGTGGTCCCCGGCGGGGTGCTGGGCGTGCGCGGGGCGGACTCCGCCAACCAGAAGCTCAACCTGGCCGGCATTGGCATCGGCGGGCAGGGCGCTCACGACCTCGGCCAGATGGAAAGCGAGAACATCGTGGCGCTGTGCGATGTGGATAAGCGCTACGCGGCGCACACCTTCAAGAAGTATCCCAAGGCGCAGCAGTTCACCGATTACCGCCAGATGCTCGACCAGGTGAAGGAGATTGACGGCGTGGTCGTTGCGACGCCCGATCATCTCCACGCTTTCGCTGCCATGGAGGCCATCAAGCGCGGCAAGCATGTTTATTGCGAGAAGCCGCTGACGCATTCCGTGTGGGAAGCGCGCCGGCTGGCCACGGCTGCCCGCGAGGCGCGAGTCGCCACCCAGATGGGCAACCGGGGCCAGGCCTCCGAGCAGACGCGCCAGCTCTGCGAATACGTCTGGGCGGGTGCCATCGGCGACGTGCGTGAAGCGCACATCTGGACCGACCGGCCATCGCAGGGGTTGTTCAAAGAATACTGGCCACAAGGGGTTGGCCGGCCCAAGGACACCCCGCCGGTTCCTGATACCCTTGACTGGGATCTCTGGATTGGCCCGGCTCCCATGCGGCCGTATAATCCGGCCTACCTGCCGTTCAAATGGCGCGGCTGGTGGGACTTTGGCACTGGCGCCCTCGGCGACATCGGCTGCCACGCCATGGACCCGGTCTTCCGCGCGCTGAAGCTGGGCGCGCCGCTGAGCGTGCAAGGCGCTTCCACGCGCGTGAATGGTGAGACCTATCCGCTTGGCTCGATGGTGACCTACCAGTTCCCAGCACGTCCGGCCGAGCCCCAGGCTATCAACTGCCACGTGAAGGGCCTCTCCGGCGCAGCCGCAGGCGCGGTTGCCATGCCGGCGTGTAAGCTGGTGTGGTACGACGGCGGGTTGCGCCCGGCGCGGCCCGACGGTTTGCCCGAAGGAAAGCCGATGGGGGACAATGGCCGCCTGTTGGTCGGGGACAAGGGCTTCATCCTTGGCAACGACGTCTATCCGCAATCGCGCGCCAAGGAGATTGGGGGGATTGCTAAGAATATTGCGCGTTCGGACGAGCACTACCAGGAGTGGATCCGTGCCTGCAAGGGCGGCCCGCCGGCGGGGGCGAACTTCGATTGGGCCGGACCGCTCGCCGAGTCCGTGCTGCTGGGCAACGTGCCCCTGCGCGTTCAACTCCGGGAGAATCTGACGCTATACAAGCTGCTCTGGGATTCCGCCGCCCTTAAGTTCACGAACCTGGAGGAGGCCAACAAGTTCGTCCGCCGCGACTATCGGACTGGCTGGAGTCTCTAGCGCGGATATCTCACACCCCCGAACGCCGCGTGAGGGCACGCGGCCTACAGGAGCGGCGCACGGTTGGCGTTTCCATCGGAGTGTGAAATATCCAGGCTAGCGCGAACTGCTAGCGCACACCAGCGCCCGCAGCCGGCGGACTGCCACCACGCCGGCAAACACCCCGCCAAACAAGCCCAACGCCACATTGATCGGCTCGGGCACCGCCGTGATCGTGAGACTGTATCCATTCAACCGGTTCTCGATCCCGCTGGTGCCGTTATCCCAGAGCACCAACCCCCAATTATTGTTCGCATCCAGCCCAGCGAAACCCGTGCCCGGACTGCCGGAACTTCCCGAAAACGTCGCGGTATAGGTATGCAAACCGGCCCCCGAATTGTCCACCGGGTAGAAGTTGACAAAGGGGGAATCCATGGCGCTCCCCAGGATCAGGTGGCCCTGGAGGCCGGCGATGCTCCCCAGCAGCGAGGCGTTGTCATTGAACGTAAGGGTGAGCAGGACGCTCGTAAGCTCGCTCGAACTCAGACCGCTGATCGCGTGCTCGATGGAAAACGTGATGCCCGCCTGCGGCACCACGCCGGAATCAGTGTAATCAAACGTGTACGTGTAAATGCCGGCGGTGGCCGAGAGGCTCAAGCCCAAGGCCCAGAGCGTTGAAATGACCGCCGCTTTCACACCTCGGTTTGGATGTAATACTGCCAAGACCGCGGGATAGACGATCCCGAGCAACCCCTCACCCCAGCCCTCTCCCCTTCTGAAGGGGCGAGGGAGAAGCCTCCGCAGCTTTGGGAAGTAGCAGCGGACGTCAGTCCGCTCAAACATCCTCCTCAGTACGCTCATGGTCTTTGTGGCTGGGGTTTTCATGGGCCAGGTTGTTTTGAAAAGTCAGGGAGCGCGGACCGCAAACCGATAATAGCGCGGGCCGGCGCCCGCCGTGGCGTCTGTGTAGGTTAGCATCCCATTGGCGGCCGCCGTCACTGGTCCGAACGTGCCCGCGATGGTCGTGAAGTCAGCGGTAGCCGAATACTGAACATCGTAATCATGGCTGGGGATGCCGTAGCCGCGCAAATTCACCGTCCCGCTGCTCCCGGAAACGTAGTTGAACACAGACGTCGCCTGGCCCAGCCGCACCGTCACGTTGGCCGTGCTGGTGGCGGTGCCGCCCGGAAAGCCATCACTGATGGTGTAGGTGAACTGGTCCGCACCGACAAAGCCGGTGGCGGGCGTGTAATGGACTTTGCCGTCAGACAAGGTCACGTTTCCAGCCGGGCCATTGGTGCTGGTGCTGCTCACGGCGATGATGCTCAGCGGGTCGCCATCGGCGTTATAATCCAGAGCGGCCAGCGCACTGGCGCTGATGGTCAATGTCGTGTTCACGACCGCCCCGAGATAGTGCGTGCCGGGGACCGGCGGCATGTGTGCGGACGCGATATAGTCGGAGAGTTTCCCGCCCGCCGTGGTGAAATCCCCACCCGCGTAGAGTTTCTTGGCGTCCGCCGCCAGCGCATAGACATAGGAGTCCACCCCCGAACCCAGTGCCGACCACGCAGCCCCGTTCCATTTCGCGATGTGATTGGCGCTATTCCCGTCCGCCGTGGTGAAAAACCCACCTGCGTAGAGGCTGGTGCCCAACACCGCCAGTGCATTGACCGAGCCGTTCATCCCCGAACCCAGTGGCGACCACGCGGCCCCGTTCCATTTCGCGATGTAATTGGCGCTATTCCCGTCCGCCGTGGTGAAAAGCCCGCCCGCGTAAAGGTTGGTGCCGGATACCGCCAGCGCCCAGACAGCTTTGTCCATCCCCATCCCCAAACCCAGCGCCGACCAACTCGTGCCGTCCCATTTCGCAACGCGATTGGCCACCGCCCCGCCGTCCGTGGAAAACTCCCCACCCGCGTAGAGGTTGGTGCCGGACACCGCCAGTGCCCAGACATTGTAGTTCACCCCCGCTCCAAGTGCCGACCAGCTCGTGCCGTCCCATCGCGCAACGTGATTCCCCTCTCCGATGCTGAACTCCCCACCCGCGTAGAGGTTGGTGCCGGACACTGCCAGCGCCAGGACAGTGTCGTTCACCTCCGCTCCAAGCGGCGACCAGCTCGTGCCGTCCCATTTGGCGATGTATTTTACGTCCTTATTGTCCGCCTTGGAGAACGCCCCGCCCGCGTAAAGGTTGGTGCCGGATACCGCCAGCGCATTGACCGAGCCGTCCATCCCCGTTCCAAGCGCCGACCAGCTCGTGCCGTTCCATTTGGCGATGGCGTTGGCGTCAGTCCCGCCCGCCGTGGAGAACTGCCCACCCGCGTAAAGGTCGGTGCCGGATACCGCCAGCGCATTGACCGAGCTGCTCATCCCCGTTCCAAGTGCCGACCAGTTGTCATCGCTGAAGGTGGGGTCAATGCGCACCGGATAGACGGCATTGGCATCGGCCACGAACACGGTCAGCCGCGTCCCGCTTGTAGGCGACGACGTGAGGAGGCGCTGTTCCTCGGCCCGCTGGCTGGATTCACCGCCAAGCTTGAGACTCGTTACCTCGTCTCCTACAGCCTCGTCTCCTACAGGAATGACTTCCATCCGCGCCGCCAATTCGCGCCCCGTCGCATCCACCACCTGCAGCCGGGTGTAGGCCAGCTTGCGCCCGGAGCCGTCCAGCACCAGTTGCGCGCCGCGTGAGGGCACGCGGCCTACAGCGCCGCCCGCGACCGCTTCGGCCCGCGCGCCGCTCAGGGCCAGTTCCACGCATAAATCGCCAGGGCCGGCGGGGGGCTGGGCCACCACAAAGTCCTGCCGCACGCCGTCCACGCTCACGGAGTATTCTTCGACCAGGCCGGGCCGCGCGAAGCGCGCGCAGGAGGCAGCGCCACTGGCCGTGCCGCTGCGGGGCAGAGCTGTCACGGTGCCGCCTTCGCGGCCCACGGCATCGGCTACCACGCGGAAGCGGCTCGCGGGAACGGCGGCAGCGCCGGGTACGGTGGACTCAAGCCACAAGCCTTCGCACGTCACCTCGCCCTCGAGTTTCTGGAACGCGCAGCGCAGCCGCACCGCGCCCGACGGCGTCACGGCCACCGACAGGCCGTCACCCGAGTATTGGGCGGTGGCCTTGGCGCCAAGCTCAGACCAGGCGATGGGGGCGTTGGTTGGGGGGCGGGTCGTGCCGGACGGCTCACCCGGCCTGCCGGATAAATCCGGCGTTCCGCTTGGCGAGTTGGTTGGGGGGCAGGTCGGGCCGACTGGCCCACTGCCAGCGGAGGTGGATTGGTTCACCTGGCCGGGCTAGCAGACCTGCATCAGCGATTTTGCTTCTCATAAAACCGCTGCCGGAATGCCTCTCGCACCGCTTTATTGTCGCTGCCATGCCCCAAGGAGTACTTCCCGCTCATAGCCAGGCACGCAAAGCGTTTCCGCTTAGGTTCGGGTTCCGTCACATCCTCTGCCAGGATCTGACGCACATGCTCAGCCCGCACCCTGCCCAGGGCGGCAGCCTTACGGTCCAGCTTCGACATTAGCGAGCCGGGCACTCGTACTGTGAGAACGACTGACATGCCTTACCGAATACACCCCCAGAGCGGCAAAATCAAGCGCCCGCTTGCAAGGGTGCGGCGCGCGGAGGAAGAGATCCGGCGGCAGGCGGCCCTGATCAATTCCCTGCTGGATTCCATCCCGGACATCGTCTTCTTCAAGAATACCGAGGGGGTTTACCTGGGCTGTAACCCCGCCTTCGTCGAGTTCGTCGGCCGGCCCAGGAACGAGGTTGTCGGCAAGACCGACCACGACCTCTTTGACCGGGAGATTGCCGATTTCTTCCGGGAACAGGACCAGCAAATGCTGGCGAGGCGCTGCTCGACATCATCAACGACATCCTCGACTTGTCGAAGATCGAAGCCG
>CAIWJG010000909.1 GCA_903912925.1 uncultured Verrucomicrobia subdivision 3 bacterium | reverse complement strand
CGCGCCCGCGCCCGCGAGATGGGCATGCGCACCCTGCGCGAGGACGGGATCCGCAAAGTACAGGCCGGGTTGACCACCCCGGACGAAGTCATCCGCGCCACGGTGGGAGACGCGGAATAGATGCCAGTGCCCTCCGTGACAATTGGGCTTCACCGCTGTCCAACCTTGATGTTAAGCTGGACACAACATGGCGTTGCGCCTTACGGAGCAAGCGTCCGCCTAACTTGATTTAATTAAGCATGTCTTACTCGATGTCCGATCTGTTGCAGTTGGTGGTGTCCGAAGGGGCCTCCGACCTGCATATCCGCGTGAACACGCCGCCCGTGATTCGCGTGCACGGCATTTTGCACCGGGTGGAAGGGCCGAGCCTGACGCCGGAAGACAGCGAGGAGCTGATGCGCAGCATCACCTCCGAATATCACATCCAGCACGTGCGCGAGCGCGGCGGCGCCGACTTCGGCTTTGCGTTCGGCGACATGGCCCGCTTCCGTGTCAGCGTCTTCAAGGAGAAGGGCAACTTCGCCCTGGTTCTGCGCCAGATCCCCAGCAAGATGCTCACGATGGAGCAGATCGGCCTGCCGCCTTCCGCCAAGGAACTGCTCTACAAACCGCGCGGCCTGGTGCTGGTCACCGGCCCCACAGGCTCGGGCAAGACCACCACGCTTGCCTCCATGATCAACATCATCAACGAGGAGCGCGACGAGGCCCACATCGTCACCATCGAAGACCCCATCGAGTATTACCACAAGCATAAGAAGGCCATCGTCACCCAGCGCGAGATCGGCGTGGACGTGCCGAACTTCGCCGAAGCGCTGCGGCGCGTGCTGCGCCAGGACCCGGACGTTGTGCTGGTCGGCGAAATGCGTGACTTGGAGACGATCGACGCGGCCATCACGGCGGCGGAAACGGGGCACTTGGTGTTCGGGACCCTGCACACTACGGGCGCGGCCAAGACCATTGACCGCGTGGTCAACGCGTTTCCCGCCAACCAGCAGGAACAAATCCGCATCCAGCTTTCGACCGTCTTGCAGGCGGTGATTTCCCAGTTGCTTATCCCGCGCATCGACAAGCCCGGCCGCGTGGCGATTTTCGAGATCATGATTAACACGCCCTCCATCGCCGCGCTGATCCGGGATAATAAGTCGTTCCGTATCCAGTCCGACATCCAGACCGGTGCCAAGTACGGGATGGTGACGCTGGACAGTTTCCTGGTGGAGAAGTACCTGGCGGGCATGATCGCCCGCGAAGAGGTCGTAACCAAGGCCCAGGACCCGGTGACGATCCAGGCGAAGCTCCAGGAGCTGGAGCTAGCCGCTGCCATGGGCGCGGAAAACGAACCCGTCGTGCAGGCACAAGCGTAATACGCAGGCCCTATGCCAGAACACATTTCCAACCCGTTGCTCTCCCTGGTCAAGGAACAGGGCCTTATTGACGATCTGCAGTACGAGGAGGTGCTGGGCGAGTTTAAACGCACCGGCAAACCAGCCAGCCAGATCCTGCAAGACTCCGGGATCCTGGACCTGGACACCATCCTGCAAGTCATCGCGAGTCATTTGGGAGTGTCGGTGGTCCCGCTGCGCGAGCGCGATTTGACGCCGGAACTGCTGCGGTTGGTCCCGGCCAAGATGGCGCGCATGTATCAATGCCTGCCCGTGAGCCTGGCGGATTCCACGCTGCAAGTCGCCCTGGTGGAGCCGCTGAGCCCCGGCCGTATTGACGAACTGGGCTTCGTCCTCAAGCAGGACATCCAGTTGGTGGTGGTCGATCCGGCGCAGGTCCAGAAGGCCATCGAGAAGTTCTACCCCGAGGATAACGAGAGCTTTACGGACATCCTCAAAGAGCTGGGATCGGACTCGGAGATTGTCAAGGAAGTCAGCGAAATGGCAGTCACCGATGACGCGACGATGATGGCGCGCATGGCCGACCAGGCCCCGATTGTCCGCTTCGTGAATCTGGTTCTGTTCCAGGCCGTTCAGGACCGCGCCAGCGACATTCACTTCGAGCCCTTCGAGACCGAGTTCAAGATCCGGTATCGCGTGGACGGCGCCCTGTACGAGATGTCGCCCCCGCCCAAGCAGCTCGCCTTGCCCGTGGTTTCGCGCCTCAAGGTCATGGCCAATCTGAACATCTCGGAGCGGCGTTTGCCCCAGGACGGGCGCATCAGCTATAACCTGGGCAGCCGCATCATCGATCTGCGCGTCTCGACGCTGCCCACGCAGTTCGGTGAATCGGTCGTGCTGCGCGTGCTCGATCGGGCGGCCGTCAACCTCGAAATCGAATCGCTGGGCTTCCCCAAGTACCTCTACGACTACACCGTCGAGGCCATTCAGCGGCCCAACGGCATTCTCGTGGCCACTGGCCCAACCGGTTGCGGCAAGACCACCACCCTTTACTCCTGCCTGCGCCGGGTTAACACCATTGACTCGAAATTGCTCACCGCGGAGGACCCCGTCGAATACGACATTGAAGGGATCATGCAGGTGGCCATCAACGAATCCGTGGGCCTGACCTTTAGCAAGGCGTTGCGCTCCTTCCTGCGCCAGGACCCGGACGTCATCATGGTAGGGGAAATGCGCGACCTGGAGACTGCGCAGATTTCCATTCAAGCCTCCCTGACGGGTCACCTGGTGCTCAGCACCCTGCACACCAATGATGCCCCGGGCGCGGTCACGCGTCTCATCGACATGGGCGTCGAGCCGTTCTTGATCTCCTCCACCATGGTCGCGGTGATCGGCCAGCGGCTGGTGCGCTCGATTTGCAAGAGCTGCCGCACTCCGTTCGAGCCCACGGAGACCCAGTTGGCCCTGCTCAACCTCTCGCCGCATGACTTGGGCGACAAGACCTTCTACTATGGCCGTGGCTGCTCCACCTGCAACGACACGGGTTACAAAGGCCGCAAAGGCATCTTCGAGTTGCTGACCATCGGCGACGCCATCCGGGCTCTGATCAACGAGCGCGCGCCGACCGTGGTGATGCGCCAGAAGGCGGTCGAGCTGGGCATGGTCACGCTGCGGGAAGACGGTTTGCGCAGCATTTTCGAGGGCGATACAACTATCGAAGAAATCGTTAAGTACACCTGACCGTTTAATCCCTACCCTTATGCCAAAATACAACTACGTGGCGATGGATCAGCATGGCAAAGAAACCAAGGGCACGCTCGAGGTCGCCAGCCAGAACGAAGCCATCGGACGGGTTAAGGAAATGGGGCTGTTTCCGACCCGAATCATAGAAACCGAGAAGGGCAAGGGTGACAAGAAGGCTGGCCCGGCGCCCAAAGCGGGGGCCAAGAAGAAGGGCAAGGGCAAGGGCATCAACGTCAATCTCAACTTCAAGATCCCCGGCATGGGCGGGCGGGTAAAGTCCAAGATCCTTACCACCTTCACCCGCCAGTTGGCCACGCTGGTGGATGCCGGGTTGCCCTTGCTGCGCGGCCTGCGCGTGCTCGAAAAGCAGGAGCGCAATGCCACCCTCAAGGGGATCATCGGCGAGCTGGCCGCGTCAATTGAAGGCGGCAGCACCTTCTCCGAGGGCCTGGCCCAGCATCCCAAGGTTTTCAACCGCCTCTTCGTCAACATGGTGAAGGCCGGCGAGCTGGGCGGTGTGCTGGAAGTCGTGCTCAACCGGCTCTCCGAGTTCATGGAGAAGGCTCAGAAAATCAAAGGCAAGGTGGTCGCGGCCATGTTTTATCCGATCGCCGTGCTCGTGGTCGCCGGCGCCATCCTGACCATCCTGATGGTCGTCGTGATTCCGAAATTCAAGGAAGTGTTCGCCGGCATGTTGGAAGGCAAATCCCTCCCCGGGTTCACGCTCCTGGTGCTCGGGATTAGCGAGGTGATCAAGGACCACTTCATTCTTACCGTGGCCGGCGTGGCCGTGTTTGTGGTTGTCTTCATGCTCTTCATCCGCACCAAATTCGGCCGCATGGTGTGGGACAAGTTCAAGCTCAAGGTGCCCGTCGTCGGCCCCGTCGTCAGCAAGGTCGCCATCTCGCGCTTTACGCGCACCCTCGGCACCCTCGTCAGCAGCGGCGTCCCCATCCTCCAGGCCCTGACCATCGTCAAAGAAACCGCCGGCAACGTCATCATCGCCGGCGCCGTCAACTCCGTCCACGAGAGTGTCAAAGAGGGCGAAACCATCACCGCCCCTCTCGAGGCCTCCAGCGTCTTTCCCCCCATGGTCATCAGCATGGTGGACGTCGGCGAACAAACCGGCGCCCTGCCGGAAATGTTGCTCAAGATCGCTGACAACTACGACGAGGAGGTTGATAACGCCGTCGCGGCCATGACCTCACTGCTCGAACCGATTATGATCGTCTTCCTGGCCGTCATCGTCGGCAGTATCGTCATTGCCATGTTCCTGCCCCTCATCGAGTTGATGAACAGTGTCGGCAGCGAGAGCGGCAAGGGTGGCGACAAGGATTAGGCCAATAACCTCAAGCGCACCTTGGGGTCACACGGTCGCTGGCCAATTCGGGACCGGGCGCTGGATTGCGGGTGCGGAAAGTCGCATTAGGGTGGCTTTGTTGGTGCTTTAGGGGAGCCTTAGGGACGCATTGTACACGCATTATAGACGCATTAGGGTGGCCTTAGGGTCGCAATCGGTTGGCTATCAACACGCATTGAGGTAGCCTTGGGGTGGCTTTGGGCTTTGACTCGCCGCCGTTGAACTGCAACCTCCCCCCCTGATGGCTGCCCGTTTTTCTGTTCCCGCTAATTCTGTTTCACCCTAAAGAAGAGCTGTTGCGCGTTGGGGACCGGCTTGGCAAAGGGCCCGTAAGTCGTGCTCGCCCCTTGGGAACTGATCGAAGCATTGACTACATTGGTGATATTGAAGACGTTGGTCGAGTAGAGCAGCGCATAGGTCTGGTTGACTAGTGAGGACCACGTCAACGTCACGGAGCCGGTCACCGGATTGTAGAGTGTGTCGGTGAACTGGAAAACCGGGTGGGCAATCAAATCACCGACGCTCCGTCCCGCGCCGCCGTTCCACATCTGCACAATCGTTGTCGGGGACAAAGCGCGAGTCCAGATCGCCACATCATCAATCTTTCCCTGCCATTGACGACTGGTATATCCCGAATTGTTACCGATCCACAAGCGGGTGCTGACGTTCCCCAAGGCAGGTCCTGCGCAGGTGAACACCTTCACACCGTCGTACCAGAATTCGCAATGGTCATTGATCCTGGCGACGAGGACAATGTGATGCCACGTTGTCGGGCTGGGGGCCGGGGCCGCGTTGGTTATGTCCCCGCCGATGTTGTTGCCGACGTTAATGTTGAGGTAGGGGTTGCCGCCGGAGCGGGCGATGCGCCAGGTATTACCGGCGTCGCCCTTGGCAACCAGACATTGAAAACCCTTGGAGAAGGGTACGTCCAACGTGAACCACATGGAAACCGACCAATTCTGCCCCCCACCATAGACCGGCAGGAAATCCCACGCGTCTTCGGAACCCTCCACCTGGAGGTAGCTCGATCCTTGAAAACTGGCCGCATTCCCGAATTTGCCGGCGTTCGTTAGCACGACCCCGCCCTGGTCGGAGGTCGCCCATCCATAGGGCGCGGGGCTATCGAAGCCGGTATCCATCGGCCAATACCCCAGCAGTCCGAAATCGAATGCCGTGTCGGGGACCAACGGGTCGAATTGCCAGAAGATTTCTTGATTATCATTCATGCCATCACCGTCTGTGTCCGTCAGGAGCGGACTTGTGTGGTAGCTGTTGATCTCGTCGCCATCCGACAACCCATCTCCGTCGGTGTCAACCACCAGCGGATTGGATCCGGCCGCGAATTCCTGCCCGTCAGTCGCTCCGTCTCCGTCCGTGTCATAAAGCGTCGGATTCGATGACCATTGTCCGTTATGGTTGGTGTATTCCTGAAGGTTGGTCGCCCCTTCGAAATCGGCATCGTCTGAAGCCCTGGATAGGTCGTCGGCTTGTCCGTTGGGATGACCAAAGTACATTTGGCACCACCAATCCGGAATACCATCGCCATCCGAATCCAGGTCAGGTGCCGCCAGCAAAGTGGACAACTGCACTCCGTTCGTCCCCATGCGATAGATATTGGTGATTTCGGTTGGTGTTAGCACACGACTCCACATGGCGAGGTCGTCGATATCCCCGCCCCACTGACGACCGGTTCTATCCGGGTTTTCGCCAATCAACAACCTCGCGGTACTCGTGTTGTTGACGAGTTGACCACTTGCCGCAGCCGAAGCAATCTGAGCACCGTCCTGCCACAGTTGCAGCCCTGTGCCGTTCGTGGCGGAAATGCAAACAATATGGTGCCACTGACCGTCGTTTACGGGTTTAGTGTTGTTTTCGACGCTGGTGAGGGTGTTGCCGTTGCCGCCCACAAAATTCAGCCAGCTCTTGTCCCCGCCACGGGCGAGCCGATAATTGGAGTTGCCGTCACCCTGAGAAAAAACGCACTCCCAGTCCACGCTGAAATTAGTGATGCGGAGCCACACGGAGACGGAGAGGGCTCTCCCCGCCAGGTAGATGTCGGAACTGGCCGGCACCGTGATGTAGCTGGGTTGGGTAGCGCGGTTGAAGTGGGCGTAGGTACCCAGCAGCCCGCCAGCCACGCGAGTGTTACCGGCCCCGGGTGTGCCGGTGTCGGCAAACATGGACGCAGAACCAGACTGCCAATCGGCGTTGTCGTTGTAGTTGGTCTCGAAGTTCCAGTAGTTCAGCAATTGGTAGCGAAGGGGGGGGGCCTGACCAAACGAGGCGCACATGGAAGCGCACATGCAGCCGGCCAATGCGAGCCATACGCGAAGATTGGATGGTTTCATAGCTGGCCGAATGTCGTCACCGTGTCGGATTCTCTTCTTTGGCCGAAGCTTTGGATTGCAGCCAGTCTATGTCCACGTTATTGGGGCAAGCCCAACCGACTTTGGGAATGCCCCCAGTGCGAGAATCCTTCCACTTGTGAATCTCGGAATGTCCGTCCGCGAAAGATAAGCTGCCGGCTTTGTCGTGATAGGTGGCGGGCGCATCCGTCGTCTTCTTCATAGGCCAGTTAAGCGGATCATAAGAATCCATGTCCGTGGCAAAATAGCCGTCATTAATGGTGAGCCCCTCATCGAGAATGACGAAGGTGTCCCTCGGCCCCGGGCGACTCAGAGCGCTGGCATATCGGTAATGCAAGAAACCGGGAGTCCACGAAGTATCGTAGGTACCCGCTACCGGACCAATATAACCGTTCATACTGTAACTGCGGCAGGCTGGGGTGCCGACTGGCATTGTTATGGGTGCCTTCGTATGGACCTTGGCGCTTACCCGCCGGTCCCCGGGGCATTTATACACTTTCACATTGCCCTTGAGGTAAGTATTCAATTCGCTTTTGTGGAGATTGTCGTCGAGATCAACAAAATCATTGCTCTCACCACTTCCTTTTTGATTATTCGCATCATCCCCAACATCCCCGGCTATCCATTGCCGGGCGCCCAGGAGCCTTTCGTTGTTATCTCCGCTATACCAGATCCAAGCCAGAGTGATCTGCTTGGTGTTGTTCATGCAACTTAGGCGTTGCGCCCTGACCTTGGCCCTGCCCAGTGCAGGCAGCACCATCGCCGCCAGAATGGCGATGATGGCGATCACCACCAGCAATTCAATAAGCGTGAATCCGCCTCGACGCCACTGGTTCCGCGTCGATGTCTTGCTTCCGCACAGTTGCCACATGCTATTCATAAAATAGGTGATCCTGCTACGACTGCTTGATCATCACCCGCTACTCAACCACAGATGGCGGGTGGCAGGCAACAGTTTTTTGACTTGGACAAATCCAGCACCACCTTGCCCTCACGCCGCAGGCAGGTATTGCCTCCCGTTGCTCATTGGCGTAGTCTGCGGGTTATGGCAAATCAGTCTCGTCTTGCACCTGGAATGCCCCTGCGAATGGTTTGCTTTCTCCTGTTTGCGGGCGCTGTCGCTCCGGCGCGGGACCGCAATTACGACGAGGCAAAAGTCTCCCCTTATGCGCTCCCGGACGCGCTAACGCTGGCCAGTGGTGAGAGGGTCACCGATGCGCAGACCTGGATGAAGAAGCGCCGGCCCGAACTGCTGGAGCTGTTCGAGTCGCAGATGTATGGCCGCAGCCTAGCCAAAACGCCCCGAATCGAGTTCGAGGTCACTTCGCTCGATGCACGGGCGTTGGACGGGAAGGCCACTCGCGAGGAAGTCCGCATCTGGCTTGCCGGCAATAAAATCGGTCCGAGGATGGATCTTCTGCTCTACCTGCCGAACGCGGTCAGCAAGCCCGTGCCGGCCTTTCTCGGCTTGAACTTCGGCGGCAATCACAGCGTCAGCCCCGATCCGGGCATCAAACTTTCTGAAGGCCGCGCTGAGACTCCGCGCGGACGCGATGCCGGATGCTGGCAGGTGGAGAAAATCCTCGCGCGCGGCTATGCGCTGGCTACGGTGTACTACGGCGACATTGAACCGGATTCCTCTGGAGGCTGGAAGGCAGGCGTGCGGGCCACGCTCAGGAAGCCGGACGATTGGGGCGTCATCTGCGCCTGGGCCTGGGGACTGAGCCGCGCTTTGGACTACCTGGAAGAAGACCAGGCCATTGACGCCAAACGGGTAGCCGTGATGGGACATTCGCGCCTGGGCAAGGCCGCCTTGTGGGCCGGCGCGCGTGATGAACGGTTTGCCATCACCCTCTCGAATAATTCCGGCGAAGGCGGCGCCGCGCTGGCCCGGCGCAATTTCGGCGAAACCACCGCCGACCTGAACTACCATTTTCCACACTGGTTCTGCGGCAATTTCAAGCAATACAGCGGACGGGAGGAAACCCTGCCATTTGACCAGCACGACCTCATCGCGCTGATTGCGCCGCGCGCCGTTTATGTTGCCAGTGCGGTGGAAGACAGACAATCCGACCCGCACGGGGAGTTTCTGGCGGCAAAAAACGCCGAACCGGTCTATCGCTTGTTCGGCAAGCCAGGCCTCGGCGTGGACGACATGCCAGCTATCAACCAATCTGTGGGTGAGTTCATCGGCTACCATATCCGCAGTGGCAAGCATGATGTGACGGAGTTCGACTGGGAGCAGTATCTCAACTTTGCCGACCGGCATTTCAAAGCGTCAATTCCAAAGCGCCAATGACCGGAGCTTGTTATAGCTTTGCGTCAAATTCGTAGCTTCCGGCTTCAACTTGAAATACGGAGTAGGTTCCTTCCGTCCGAAGCGGTTTGACGCCGTCACTCTGAAATATCTCTTTTCCGCTTTCTGTCACGCTGTTCGCTTGGCTCGTCGGCACATAGACAATGGCAGTGGAGTTCGGCGGAATCCTCACGTTTAGCTTTAACCCATCACCCTTCCTTTCCCACCGGCTCTTGATCAGGCCGTAAGGCGACTCGGTAGAGGCTTCGGCAAAGGTCAAATCCCCCGTCACGAGTGGCTTGATGAGGAAGTTCTGATAACCCGGGCGGGACGGATCAGGGCGGATGCCAGCGAGACACTTTGTGAACCACGCGGCAATGCCGGTATAGCAGGTGTGAACACGGCTGGGAACGTCCACATTCCAATATTCGGGCCAGGTATTCTCACCGCGCACGAGAAAATAGCCATAGCTGGGTTCGTTCGTCCTGGTGAGAGGCGTGTAAGCAAGGTCGGGACGCGGGGAATTTTCGGCCAGATACTTCAGCAACACGGGCAGGCCGGAACTGCCCATGTCAAAATACTGCTGATCTGCCATATATCTTTCGAAAGTGGCCTCGACGGCGGGCCGGAGACCGTTCGGAACGATGCCGGTCAACAAAGCAAAGGCTTGGCGCACTTGATTCCCGCCGCAGTAAGTATTGTTGGTTTGGTTGAAGAACTCCTGCTGCACGCGCGGCTTCAATTCCCCAAGCCGCCGGCTGTAGAGTGCAACGTCCTCCTGCTTGTTCAAGATCCTGGCGATGCTTATGAACGTTCCGAGGTTCATCGCGTAAACGCAGTTGTTGAAATAGAACGCCTCCCGGGAATCGCCACGTTCCAGGCGCTGGCCGGGTGCCGCCCAGTCCCCGAGGAATTTGCCCCAGTGGCTGTCATAATTTGTCAGCAAGCCGTCCTGCATTTTGGAGGACAGGAATTCGAGCCAGCGTCGGCTGGAAGGATACGTCAACTCAAGCACCCGCTGGTCGCCGAAGGTCTGGTAATGCTGCCAACTGACGTTCAGGCCGGCGCTGCTTCACAGCGGCCCGCCGTAAGTATTGTGGTTGACCTGGGGCGCGGTGTGGTTGATTCGGCCGTTCTCCTCCTGCACGTCCGACCAATCGCGAACCAGGTTCATATAGAAGGCGCCGGAATGATAATTAGGGAGGCCGATGCCCCAGGTGGTGGCAAAGGCCACTTCGCCGTAACCGAGGCGTTCCCGGTGCGGGCAATCCGAAGTGTATCCCTCGGTCGTATTGCACCGGTAGGTCCAAAGGTCCGCCTCGTAAATCCGGTTGAACAAATCCTTCGAGCAGGAGAAGTGCCCCGCTCGCTTAAGATCGGTCGCGATGGCATACCCGGTCACGTCCGACAGTTTTGGCTTCTGTTTCAGCCCTTCGAGGGTGACGTAGCGGCCACAGGAATAGTTGAACCGGTTCTTGAACGTCTCCCCATTCTTGCCTTCGGCAATATACTGGCTCAACTGACCGAAAGCCTTCGTCGTGCCCGCTTCGTCGGAAACCTTGATTGTCGCCAAATCACCGCTGGCCAAGCCGTTGAACTTAATCTTCAGCCAGCCAGTGAAATTCTTGCCGAGATCCACCTTGAAAGCCGCGTTGGTGCCCGAACGAATCTGGCTGATGCTTTTGGGCTTGATGGTTTCGATGATCCGGGTCGGTTCCAACATCTGTGCCGAAAGGGTTACCTCCATTGAGGTGTTTGCGGCCAGCGGCCAATGGCTGTCATCAAAGTCGGCGGCATTCCAGTCGGCGACGTCACGCCGTGCATCAATGGTCTCGCCGCCTTTGTAGCCGCCCAGGTTCTGGCTGAAACTGGAGCTGATTTCGGTGCGCCATGTCGTGTCGGAGGCGAGCGAGAAACTTCTTCCGTCGGTGGTCTGACCGTTCAATTGCACGCGCAGCGCGGGATGCGTGTTGAAGAACTTGTAGCGCGCCCAGCCTGGCCCGGTCCAAAGTGCGATGGTGTTTTTGCCAGCCTGGAGCAAAGGAACGAGATCGTAGGTCACATACAGCACGCGCTGGTCGAGACGTGTGAGAGCTGGAGCCAGGACACGATCGTCCACCTTCTTCCCGTTCACGAAGAGCTCGTGATACCCCACCGAGGCGACGTGAATGAAAGCTGAACTCGCGCCCTTTTCCAAAATAAGGTCTTTGCGGAACCAAAGATGTTTTTCCGCCGGCGCGTCCGGATGTTTGATCCAGGAACCCTTCCACTCAGCATGCGAGAGCAATCCCATGGCAAAGCGGGCGACCGGACTCCACTCCGAAGGCCGTCCGTCCTTGTCGAAGACCCGAACTTTCCAATAGCAATTCTGATCGGAAGTGAGCTTCGCGCCACCATAACTCACCAACGTGGATTGAGACGAGGAAACCTTCCCGCTGTCCCAGACATCTCCACGGTTTCGCGACAACCAAGACTTCTTGCTCGCCACAAGGACTTGATAGCCCGTTTGCTTCTGGCCACGGACATCCGCCTTGTCCACCAGATGCCAACTGTAGCGTGGCGCCGCGACATCAATCCCTAGCGGATTGGTGAGATGTTCACACTGCAAATCACGGGGCATAACCTGCGTGTGCTCCGAAGCGCCTTTCGCAGTAGGGGCGCCAGCGATGGCGGCCATAATTGCCGAAGTGAGTATATATGACACTGCGGAGTTCGACGGACTACTCATGCTTCGATGAAAGCTTGAGCATCTTCGTTGCCGCATCGTAAAGCGCCTCGCGGTTTGCCCTGTTAACTACCAGTGTTTCCGGCTGCCGGGCGGAGCGAAGATAGGCGTTGATGACCGGCTGGCCTTGGAGCAGCACCTTCAACCCCGACGCGGTGCGGTCCGCCACCAGGAACACTTTCGAGAGCGAATCCAGCACGACCTTGCCCTCACGCCGCAGGTAGCTGCCCTGCGCGATGAAGTAACGTGAGGCGGCGTCCGGATCAGTCATGTCGCTGCCGTCCGGGAACGTGATAGCGGTGAGATAGGCGTCGGTCTCCCAGCCGTTCACCTTGAGGTTGGCGTTGCGATGCATGATGCGGCCGTCCGCCAGCAGGTTCAGATAGACGTCCGTGGTCGTGCCGCCCTGCCGCACGCGCACGCCGATGAAATTCGTCCCTTCCAGTCGTTCCAGTTGCGGCAGGCTCGCCTGGTTCGTCTCGTTCACCAACAACACGGCGGTGATGAACTTCGTGCGGCGCGATTGCTCGGGCACGACAAACGAGTAGTAAGTCACGTTGGTGTTCGGATGGCGGTCTTGCAGCCCGGTCTTCTCTTCCAGCCGCATCTTCTCGGGAAAGTCCGCCGGATAGCCCGCGTCGGCAAACGGCATCGGGAACAGCGGCCGCACCAGCACCCGGGCGGCGCCTTTGGCAACCTCCAGATCCTGTCCGCGTAGTTTTGCCGTGCCGTCCACATGCAGCAGCCACTCGAACTTCCCCGGCTCAAACGTCTTCAGATCGTCGATAATCAGGATCACGTCGCCGAGCCAGAGGAAGTGGCGGTAGTTGCGAATGAACCGTTGCGAGGCGGGCCCCGTGGCGTCAGCGAGAACGTATTTCAAACCGCCCGCGTCCATCAGGTGCGACACGGTGCCCGGAAACTTCGAGCCGAAATAGGTATCCTCCGGGTTTTGCGCCGCGCCGTTAAAGAGGACCACGTTGTGGGCGCGGTCCTGCCGGTAGTAAGCGTCGTATTCCGGCAGGCCGTAGTTGCACTTGCCCGAATCAATCAGCAGATATTCACCGCGATGAAACAGCAGGAAGGAGCCGGCGTCAGCATGGGAATGGTTCCAGGTGTAACCCGATTTCACGCCCAGCAGCGTCGCATTCTTGTCCCAAGCCGACCGCAGCATCGCCCAGCCCATGTCGTGATAGAGCGCGGACGGAGGCAGGTCAGGCGTACCCGGTTGCGATGCGAGTTCCACATCGCTCGGGAAATAGACGAGGCCCAAGGGGGTCGTGCGGTCAGTGCCTGCGCGGTGGTGCTCGGCGCGGGTTTCGTTCAAATACCAGAGGTAGCGCGGCTTGCGGTAGCCATTCGCCCACAGCAACGCTACCGGACTGCTCCCGTCGGCAAACAGGCCGCCGTCGCCAAAGTTCAGCGTCATCATCTGGCCCGAGTTCGGGTAGGAGACGTTCATAAAATAATCGCCGCTCTGGTCCAGGAACGGAATCTCCGGCGCCGCCGGCGCGGCCAGCGCCTGGTTCCACGCCAGTCGGAACAACAGATACTGCGATACGGCGACACAGGCGTAGTTCGCGTCTTCGAAAAATCCGCCGGCGTCGAATAACTTTGGCTTGTTGTCGAGCAGGCTGCCCCCGAAGTCGAGCCACTCGACGGAGCCATCGGAGATGCGCTTCAGCCAATCCTTCGCGCGCGGCTCTTCGTCCATCACGGCCAGGGCCGCCATGCCCGCGCTGAACACGCAGGCGCTCCACCAGTTGTGGCCCATCGAGTCCAGGGTGTGGATGCGTTCCCCGCCCAGAACCCAATCGTCCAGCGTGGGCAGTATCCCGCGATCCACAATGTATTTCGCAAGGGTTTTGCGCTCCTCCGGGGTGAGCGCGTCGTAAATGGAATCGAATGCCACCGCGCTTTCGTAGCAATTCCGCGCCGTCCCCAACCCGGTGTGCCACGGCGGATCGCGTCGCATTAGGAGGGAGTCGCCCCAGTTCAGGCCGCCCACGGCGTTCCGCGCCCGTTCGGCAAAACGCTTCTCCCCGGTCATGCGGTAAGCCAGGCTGAGTTCTTCGATTGATTTTGCGTCGGCCAGAATGTTCGACCATGCCTTCGCAGTCGTTGGCTCGGTCTTGATCCGCTCCTTTAGTTTCTCGATCACCTCCGCGGTGAAGAACAGGCGCGGATGCTGGCCGCGCGCGTTGATTTCCTGCCCGCTCAACGGTGAGACTGCACAAGCCAGAACGACGCTGAGGAGGACGAAGAATGGACGTTTCATTAATTGATTGATTTGCTTGTTGACGCTCTGCTGTTCATAGCCGAACCAAGGATAAGCAGGTGGAGTGGTTTCATATTGCTCATGTCTGGCTTACGGTGCAATTACAAAAAGGGAGGTTACGGGTGCAAGCTTGAGATGCAGGCGAGTGATCGCCTGGCCGTGCTCCTGCACGTGCGTGACTTTGGCGGGAGTCTTCTCGCCGGTGTGCGGGTTCCAAAATTGTGGCGTCAGGTTGCCACGCAAACGGACAAACGTGTCCACAGCGTCATCGCTGGAATTGGCGAAGAAATAGATCTCGCGGCCATCTTTCTGTTTGTGGAGATAGGACAACGCGCCATCGCCGCTGCTGACGCGCAGACTCTCATCAAACGCCACGTCCGGCACCGGCAAGGCGTCGTCCAGCATGGCTTGCAACGCGGCGACCGTGGGCTGCGGTGCGAAATAGGCCTTGCCGCCATTTCCGTTGGTGCGCGTCTGGAACGGGGTCGCGGCATATTCTGTTTCGGGCAGCACCACGCCCTGACCTTTTTGATCCGGCTTGCCGGGCGGCTTAGATGGCGCCACATAAGCCGGGACGGAACCGAACATCTCGGCGATGGCTGACTGCACGTCGGCGTCGTGGCCGAACTCGGCGGATTTTTCCGGCAGGCGGGTCGTCGCGATCACCTTGCCGCCGTGGTCATAGAAATCTTTGGTTATCTTCAGGCTTTCCCAAGGGATCACCTTGCCGCCGGGGATGATGACCGCTTGATACTCCTGCCAGTTTGTGGCGTTGTTCAGGCGCAGGGTCACGCCTTGCCGGGTGCATTGCGCGGCAAGTGCGTCGGGATGCAGAAAGGTGAAGTCGCGGCGGACGTGGCAGGTGAGCTTATCGCTCACGCGCTGATAATCGCACTCGGGCGGCACATTGAAGCCCCAATTTCTTTCGGGCAGGTTGAAATTGTAATAGGCCTCCATAGCGGCGATGGGATAGAGCATGGCGATGTCCACCACCGGACGGCCCCCTTGCAGCATTAGACTGCATCGCGCGCTCCATTCGCTGTAGCCGGGCAAGGAAGGCAGCAACTTCGCGCTCAAGTGCGAGATGAGCGGCGGAGGTCTCACATGCTCCGGGTCCAGCCATTGACCGTGCGGAATCACCCGATTTACGCCGCGGGCGAACAACTCCAAACCAGTTCGATAGAGCATCACCGAATCGAAATCTTTCTCGGCGTAGGCGCCGTATTCCTCCGCCGCAACGAGTGGCCGATCATACATCGTCGCCGCCGAACTGATGAGTTTGAAACCCGGACGCCCGTGGCCGTGATAAAATATGGCGTCCATCAGTGGAATATCCACGTGCCGGTAAAACTTTAACGTGTCGCAGTGGATGTCCACCGGGCACGGATCGTAGTTGCCCGGCGGATGGCCTTCGCTTTGGATACCATGCGCGCGGCACCACTCGCCGACGCGACCCGGATAACCTTCCGCCAGCAATTCGGCGCGGAAGGCGAACAAGGCCACGCGCGCCGCCTCCGTGTCCGGGCCGATGTCCCGCCAGAGCGCCGGATAGAGCGGCACGGGACTGACGCCGTATTGCTTCTGGAACTTCTCATTGAACGCCGTCGTCCACGGCCGAACTTTCCCGTGGAAACCGACGTCATCAAAAAAATTCCGGTGGATCGTCGAGCCGAAATGTTCCGGGAAACGCTTGAAATACTCGCCATAGGTGAGCGTGATGAGCTTGTCCACCGCTTCGGGGCTCATGAAATCCACGAGCTGGTTGCCAGTCGCGACACAGGTGAATAGCATGACCTTCCAAGCGCCCGCCGGTGCCTGCCACGTCAGATGACTGGCGCTGACATTGGTGGTGAGGTCAATCCGCTGCCAAGTCTGCGGATTCATGGCGACTACGCCCATGAGCGCGCCAGCCGGGAGATCCCTTGAGTAATTTGTCGGGCCTTGAACTTCCTCCTCCACCTTATCAAGACGCTTCAAGGTGTCGTCAGGAAAGAGCTTCATCATCCTGCCGCCGGCGGAACCGCTGGGAAAACCCTCGTCATCATAGAGAATGACTTCCATCCCCAGTTCGCGCGCCGTGTTTAGGATGTCGCCATAGCGGGCAAAGTAGTCATCGGTCAAATATTTTGGCAGCGTATGGCCATACCGTCCTTCCAATGGGAGCGGAGCCACGCCACCGAAACCGCTCTGGTCCCGCGCACCCTGCAATTGCGATTGAATCTCCGTCGGCGTCAACGTGCCATTGAGCCACAACAACGGCATGGGGCGCAGCGCAGCGGGCGGATGCTGGAAGCTGGTTTCCAAGGATCCTCCCGGCGCGGCGTTCGCCGTCAAGACGAGGCTTAACAGGGACAAGCAGACAAACAATCGTATATTCATGGTAATCCATTTCAGTGGGATCGGTTGGGGTGGATGACATGCTGCGGCACGCCCTCGAAGGTGATTTTCACCGGCTTGATGCGCCCTTGATCGTCAAACTCCATGCGGTCGATGCAGACCACCCGATGATTGCCGTTGGTTTCTCCCAGCGGCCGGCGATGATAAACAATGTAGTAAACATCCTGCCCCGGCAGCTTAATAACGGAGTGGTGTCCCGCGCCCGTCGCGACGTTGGGGTCCTGCTGAAGGATTTTTCCAATCCGTTTGAATGGCCCCAGCGGCGAATCGGCCATGGCATAGGCTACGGAGTAGTCCGGTCCCGTCCAGGCCCCTTCTGACCACATGAAGTAGTACTTGCCGGCCCGGGCGAACATCATCGGCCCCTCGACATAGCTTTCAGGAGTGATCTCTTTGAAGACAGTGCCATCGGCAAACGGAATGAAGCCGCGAAAGTCCTCCTTCAGGCGGGCGATGTTGCAGTGTCTCCAGCCGCCGTAAATCATGTAATACTGCCCATCGGTATCGCGGAAGACCGCCTGATCGATGGGCTGAGCCCCATTGTGAAAACAGTCAACCAGCGGCTTTCCCAGGTAATCCTTATACGGCCCTTCCGGCTTATCCGCCACCGCCACACCAATGCCGCCGCGCTGCTGATTGTTTTGAATGTCGTTTGCGCCAAAGAAGAGAAAGTATTTCCCACCCTTCTCAGCAATGGCGGGGGCCCACATCGCACGGCGCGCCCAGGAGACGGCGTTAGTGGCAAGGATGCGGCTGTGCTTAGTCCAGTGCACCAGGTCAGGGGACGAAAAAGCATCCAGGAACACCTGTTCCTCATACCGCGCGGACCAAGTGGGAAAGATCCAGTATTGAGTGCCGAAGATCGCCCCCTCCGGATCGGCATACCAGCCGGACAGAACCGGGTTGCCGGACATGATCGGACTGCTGGCTTCGGGCGCAGGCGAACGGCTCGCACAGCCTGAGATTACGCACGCGAGAATGGCGAACACATGAGCGAGGCAAAAAGTTTGCATCATATATACGAGTTTCAAATCGGACATGGGTGATTTCATTTCAGACGGGTTGACGCGGCCAAGGAATTCAGACTGTTGGTGCACGCAGGTCGGGGCAGCGTTTGCATTATTTATGCAGATCGCGATCCAAAGAAGCACCATCGAACGGAACGACGATGACTTTGCTGCCGTGGTTGTCGTTGCCCTTTTCCTGATCTTTGGGCACGTCCAACACGGCGAGGGTGACGGCAGTCACATGGCCGTTCTCCAGGAGCACGCCGGGGCGTTCCAGTTTTTCCCAGTGGTTCACCGTGCCGTCGGTGTAACGCATGAAGTCTTTCGTCGGGTCGTAGGCGAGTCCCTGGAACGTCCAGTCCTTGATGCCGTCCACAGAGGTGAGGTGGTAGGCTTTGCGGTCACTCCAGTTGTTGACGAGGATGTGATACAGGCCGCCGCTGAACCACACGACCGGGTCTTCCAGATTGCGCATGTTGTGTTGGGGCATGCCAATAATGTGCGGATAAATACTCGGGCCTTGCACGACGTAGGGGCCGAGCACGCCGTTCGTGTTGATGAGAATCGCCCCGGAACGCGGCACGATCTCGAAGTGCCCGTTCGTCCGAACCATCATGCTGGTGTTGGACACGCGGCCCAGTTTGCTGAATTCATTGGTCGCGACCTGAATCAAGCCCAGTTGTTCCCAAGGGCCGTCGAGCGAGCTGGAAACAAAGACCGTGCCCGGCCAGCATCAACGGTAAAGCGAAAGCTTCGGAATGATGTGAAGGGTGTGATGAGAGATGTTGTTTCATTTCGCTTTCTTTCCGTAGTAGTCGGCTCGTCCTTTGACCATGTAGTCCCATACCCCCTTTTTCCAGGTCTGTACGCGCTTTCGCTCCAAATCGTTGGCTGCCCGTTTTTCGGCCTCCGCGATCAGTAGCCCCAGAGCGGTCATTCTGGGCTCTATCCCAAGAAATTCCCATGCGATCCGTTCGTTTTGATGGTATTGGGCGTTCTGCGTGCGGACTTCTTCCGGGTAATTCTCCGGACTGGAGTAGGTTGTTTCGATGAGGCTATAGAACCTCGCCATAGGCTCTCCAGCCGCTCCGAAGTAGCTGGTAAAAAACTCGTGGAGCAGTTCATCCACATTCCGCGTCGGATCGTCGTAGAGTTTCATGGTCAGATAATAGTCCACCTGCTCGCCGATCCCGCACAGAAACACCCCGCGCACATGGTCGTGGTGGTACATCTTGATCTCCTCGGCCAACATGTGCGCGCTGAACCCCGGAAAACATCGCCATTTCCCGTCCAAGGTCCACTCCTCCGGAAAATTATAGTAGTTCCAGACGTGGATTGGCCGGTCCTGCGCCACCCATTTCTCGTAGAAGGCATGCTCGTGCGACTTGATCCGCGGCGCCCAGTAGTTGCGGGTCTGCAGGCATGGCGCCACGGCGACGTTCGGCTCCAAGGTGAAGTCTTCGGGAGCAATGGAATATACGTCATAGGCCAGCGTCGAGATATACTTGCCTGGATGGGTTTTTGCGACTTCCTTGGCGACCGCGTTCACGAAACCGAACCAGTAATGCGTTGCGGTTCCGTTGCCGAAAAACCTGCCCTTCCGGTTATACCTGTCTCGCTTTAGCACGGCCTGGCACCGCGCGCACTTGCACCAACGATTATTGTCGAGGGGTATGAGCGCGAAGTAGTCACCCATGGCCACCTGGGATCCCTTGAGCCCCTTGCCATCAAAGAAATCCCGTGCGTCTTGCGCCACTTGGGCCACCAAGTCGGGGTTGGTGTAACACAATTGGCGTTCGTTGGGACCACCCTTGGTTCCTTGTCCGAAGAAGTCGGGGCGCTCCTTCTCAAACAACTCGGGGTGATCCGGGTTCTTGCGCAGGAACCGGTCCTGGAAGCTCCTGAACGAGTGATTCCCTGCCCACTTCTCTCCCCCCACGCGCAAGCGGCGCCAATAGAGGTTGCGTTGGTCAGGTGTGGGATCGTTCCACTGCGCTATCACAATGGGGTAGCCGGCCCCAATGCCATCACGATACGCGAAGGCGGGCGCTCGCCTCACTTCGTCACCCTGCACCGCGAACGTCGGCTTGCTGGGGGTTACGATGTTCAGCTCGGTGGGGCCGTACCATCGCACGCCGCAAAAGCGCTCCAGAAAATCGTAGGCGGCATAGCACGTGCCCTGTTCGTCGAAGAGGCCGGGTAATTCGATGCGATCCTTGCCGCTGCTCTCGCCGGTTGCGGCCGAGTAATCAATCACTTGGCGCCATCCGGCAAGCGGCGTTTCCCAATTCGTTCCCCGGCCCGCTTCGGCACGGTTCTTTGGCGTGTCCCGCCAGTCGCGCCCCAGGATCACGATCCCTTGGGGGATAAATCGAATCAGGTATTCCTGCGGCTTCAGCCCTGCCGCGTCGAGCCCAATGACCCGCGTCGCGTCGCTTTCTCCAACGTACAGACACGGCCCGCCTACCTTTTCGCTGTCCAGCACGATCGGCAGGACGGCCCCGCTGATTCTGGCGATATGATGCCGGAGTTCCAGCGAGGCCAGGCGCGCCGAGGGAGTAGGATTCCTGGCGATCACGATGGTAGCGCGTGGCTGGCCATCCACTGCCAGCGTATGTTCTAAGGCCATCGAGGCCGCTTCCATGCCAAGAACTCCCAGCAAAACCATCATCCTAAGCGTGAACACCTTCATTTTGTCATGGGTGCTTCAACGGCCCCACCGTCTGCGCCTTTACCTGGATTCGAGAGCACGAAAACCCTTGAGGAAAGCGGGGGTATGATACCAAAACTTTCCCAAGGGGCGTATTTCCCGGTCAGCAGGTCGGTCGCTGCTTTACCCCGCATATCTTCTGGAATCTCGTACCGAAAGCGCTTCTCCTCGGAGCCGTTTATGACCACAAAATAGGGGCCGTAGCGCATGGTGTTCAGCCCCAGCGCCCCGCCTGGGCTCTCCACGCAGATTGCGGTGACTAGCCGGTTGATTGCGGGCGTCGCGTACTCGAGGCGGACGACGTGGTTCGCCGTCCCTTTCGCCCAATCCCTGCCGAACCGGCTTTCCCAATTCAGCGACGCGAACACTCTCGTGCCCCCATGCCGGAACGCCACTAGGCCCAGGTATTCATCAACGAAAGCACTGTCTTCTTCTCGTTCGTCCGGCAGCCGGTAAGGGGTGGAGGGCAGTTTGGATTCCCCGTCAGCTTGAGCGTCATTGGCATTAGAGACAGCCTTCATGATGCGATCCCACATGCCGCCCACCGACCTGACATCCAGCTTCTCTAAATTGTCATTGGCGCGGCCCTGTTCTTCCTGCAGCTCGTAATAGCGAATCGCGGCCGGTATCTTAAGCTCTTTGGCGGCATATCGGGAAAGAAAGTAGCGCTCAACTCCCGGAAAGCCTTTCATCACCCGTGCGCTGATCCATTCCTCGTTGCGGAGTGTCCGGTAGCCCTCGGAGTCATTGCTCAGGTACATGAAGTGGGCGTAGGCGTCGAATGTCTTTTGTGCTTTCCTCCCGATTTCGGCATAGCGCGTCAGCTCGGCCAATTCGATTAACTGCATGCCGCCGTTGCCGTAATTGGCGTCGTAGCCGTCCTCCAGAGGCATTCCGGCCGGCGAATAGGAATAGTTTTGCCAGGTGGGATTCCGGCGAATTCCCACGGCAACCTCCGCCAGCTCTTTCATCCGGTCTTCTTCCTGCTTGGCCATTTTCGGATCAAGGATCTTGAGCACGTTGTAAACCGAATACAGAGCGCGGTAGTTGTGGATCATCTGGTTGGCAATGGAACGACCCAGGACTTGCTTGGAATACAACTTGAAGCTGCGGCGCGCCATCCGGGTGTAGGCCTCCCGGCGGCTGACTTCCGGGGTGTTTGGATCCAGGTCATCATCAATGCGCACCTCCAGGAATCCCCCCTTATCGAGTTCCGGAAGCACGATGCCAAACCCGTCCCAGAAGAACCTCTGCGACCCCTCTAGGCCAGGACTAAAATCGCTGCGATGGGGACCTCCAAGCCAGGTCGGCCAGTTAACGTCTTTGCCCGGCAACGGAGGACCGGTAAAGCCACCACTGCTGCCCTGGGCGCGGCTGTAGAAATCAAATGCTGCCGCAATCCGCTCCAGCATCTCCTTGTCCTGATAGAAATCGGACCAATTCTCACAATAGGCGTGCGCAAATACTTCGATGAATCGAAATGAGTTCATCCCCGAATCGGCCTGACGGATAAAGTGACCGCCCCAGCGCTTAGTTTCATCCCTCAATACTTCATGGTCTTCCGCATAGGGACCGTCTGGCTTAAAGGAACCGCTGCCTCGTCCCAGGAACGCTCCCCTGGCCCATGACGGCACGACCTCTTTCGCTGCTTCCCATTTCTGTCCGAAGAGCTGAAATTCCCTGGACCGCCGAAAACCGAAGTTGGCCTGGTCCTTCCAGTGCTCGAAGCGCTCCTTGGCGGACACCTTCTTCCCCTGCCGCGGCGGTCCGAGCTTGAAAGGCTTGCCCTGAACCTCATCCGCAGAGGGTTCAAAAAAGGGATCAAGATGCGCGTAGGCACGATACACGTCGGGTCCCGGTGCGGGCCCTTTGTACAAGAGCCGAAGCTGCACTTTGGAATTGGCGCGGGTCATCTTGAGGGGGATGGGATAGGTGGCGTAATAGAAGCGACTGGGAAAGGCCTTTGCCTCATATTGTCTGAGAATTTCACCCTTGCGGGGATGCTTGCGCGGGTCTTCGGGGCCGTCTTGCCGTGAAATCTGCTCGAATGGTGTGTCCCCCTTTTCCGGGTCGCGCAACAGCAGCGTGCTGCCCGGCCCGTATCCTCCCGAGCCCGAGCTGCCCCAGACCTTAACCGTAAAGTAGTTCTGTTTTTCCGGATGACAGCCCAGTTCGAAATCGACGTATTGGTCGTCCTTGGTAAAGCGAATAAACGGCTCGGCCAGACCGAGTTCTTGTGGCCCCGCGCCGAGTTCGATACCGGCACTCAGATTCCGATTGCTGAAACTGTATTGATCGAGAATCGGGTATTCGGCCCACAGGAAGTGCGGCGAGATAAAGCAATAGACTCCAACTGTTAGAAGGACAGCTATCTGCCTGAGCCGGGTCCTATCTGGGAGGATATACAAATCCGTAAACATCCCTGACTATTTCCAGATCGATTTCAGCTCGTGGACTTGCAGCGTGTTGAATTTGACGGCGCCGCCGCTGGCCCGCACGGCTAGATCAAAGTTGGCCGCTTTCGGCTGGAACGGCATCAGCACATAGGTCAGGCCGCCGCTCGCGAAGATCTCCAGCCCGGTGCGGTCGCAGTAGATCGTTAACCGCTGCTTGCCGTCGCGCAGCGGCGCGGGGGCGCGGTCACCGTTCACGACCAACTCCTGCGTTTTGGCGTCATAACTGATCGTGGCGCCGCGCACGTTGAAGCTCACTTCACTCGCGTCGCCCGGCTCGAACTTGGCGTCTAGTTCCACCAGCTCGGCCCTCACGCCCGCCAGCGGATTGGCGCTGTCAGGCTTCAACGTCAGTGGGGCAAGTTCGTGGGTCTTGGCGCGCAACGACTCCAGTTCCTTCACTGGGGTCCGTGTCAGGCGCGGGCCGTCCGGTGTGGCGGTGAGCTTCAACTCCAGCGGAATGGTCATGGACTGGTTGAAGGGCATGCCCTTCGTTTCCGTTCGGAACCAGCCAATCTGGATGCGGCGTCCGTCCTGCTTCGGGATGTCGCTGAAGGTCTGCGCCGCGTAGAATCCTTTTCCGCGCTGGCCCGGGAGCTTGCTCTGCTCGGGCGTGAACTTCACGCCGTCGAACGTGCCGATGGCGTATTCGCTGCTGGCCGCCGTGAGCACCCACTTCTGGTTCGAAGCGTCGCCGTCCACCGGCAGTTCGAAGAAGTCCGGGCACTCAAAGAGAAACTTACCCCCATCGGCGCCGGCCTCGGTGACACTGGCCAGGCTCCAATCGCGGAGGTTAGGCGAGGTGAAGAAGTGAATCGTGTGCTTCTTCTCCGGCAGGCCGACATAGAGAACCATCACCCACTTCCTGGTTGGCTCATGCCAGAAGACTTTCGGGTCGCGGTTGCCGCTGGTGATTTGCTTTACAACGGGATTGCCGCTGAACTTGGTGAAGTGACGCCCGTCCGTGCTGTAAGCGATGCACTGCACGGTCGGCCTGCCCGCCGCGGTGTAGATCAGCACGAACGCGGGTTGGCCGTCCTTGCCGAAACCGCTGGTATTGTTCCAATCCACCACGGCGCTGCCGCTGAACATCGGGCCGAAGTCGTCCGGCGCGATCACATCGTCCAGTTCCTCCCAGCGCACCAGGTCACGACTCACGGCGTGACCCCAGTGCATATTGGCCCAAGCCCAGCCATAGGGATTGTGCTGGTAGAAGAGATGATACTCGCCGTTGTAGAATGCGAGGCCGTTGGGGTCGTTGTTCCAACCGCGTCGGGACGAGAAATGAAGCTGCCCGCGCAAAGGCTCGCGGTAGAGATTCTCCGCGCCCTTAATCGAATCGCCCGGTTCAATCGAACTCAATGCCGTGGAATCTTCCGGCAGCTTATCCACTTGCAGCGTCACCGTCTTCCCACGCCATGCGCTAACGTCCATGAAGGCCCACCAGTCGGGCGCGCCGTCGGCCAGTTCGAGGTCGTTCTTCACCTCGACTTTGCCGTTCACCAGGGTGGTGATCTGGCGTTTGGGCGCGCCGTTCTTGATGGGCAGGTTCAGGTAACGCTTCTCGATTCTGAACTCGCGCCTGGCGTTGGCGATGGCTGCCGTCGTCTTACGGTTGGTCTGAACGATGCTGGGTTCCGCCGCGCTGGCCAGGGTTGCTCCGAGGAGAAGCATCCAGGCGACGCCGAGGATGGTGATGAGTTTCATTGGGTTGTCGTGCTGGAGGTTGACCAGGCGACTCCGGCTCCGACCAGGCAGCTTGGGGACAATTTCATAAGCTGGAATTAAGCATATCCGGCGACCGGGAGCAACCGTTTGTCGAACGCTGATCAAGCGGTATCATAATTCTCACACCTCGGTGAGCCCCTCGGAGCTGGCTTGGCGGCGTGAAAGCCAAACCTTTTGCCTCGCACCGTTCGCCACCTGTCACCAGCCAGTCCTGCGGATACGTGGGGAGCCCGGCCATAGTCTCCCCGTAGTACCTCTGATCGCCGATCAGAGGTACTACGGGGAGACTATGGCGGTATTCGGTTGCGGCCAGCCAGCGGTTGGGGAGGGTAACGCTGTTCTACCGAAAACAGCGAAAAGCCTGTAAGTCTCCAGCAATTCTCATTATG
>CAIWJG010000908.1 GCA_903912925.1 uncultured Verrucomicrobia subdivision 3 bacterium | reverse complement strand
GTTTCTATCTGGTCCAGGTGCTGGGCCGGCGCGGGGCCGAGGTCCGCCCCTTTGCCGAAGTGGAACCCACCCTGCGCCATCAACTCCGCGAGGCCAAGCGCCTGACGAGCGAAACCCAACTGCGGGTGGCCCTGCGCCGTGGGCTGGACATCCGCACCAACCTGGACGTGCTGAGCACGCTCACGCTGACCAACCGCCCCACCACGCTCCCGGCCACCATGCCCAAAGGATGACCGCCAACCCGCTATCTGCTTATGCCGCTCCACCCTGTTTCTTTCGGTAACCCACCTGCGATTATGAAATCACCATGCCATTCGTCGAGCGAGGTCGTGACTCTGGCCCGCACACTTCCGCTGACCCTGCCGCCGCGATTCCGCCGCCTGCTCATCGGGATGACTTTGCTGGCGGCGCTGGGCACGGCCCTGGCCGCGGACCCGCGGCCTGCCAACCTCATCTTCCGGTCGCAGATGAGCGACGCCAGTTCGCCGCTGACCGACAGCGCCACCAGCCCGCTGAGCTTCACCGCCTTCGGCTCCGGGCAGCTTTACGGCCAGACCAGCGTGCCGGCGGGCACTTACGGCGCGATCACCGTGTCGGCGGCGTCCAGCAACTCCCTTGGTGCCGCCGTGGCGCTGACGACTTCATCAGGGTCGGGTTGGATAACCGGCACCGGTGCCAATAAGCTCAACAGCCTGACGAACAACTTCACCGCCATGGCTTGGGTCAAGCCGACCGCGTTTTCGGGCGTGCAGCGGGTGCTGTCGGATAACTACTCGACTGGCACGAGCTGGGGCTTCGGACTATCCGGCAGTAATGTTTATTTCACCAAATACAGCATCCTCAACTGCCCCTCCACTGGTTCGCTTCCCAGTGCTGGCCAGTGGTACCACATCGCTGTGTCCGCAAGTTCCAGCGGTGGCATCAGCTTTTACATCAACGGGCAGGCGGCCGGCACGGTGACCAACACTGGCAACAACAACACCAGCACGGCCGCCTTCATCGTGGGCGCGGTGAATTCCTCCGGCGCCGAACAGTTCCAGGGCAGCATGGATGACATCCGGGTGTATAACGCCGTGCTCACCGCCAGTGAAATTGCCCAAGCCGGCGCGGACGGCAGCGGTGGCGGATCGCCAAACGGGCAGTTCGACCTTGCGCGGCCGTCCGGCAGCATGGCGTTTGGCTACTTCGTTACCAACTTCCCGAACGGCAACTTCCTGGTGACCGACCCCTACCGGACGGTCAACGGCAAGACCAACTGCGGCGCGGTTTACCTCTACCACGGTGCCACCTTGACCAACATCTGCGTCCTGACTGGCAGCCAGGACAACGACCGCGTCGGCCTCGGCGGCATCCAGATGCTCACGAACAACTACTTCCTGGTGTACAGCCCCAACTGGTCCAGTGGCACCGCCACCAATGCCGGCGCGATCACCTGGTTCAACTCCACCAACGGCTACAGCGGCTCGACCGGCGTCAGCAACGCCCTCTCTTCCGCCAACAGCTTGGTGGGATCATACACCAACGACTCGATTGGCAACTTCTCGGTCAACTGGGCCTACTTCTACGCCCTGAGCAACGGCAACTACGTGATCATGTCCCCGAACTGGAACGTCAACCGCGGCGCGGTGACGCTTGCCAGTTCCTCCGTGGGAGTGCGGGGCGTTGTTGGCAGTGCCAACAGCATGGTGGGATACACCGCCAACGACAGCTATTACTGGAGCTTGAGAATGCTCCGCAACGGCAACTTCGTCATCTCCTGGTCTTACGCCGATGACTACATCAACGCTCGAACCGACGCGGGGGCGACGACTTGGTGTAGTGCCAGCAGCGCCACCGTGGGTACTATCGGCACCGGCAACTCCCTGTTTGGCGTTCGTGCGGTCTGGCCGCTGGCGAATGGCAACTATGTGGCCTATAGCCCGTATTGCAGCAGCCCCTATGCGAGTGGTGGCGCGGCGACATGGTGCAGCGGTACCTCCGCCTCTCCGGTCGGGTATCCCACCACGGGCAACAGCCTTTACGGCCAAGCAAATCAACAAGCCTGCTATCAGGTCACTGAACTGGCTAACGGCAACTATGTCGTCCTGAGTTACAAAGCCTACGGGCAACCGGACTCCAGCGGCGCGGCGACGTGGTGCAGCGGCACCGGAGCGACGGCAAAGTATGTCAGCACCGGGAACAGCATTTATGGCCAATACGCAAACGAAGGCGGCTCTCTGATAGTACAACCGCTGCCCAACGGCGATTACCTGCTGGTAAACGCCGGCGCAACACCTCAAGGCTATGACGGGGCCGGCTGCGTGACGCGCCTGCCCGGCGGCTCTTCCGTCTCAGGCACGATGACCTCCTACCAGTACCTGCTGGGCAAGGCCAGCGACCATGTTGGCAACGGCGGCGTCAGCGTTATGCCGGACGGCTCCTACGTCATTTATTCCCCCAACTTCATCTCAGGCAACACCGTCGGCGCTGTGACCTTCGTCCACCGCGCAAACAGCCTGCCCTACGCCAACATCAGCACTGGCAACAGCATGGTTGGCAGTGCTTCCCTGGACCTTTACAACCCTTACTCCGGTGTAGTCACGGTGCTGTCCAACGGCAGTTGGGTGGTCAATATGCGAAGTTGGAACAATTACATGGGCTTTGTGCTCTGGAATCCCGCCGAGAGCAGCCTGAATGGCATCACCACGACGGCCAGTTACATAAACAGTTTCTGCCTCTACGGCAGCACCGCCGGTGACAATGTCGGCCTTAGCATCCGGGGGCTGCCAAACAGCAGCTTTGTCGTCGAGAGCTCCCCATACAACAACTCTTACGGCGCTCTGACATGGTGCTCCGGGACCAGCCGGACGGTGGGATACCCCAACTCTGGGAACAGTCTGCTGGGGCGATACCCAAGTGACATCAGCAGTTGCAGCTTCTATCAGTTGGCCAACGGCAACTACGTGTATTGCAACGCCAGCGCCAACAATGGCTACGGCTGGGTCGCCTTTGGCAAATCCAACGCCGTGATGACCGGGTACGCCAGCCACAGTTCCTACACTCTGATGGGCAGCTCCACCAACGATCATGTCGGCGGCATCATCACTCTTCCCAACGGCGATTACATGGCTGCGACCGGCGACTACGACAACGGAGCCAACGTGGATGCCGGGGCGATTGTGTATTGCGATGGCTTGGTTGGAAAGGTCGGCGTGATCAGTACCAACATCGCCCTGATCGGGGCCAGCGCCGGAGACCGCGTCGGCAGCTCCATGAACTGGGCGCAACTCCCCGGGGGAGGCGGTTTCCTGGTGGCCAACTACTACGCCAGGGCGGGTGGCATCGCCAACGCCGGCTCAGTGAACTACTTCGCAAACGGCGCGGCGTTCACCGGCCTCCTGAACACCAATACCGGATTGATCGGCAGCAGTCCCTATGACCAGGTCGGCTCGGGCGGTATCGTGGTGTTGTCAAATGGCTACTGCATCGTCAAATCGCCCTACTGGAATAACGGAGCGGTCACGCGGGCCGGAGCCATAACTCTGGTCAAGCCCAGCGCCGGCCTGGCCGGAACGATCTCGCAGAACAACAGCGTGCTGGGGTTGGTGAAAGGCGATCCGGGTGGTGCCGCCATGACGGCGGCCTTTGACTACGTCAATTCCCAGTTGATTGTCGGCCATGGCCAGGGCAACCGCGTGACCCTCCTTGGCCGGGCCAACCTCGACCTCACTTTCACGCAGCAGCCGGTGGCCCAGAACGTCTTCCTCGGCGGCACCGTCACTTTTACCGTGGCCGTCACCGGCACGGGTCCGTTCACCTACCAATGGCGCCGAGGCACGAATGATATATTTGGCGCGACGGGCGCGACGTTGACCGTGACGAACCTCCAATTCGGCGATAGCGACTTGTATTCTTGCATTGTTTCCACCGGCGTGGGCAGCCTGAGCACTCAGCCGGCGATGCTGACCGTGATGTCCCCGGCTTCGCTGGGCAGCGGTCTGACGGGGTACTGGCCCTGCAACGATGGGACGGATGTCTCCGGCTACAATCATCCCCTGACACCTTTTTCCTACCCCCGCCCGACCACCGGGGCAGACGGCCAGAACTGGACCTTCACTGACTATGCCTACTATAGCAAGGTTGGCTCCTGGCTCTCACGCTACGACTCCAGCTACTCCAGCGAAAGCTCCGGCTGCTGGGCCACGATTACCAACTATCCCAAGACCACCAACGCGATGACGATCGCGTTCTGGCTCTTCACTTGGAGCTTTAACTACCCGTCTGTAATCGCCTGCGATGGGAATGCGGTGACCAACTCCAATTTGCGCATCCAGACCTGGTATAACTCGCCCTCGAACCGCTACGAACTGCAATTCCAGTATGCCAACGGCAGTTGCAGCATTCCGACCTCGAGTTCGACCTACTGGAGGCACATCGCCATGACCCTGGACGGGTCCACGGCGCGGGTTTATCTCAATGGCGTTTTGGCAAACAACTTCTCCTACAGCGGACCGCTTACCAACGGCAGCAGCACCCTCTACTTCAACGGCACCGGGACGAACGTAACCAAATCGGGTATTTACTACTACAGCGGCGGCTACGACGAAATCATGACCTGGAGCCGGGCGTTGAGCGCTTCCGAGCTGCAGCTCGTCTATGGCCAGGGCGCCGCCGGCCAGCCGGCGCTCTCGCTGGGCGCGCCGGCAATCATCACCCAACCGCAGAACACCAACTCCTCTCCGGGGCAGACGGTGAGTTTCTCCGTCACGGCTATCGGCCTGCCGCTGTCCTATCAGTGGCGGAAAGATGGGACCAACCTGCCCGCCCCCGTAGCTCCCACAACCTTGCCAAGCACTTATGCCTGGTGGAAATTTGACAACGGTGCGGGCACGAATGTCTCCGATGCCTCC
>CAIWJG010000907.1 GCA_903912925.1 uncultured Verrucomicrobia subdivision 3 bacterium | reverse complement strand
TTCCTCTGCGCCTCTGCGTTAAGCCCGATTTGGTCTTGGTTGCGGCTTGGCCGCGCTGTGCCTCTGCGTTAAAGGGTGATCTGGCGGATTCGGATTTCCTTCGAAATTTACACCCCTCACAACGCGAAACCCATCCAGATATACGGGGAATCGCTGATTGCCGAATGAAAACCTTGCGCAAATTATCGCCAAAATGTCATACTTAAGTCACTGGCTCTGGTCCGCGCGTCGATGCCGCAAAAGATTCACTGGCATCCACGTCGTCCACTTTGTAGCATATCCTCATGAATCCGAACCTTTCTCGTCGTTCTGCTCTGTGCAAAATCACCCAAGGCGCGGCGACCCTGGCTGCCGTTGCCAGCCTGCCACCCCGCCTGCAAGCGGCGGATGATGCCCAAGCCCCCAAGCTGAAAGGCAACATCCACCATTCCGTTTCAGCCTGGTGCTACAACGGTTTGTTCAACGGCAGCAAAGATAAGCCGGCCAAGATGACCTTCGAGGACTACTGCCGGGAGTGTGCCAAGCTGGGCCTGGAGTCGGTCGAACTGCTCGGGCCAGACCAATGGCCGGCGGTCAAGAAGGCTGGCCTGACCTGCGCGATGTGCAACGGGCCGGACAATATTCCCTACGGCTGGAATCGCATAGATCATCACGACGTGCTGCTGCCCAAGTTCGAGAAGGCCATTCCGCAAGTGGCCGAGGCGGGCTACCCAAACATCATCACGTTCTCCGGCAACCGCAAAGGCATGAGTAACGAGGAGGGCCTGGAGAACTGTGTGAAGGGGCTGAAACGGCTCGTGCCCATCGCCGAGAAATACAAGGTGACGGTCATCATGGAGCTGCTCAACAGCAAGCGCGACCACAAGGACTACATGTGCGACCACACCGCGTGGGGCGTGGAGGTCTGTAAGCGCGTCGGCTCCGAACGCCTAAAGCTGCTCTACGACATTTACCACATGCAGATCATGGAAGGCGACATGATTGCCACCATCCGCGAGAACCATCAATACATCGGTCACTATCACACCGGCGGCGTGCCGGGCCGCAATGAGATTGATGACACGCAGGAGATTTACTACCCGGCGGTCATGAAGGCGATCGTTGCCACCGGCTACAAAGGTTACGTCGGGCAGGAGTTCGTTCCCAAGCGGCCGGATCCCATGGCGTCGCTCAAGCAGTCTATCGTGATTTGTGATGTGTAGGCGCGAGGAACCGATTGCCAGACCATGAGAACATTCCCTGAGCCGCTTGACCTCAGTAAGGTCAAGGTTTACCCGCTGGCCGAGCGTCAAAGCCTGAACTCGCTCGACCGAATGCTGGTTGATCCGAATCAGCCGCCGCACGCCTGTGATCCGGCGGCGCTGGAAACAATTCGCGCGTGTGCCGCGACCATCACCGCCGCCCGCAAGCGGAACGCCAGCGTGGTCATGATGTACGGCGCGCACCTGGTGAAGAACGGCCTGATGCAGGTGGTGAATCTGCTCATCGAGCGGGGCTGGTTGACGCACCTGGCGACCAATGGCGCGGGCTCGATCCATGATTGGGAGCTGTCGTTTCTCAGCCGCAGCGAGGAAAGCGTCCGCAAGAACGTCGCCACGGGCACATTCGGCACCTGGGATGAAACGGGGCGCTGCATCAACCTGGCGCTGCTGGCCGGTGCGCTGCAGAAGGAAGGTTACGGCCGCAGCCTTGGGCGCTTCATCTGCGAAGACGGCGTAACCCTGCCGACGACCGAGTCGCTGGAGAAATCGCTGCGCGAGCAACCGGCTGACCCGCTCGCACCGGCTCGGGCGGAGTTGCTGCAGGCGATGATCGTGCATCGGCTCCCGGCGGGACGGATTGAGGTGAAGCATCAGTGGAAGGAGACTTGCATCCTGGCGCAGGCGTTCCGGCACAACGTTCCGTTCACCGTCCACCCCGGCATCGGCTACGACATCATTACGAACCACCCCATGTACAGTGGTGCAGCCGTTGGCCGCGCGGCGGCGATGGACTTCGCCTTATTTGGACGGGCGACCGAAGGGCTGGATGGGGGCGTGGTCCTGTCTGTCGGGTCGGCCATCATGGCGCCGCAGGTCTTCGAGAAGAGCCTTAGCGGCGTCAACAACCTGCGGCTGCAAGGCGGGCGCAGTATTGTGCGCGATCACACCCTGTATGTCGTGGATATCCAGGACGGCGGGAACTGGGATTGGTCCCAGGGCGAGCCGCCCAAGGACAACCCGGCCTACTACCTGCGCTTCTGCAAGAGCTTCTCCCGCATGGGTGGCACGATGAATTACGTGCAGTGCGATAACGGCGCCTTCCTGCATAACCTCCTGAACTTGCTGGCGAAGTAGGCGGTCGTAATTGGGAGTTAACTGCTCATTTGAAAGACCCGTTCCCCCTCACCCCGGCCCCACTGCCATTGAATTAGCAAGTTGCCGCGCGAGACGCGGCGGGGTGAGGAGGGCCGTGCTAACCCCGCCGATTCCCCTCACCCCACCCTCTCCCCGTCCGACGGGGAGAGGGAGAAGGCGCGCCGCGCTCCCTGGCATTCCTTAATTCAACGGCAGTGCACCCCGGCCGTCTCCCTCGGGGAGAGGGAGACCAATGCTGGCGCTGGAAAAGGGTCGCCGTTCAGGGAGTATCCCCAGATGGCCGAACGCTATTCCCTCTCCTCTGGGGAGAGGGTCAGGGTGAGGGGGAATTCGCTGGCCAACCGCATAGTCACGGTTTCAGCGCGCTGTTACTGAGGAGTCCGCAGCATACCTTCCGAAGCGGAGCGCCGGTCTCCGACCCGGCGCTACCCCACCCAAAGCTGCCGAGGCTGCCCCCTCTCCCCTTCCGAAGGGGAGAGGGCTGGTCTGGGAAGTTTGGTGTCCACCTTTCAGCATTTCAGCATTTCAGCATTTCAGTTTTTCCCTCATTCCCTCCCCCCGGTAGACGCACTTGGCAGTGCAGGTTTCGGCTACGACTACCTCGGTCAGGAGCGGCAGCTTCGGCTTGAGCTGGTTCCAAATCCAGACGGCGATGTTCTCGCTGGTGGGATTCTCCAGGCCCGGGACTTCGTTCAGATAGAAGTGGTCCAGCTTCTCCCAGGTCGGCTTGAAGGCCAGCGTGATGTCGGCGTAATCCATCAGCCAGCCAAGCTTGGGATTGCAGTCGCCGGCGACGACGATTTCCACCTGGAAGCTATGCCCGTGCAATCGCCGGCATTTGTGCGACTTCGGCAAATGCGGCAACAGGTGCGCCGCCTCAAATTGAAATGTTTTGCGCAGTTCCATCCTCATGTGTAACTCATGTAACTCATGTAACCCATGTAACCCATGTAACCCATGTAACCCATGTAACCCATGTAACCCATGTAACCCATGTAACCCTTGTAACTCATTTAACTTCCATCACCGAACTCCCAATCCGTCCAGCTCACCAAATCTCCCAGCGCGGGCCGGCCATCGTGGCGCCAGGGCATGGGAGGCTCCTGCATTTGGCCCAGGCGGCAGACCCGGGCCACGCCCCAACGCGCCAGCTCCGTCGCCAGCGCCGGCGCTTTGTCTTCCGGCGCGGCGAGGCCCACCGTGGAGACCTGGCCCCGAACGCTCTCGGCGTTCTGCAATGCCTCGGTTAGGTCTTTGACACCTTTGACGTAGATGAAGCGGTTGAGGCATGAAAGCTGGAAGCGCGGGTCGGCTTCATAGACAACCGTCCAGGCCGTCGAGTTGCGGCTGCACCAATGCCTTGTATCGGGCGAATGGGCGGCCCGCACCTCGTAAAACGCCCGACGCGAAGCGATGGCCGCGGCCGATTCCACCAGCAGCTCGCCGCGCGGCTCCGTCTCCTCGCGCCGCTCCAGTTCCTCCGCCAGCAGCTCCGCAAACTTGTCGGGCGGCACCACGCCACTGTGCTCGACATAAATAACGTGCGGTGACAGGCA
Organism: uncultured Verrucomicrobia subdivision 3 bacterium; assembly: GCA_903912925.1. Taxonomy (GTDB): domain Bacteria; phylum Verrucomicrobiota; class Verrucomicrobiia; order Limisphaerales; family UBA8199; genus PALSA-1440. Next base: position 1,020 of record CAIWJG010000907.1, on the reverse strand, counting down.
GCCCTGCTGATTCCAAGCGGTCACATCCGCCGCAGCCTGCGAGACTGTTTTCCTCACGTTCGGCCCGTGCAGCATGCCGCCCGTAACGTAAGCGAAGCTGACTCGGTGACCGTAAGCCAAAAAGCGGACCTTGGCCGGCAGCCGCTGGCGTATCGCCGCCAGCGTTTCATCGCTGCCGGTGGCGGTGACGCAGGCAGCTTCGTCGAACAGTGCTTTTTCCAGGTCGGTGTTTCCGCCGCGCCACTCGGCTACTTCGAGGCAGGCGCCCAGCTTCGGTTGCACCTCGTAAAGCGAGTGGGCAAACAGGCGGGGCAGGAACGATGTCCCGCTGGCGCACTTCACAAACTGCGCTGACCGCACCAGCAGGCCCAGCACCATCGCGGATAGCGTCGGATTCGGCAGGTTGCCCGCCGCGATATGCACCAGCAGCTCAGGGGCGGTCGCCAGGGAAGCGCGGTGCGCCTCTCGCTCGGCGTCCGCGGACACCATTTCATCGAGGCGGCGCGCGTGGCCCAGATCCTGTTCCAGGAGGGCGTGGCAGGCTTCGGAAGTTAACTGTCTGAAAAAGGAATCCAGGCCCCGGGCCAGCGTTGGGGCGGAAAAGCCGGTCGCAGCGGGCCCGCGTTCGAGGGCCAGCTTCCGGAAGGAATACTCGGGGCTAAGCCAGTTCTGCGCCAGGTCCGTAAGCACCGTCACCAGGCCGTGCGTGGACCGATGGGCCAGGTAATGCTCACGGTTGCGCTTGAGCGTTTGGCACGCCTCGCCAACCATCGCCGCGCTCAACGTAGCCTCCGGCGGCAGATCAGCCAGAAAGTAGTTCGGCAGATTCATGTTGGCATTGCTTTCTCCCCGCTAAACGCGCGAAATGACGCTAAACCGGGTAGGGTGGTCGGGTGAACCTTGGGCAAAGCCCGGCTCATACAAGATCGGAAATAATGATCGAACTCACGTTCGATGCTACGCGTGCTGGCGGATATTTCACACTCCGATGGAAACACCAACAGTGCGCCGCGTGAGGGC
>CAIWJG010000906.1 GCA_903912925.1 uncultured Verrucomicrobia subdivision 3 bacterium | reverse complement strand
GTTCGGCGGGAGTGTGTCACAAGTCTTTGCGTGTGCAAAGCGTCGCACTGGCAGAATCCCCGCACGCGAATCGCATTCTCGGGGTCAAAACTGCGGAAAACTACGCAACGGGATTTCGTGCCTATGTCAGGAGTTCTGGAGTTGCGCCACAAGAGCTTGCTGCACGTCCAGACCGAGCTGGACCCTAAAACCGGCGCTCTGCTGGCACGCAATCCTTTCAATACCGAATTTGCCGAACGCATTGCCTTCGTTGACGTGAGTGATTCCAAACGAACATTCACCGGAGATCGGAGAGAGTTCCTCGGCCGCAACGGGAGTTTGTCCAACCCGGCGGCCCTCAAGCGGACGCGGCTATCAGGAAGAACGGGAGCGGGGTTGGACCCTTGCGCTGCATTGCAAGCGACCTTTGATCTCACCGCTGGGCAGCAGCAGGAAACCACCTTCCGTCTTGGGGTGGGGCGGAGCGTCGCGGACGTGCAAACCCTCATCCGCCGCTTTCGCCCCCCGGAAGCCAGCCATGCCGCGATCGAAGGGGTGTGGCAATATTGGAATCGTACGCTTGGCGCCGTGCAGGTCGAAACTCCTGATCCCTCCGTTAATGTGATGGCCAATGGCTGGCTCCTGTATCAGACCATGAGCGGTCGCCTGTGGGCCCGCACCGGTTTCTACCAATCGGGTGGCGCCTTCGGCTTCCGCGACCAATTGCAGGATGTAATGGCGTTGGTGCATGCCGAGCCAGCCCTTACCCGCGAGCACCTCTTGCGCGCTGCGGCACACCAATTCCGCGAAGGCGATGTGCAGCATTGGTGGCATCCGCCCAGCAACCGCGGAGTGCGCACGCATTGCTCCGATGACTATCTGTGGCTGCCTTACGCTACCTGCCGATATGTCGCGTGCGTCGCCGACACCGGCGTACTCGACGAGTCTGTTCCCTTTCTCGAAGGCCGGCCCCTCAAGCCGGACGAAGAATCCTACTACGACTTGCCCAACCGCTCCGAAACCTCGGCCTCGCTGTATGAACATTGCGTTCGCGCCATCGAGCGCGGACTTAAATTCGGCCAGCATGGCCTGCCGCTCATGGGTGGCGGGGACTGGAACGACGGGATGAATTTGGTGGGGAAGGACGGGAGCGGCGAAAGCGTCTGGTTGGGTTTCTTCCTCTATGACGTTCTGATCCAATTTGCAGAATTGGCGCGCCGGCGTAACGACATTGCCTTTGCCGAACGTTGCCTCGCCCAAGCTTATCAATTGCAACAGAACATCGAGCAGAACGCGTGGGACGGCCAGTGGTATCGCCGCGCGTACTTCGACAACGGACAGCCCCTCGGCTCCAGCACCAATCCGGAATGTCAGATTGATTCCCTGCCGCAGAGCTGGTCGGTCATCAGCCGCACCGGCAACGCCCAGCGCTCCCGCCAGGCCATGCAAGCCGTGGATCAACGCCTCGTCCGCCGCGACGCCGGGCTGATTCAGCTATTCGATCCCCCATTCGATCACTCCTCCCTCAATCCGGGCTACATCAAGGCCTACATTCCCGGTGTGCGCGAAAACGGCGGCCAATACACCCACGGCGCCATTTGGGCGACGATGGCCTTCGCCCTCTTGGGAGAACACGAGCAGGCTTGGGACTTGTTCTCTCTGCTCAACCCCGTCCACCACAGCGCCACCGCCAGCCAAATCGCGACCTACAAAGTCGAGCCTTACGTCGTGGCCGCCGACGTCTATGCCATCGCTCCCCACACCGGTCGTGGCGGTTGGACTTGGTACACTGGTTCCGCTGGTTGGATGTATCGGCTCCTGCTGGAAACCCTGCTCGGCATAAATCTGGAAGGCGATCAATTGCGCCTAACACCCAACCTTCCCGGGACGTGGAGCACGTTCACCCTCCACTACCGCTATCGGCAAACCCCCTATCACATTCGTATCACCAGGCTCCCTGTCACCTCGCCCGGCGGCAGTCAGCTATCCCTCGACGGTCAAGAGCTCGCTGGTAACACTATCTCCTTAATAGACGACCACCGCGATCATTCCGTGGAATTACAAATTGGTGAGAATCACCTTCCCCAGAGCAAGCCGCGCTTAGTTCTTGGCGCCATTGCGCCCTAATCCCTTCTTTGGAGGGTCCCAAGACCGGCTTCACTCCGGTTTCGCTGGGCTAGCGGCCGCGCGGTCGCAGCTCATTGGCTCAATTGAGCGCGCATCGAGATGTTCGCGTTTAGCGAGCGCGAGATGGGGCAGTTCGCCTTGGCCCGCAGCGCCGCATCAACAAAGTCGCACTGCGCCACATTTGGCACGGTGGCAACCACATCCAGATGGATCTGCGTCATCGTCCAGCCGGCCGCGATGTTCTCCATCGTGACCGTCGCCGTAGTGTCAATTTGGCGCGGGCGATAGCCAGCCTCGCCCAGTTCATTGGCCAGCGTCATCGAGAAGCTGCCGGCGTGCGCGGCCGCAAGCAGCTCGGGCGGACTTGTTCCCCGATGCCTAAGGTCACTGCCCGAGGCGTAGGGCACTTGCTTCAGCACTGCGCTCGGTGTGCTGACCGCGCCCTTGCCGCGTTGCCGCGTTCCTAGCCAAAGGACAGACGCCTTTCGGGTATATGGTTTCATGCCGCCCCCAGCATCGCCCGGTGGTCGCGCCAGCACCAATACTTAGAAGGTGCCCTGGCGATAGCTTTAGACTATCGGCGGGTTGTCTTTTGCGGGTGTTCCAGCGGCTCTTGGCCGGTTGCTAACGCTTATGGACTTGGTAATATGCCCCCACGTTATGGAACTGCGTCACTTGAGGTATTTCGTGGCGGTGGCTGAAAGCCTGAATTTCACCAAGGCCGCCGAGAAGCTGCATTTGGCCCAACCCTCGCTCACTCGCCAGATCCGTAATCTGGAAGAGGAGCTCGGCGTGCGGCTGTTGAATCGATCCAAGAGCCAGGTGGCCTTGACCGAGGAAGGGCGCTCTTTCCTGGTGGACGCCCGGCGCATTTTGGCTTTGGCGACGGAAAGCGTTCTGGCGGTGCAGCGCCTTGGCCGGGGCGAAACGGGCCAGTTGAATATCGCCTATTTGTCCAATTTCGATTTCGAGCTTCTGCCTGAAACGCTCGCCACCTTCCGCCAGACCTTCCCTCACATCGCGTTGAATCTCTTCGATATGGCGCCGGCGGAGCAGTTTCGTGCCTTGGAGACGCGAAAGATTGACTTGGGGTTTATCGGGCTGCGTCCTCCGGCAGCCGCCACTGGCCTGCAATGGGAAAGCATTGGCCGCTACAGAACCGTCGTCGTTCTGCCGGTCAAACACCCGCTGGTCCGCAAGCGCCAGGTCAACCTCCGCGAGCTGGAAAGGATGTTCTTTGTGGGCATGTCCGAGAAGACGCATCCTGGCTTTCGGGACTGGCTCAACGGAACCTGCCAGCAGGCGGGCTTTACCCCGCGGGTTTTACAGGATGCCGAGTTGGAACCGGCCCTGATGAACTTCGTCGCCGAAGGCCTGGGCGTCACCCTGGCACGCGAGCACATCAAGAAATTGCCCCACCCCGGCGTGGCCTTCCGGCCCCTGGCCCCCCCGGTCAAGAGTGACTATTGTATTGCCTGGAACCGGAATAACGATTCCCGGGCGTTGCAGGAATACATTCAGATCGTCAAAGGCCTCGCCGGGCGCGCCCACTGAGCCGTCACGGCTAAGACCCTACCGGTTCCCCCCGGGCTCATAGCTTTAAGGTATTAACTGGATACCAACAAAGCATTGGCGCCAATTCACTCAAGCGGCCATGCTTGATCAGAATGCAAGCAGCATGACCACGCGGTCATTTTCAAGAATGAAGGAACTATTTGACTAGGTTCCGGTAACTCACCAAGATGCATACGTTGAAGTTCATTTGCCGGACGACGGTCGGCTTCTTTAAAGAGGTCTGGCTGTTGCCCCATTCTGTCGCGGTTGCCCTCCAGCAAAGGCGGCGGCGGTTCGCCCTGAACATAATCGAAGCCGAACGCCTCGACCGGATACGCAATCCGTCGAAGTACCGTGGAAAGTGAAGCGTAGTGCGTAATTATTTATGAGCAAGAAAGTCCTCTTTACCAGTGTCTGCCGCCCGATCGGAGCGAAACATGGCGATGCACCGTCGGTCGGTTATGAACTCCTTTACGGGCAGGTGACCCGCGCTCAAGGCATGTTCAGCCCGCGCGCGGTGCATGTTCAGTTCTCACTCGAATACATCGCCGAGAATCTCGACACCCCCACGGTGGTGCTGCAGTATCCGTCCAAGCGCGAACTGATCCGCGAACTCCGGAAGGGCTACGATTACGTGGGCGTCTGCTTCGTGATGGCTGTCACGCACAAGATGAAGGAGACGGTCGCGTTGATCCGCAAATATGCGCCGCAGACCAAGATCATCCTGGGCGGCTATGGGACCGTGTTGAAGGACGAGGTCCTCAAGCCCTACGCGGACTACATCTGCCGCGAGGAAGGGGTGGCCTACATGCGGCGGTTGCTGGGCGAGTCCGAAATCCCCATGCCGTACAAGCACCCGCTGCTCGTGAGCAGTCTCAAGGTGTTTGGGCAGAAGGTGTCGAGCACGGGAATGATCTTCTCCGGTCTGGGCTGCCCTAACGGCTGCGACTTTTGCTGCACCTCGCACTTTTTCTCCCGCAAACACATCAAGCTGCTGCCTGATGGCAAAGATATCTTCGCCGTGATGGAGCGCTATCTCGACACGGACGCGAACATGGTCTTCTCGGTCCTGGACGAGGACTTCCTGCTCAACAAGAAGCGGGCGATGGAGTTCCGCGACTGCGTGATAAAGAGTGGGAAGACGCTTTCGATCTTCGTCTTTTCCAGCATCAAAGCCATCAGCCAATACACGGCCGAGGAGATCCTGGAGATGGGCATCGACGGCTTCTGGATTGGCTACGAGGGGACGCGCTCCGGCTACGCCAAACAGCAAGGCCGGTCCGTCGCGGAGATTCTCACCGAGTTTCGCGAACACGGCATCACCGTGCTGGCCTCCATGATTGTCGGTTTTGACTACCAGACCCCGGAAGTTGTGGCGCAGGAACTGGACGGGCTGCTCCAGCTCAAGCCCGCGCTGGCGCAGTTCCTGATCTATGGCCCGGTTCCCGGCACTCCGTTCTACGAGCGGGTCATCCGGGATAATCTGTTGCACGACGTGTACACTAAAGACACGGATCTGTACTACCGCCGGGCGGACGGGTTCACGACGATGATCAAACACCCGACGCTTTCGGCGGGGGAGATCGAAGACCTCCAGCGGCGGTGTTTCGATGAGGATTTCCAGCGGCTTGGGCCGAGCATCATCCGTGTTCTGGAAACGCGGTTCCTGGGATACCTGAAGCTCAAGGACTCAGCCAACCCTCTCTTACGCAAGAAGGCGCAGTGCTTCGCGAAGGACTTGCGGGAGGCTTACCCGGTGTTTCTGCCCGGCAGGCTGCTGGGGCCGAACGCCGCGGTGCGGCGCTGGGCGGGAGACTTGCAACGGCGCATCCACGCGGAGCTGGGAAGTCCCACACTCGGAGAGAGCTCCAAGTCCGTCTTGGCCGTCGGCGCGGCGCTGTGGACCGGGTTGACGCTTAAGCTGGGCCTGTTCCAGCATCCCAAGCTGATGCGGACAGAGTATCGGATCCCGGCCAAACGCTGGGCGGGCAATGATCTTTGGGAGGAACTCCACCGCAAAGCCAAGTTCCCCAATCTCTCCATCCAGGTCGAGTTGCAACACGCCAAACAGCAGGTGTGGATGCGACTGGAAGGCCGGCTTTCACGAGCGGACGCCGAGGGTCTGGGGCAGCGCATCCGGGATTCCTTGACGCGGAGCAAGAGCCGCCTGGTGCTGGACCTGAAGAAGCTCCAGTGGGACAAGGTGGAAGACCTGCGTCCGCTGAGAGAAAAGCTGGAAGCCCACCGCTCCCGCATCCAACTCATCCTGCCCAAACTGGCAGCAACGCACCCCGAGGTGATCCTGCTCGCCAGCATGTTCCACCATTACAACGGCTGAGATGGTCCTGTTCTACGCGCGGCGATAATGCGGCAGAAGGGCTAGCAGCCTGTCGGACTTAGCCCCTTGATTTTTGGGGTAAACGGGTGGGATGCGGGATACGAGGCCATACAACGGGCCGTTCCAACCGCGATCCGCGGTTTTGGTCGGCTTGCTCCAGCGTTCCTACCGCCACTCCACCCAAAGCACGCTCACTTTTTGCCCCCCGCAGCCGGTTTTCGCTAGTCTTTAGCCCCGCGCAGCCATTTTCCGGCCCGCGATCATCCGATGCAGCCGCTTGAGGT
>CAIWJG010000905.1 GCA_903912925.1 uncultured Verrucomicrobia subdivision 3 bacterium | reverse complement strand
GGCAGCAAGATAACAGCCCAGGGCAAGACCGCGGAGGTCGCCGCCCTGGGTAACGTGCCCAACCAACCAACCTCTTTTTTCCCGTCCGGTTTTGCGCGTCCCTGGTGCGCAAAACCGGAAGGGAAGAAAGTGGGAATCATTTTGCGTCCGTAACCCAGGGCGGCGCTGCGCTTGTCCTGGGCTATGATCTCATCGTCCTTACAGGACTTCGGTTTGGCTCGCTCCGCTCGCATCGCTGGCGAAGGTCTCGGATCACCGACGCCGCGCCGCTGACCACCAACACGCGACCGAGCCGCAATCGCGGGCTCCGCTGCATTCGGTTGGTTGGCCCGCCTCATTCGAGTTCGCTTTCTTTCAAAACTGCCTTCATCCCTACTCCTGCGTCAACGATCTTGCGCAGCACTTGGGCTTGCGCAGGGCTCGCGACATGATCCGGGGCGTCCATGAAAAGCACAATGGCACCGCCGACCTTTTTCAGGCGAGCACACTCGGTCGCGAAATCCGCCGCGCTCATCGGCTGCTTGTTAACGAATACCTCCCCGGCTCTTCCCATCTTCACCTTGCTCCATTCTGTAACTGGTGGCCGCGTTGCGGCAACCGCCTCTATCAGACCATTCGAGGAAACGGTCGCAACAATACGCGGCTCTGCGGGCTGACTGACTTGCGCAGCGCGCTGGCATCCAGCGACCAGAATGGCACATCCGAGTATGATTGTAATTTTCATTTTCGATCGTGTATGGGCTAGCGACAAGGATCACCGACTGCCGGGAACGTACGCTGGCTGCAAATCCAGCCTTCGAAGAATCCAGAGCGTCCGACCTGAAACGCGCGACGGCGGTGCGTGTGCATCCACTTGTTAGACTGAAACATCATCTTCATTGTTTTGGACGCTTCAATAGATAACCACCATAAGAGTTTAGACCGACAACTGTCCAGCCGTCGTTGGCAAACTTATTGAGGGAATCATCAGTCTGACTCCCTTGGATCGTTTTGTATTCCCACTTTGCAACGTGGTGTGTGGTGCAGCAACCGGCCATCATGAAAGTGCTGGCTGCGAATACTAGGGCTATAAGTTTCTTCATGGTATGTATTTCAATTCCGAGTTTTGCGTGTGGTTTCAGCCTACCTATATTTCAGCAACGGCTGGTTCGCTTTCCCAAGCCGCCACTTCCCCGCCAATTTCCCCGTTCTTTTATGCGTGAGCCGTTCATAATCAACCGCCCCCTGCGGACCCGCAGGGGTGTGGGAGGGCAATGGTGGCGGGGAGAGGATTGGGCGATTCAATGGTTCGCATAGCGCCCTGACGTTTCGGTCTTCGCGCCTTTCCAACGAAGGAAAATAACCAAGCAGACGGTAACCGTCAGCCATGCGGCCAGTGTTGCAAGCCCTAGAAACTCGTAACATTTTACATCGATGCCCCGAAGCAGTCGTGGTGGTTTAATCTTGTATATGGGGGATGGCGTCTTCGCGTCGAGTGCCGCGGCAGGGTCGGGCTCCGAGCGTGATACCCAAGTCCCATTGGTTTCCACATAATGGAAGAACCTGCCGGAGCTGTCGGTGTACCGGGTATCGAGCACGTTCGCTGAGCCCGCGAGTGGCGGTGGAGCAATTGGTTCGCGCAGTGGGCCGAAGCGTTCGACCGAGACGACGGTCTGTGCGGCACGAAAGCGCCTCGGCGGTTTCGCTTGCAGGTCCAGGGTGTAGTACAAGACCTCCACATGCTGCGGTATTACGATCCCCTCAGCCGCGTTTGTGGGGGATGCGGATGCGAACTCGATCGCAAGATAGCTTTCCTCGAACGGAGTCTCCGCGCGCACGAGCACGGGCTCATGAGACCCAGACTTCCAGACGAGCACGCCCTTGGCCCATACTTTAAGATTCTTCGGTACGTGCGGGGTGGTCTGGTGGTATTCAGCAGTCACCGCAGCAACGTTGGTAGGGAGGAGCGAATTGTCAATCGGAGGGAGGTTTTCGGCGGATAACGGTGGATATTCGCCCGAGCAGTAGGTCAGCCAAAGTAACTTCTCTAGTGGCGTCGCGTGGTCAGGAAACTTACCCTGGCGCGCCATGCCAAAAGTGTCGTACTGCAAGCGCTTGGCGACCTTGGTGCGTAGGGCGTCTTGAACGTGGTGGGCCACAAAGAGGTCCTCTCCGTCACAAACCAGCTCGCTATAATCGGAGCTGGCTCTCTGGCCAGCCTTTGCAGCCAAATCTGTCACGCGGATTGACCAAACCGGACCCGCCGCGCGCACGTTGAAGAAGAATTCAAGATGCTGAGTCTGTTTGCCGGTTGAGCGCCAGGAAGTCGTTACGCAGCGCCCACTGACTTCGAAACCAGGCGTCGCACATGCTGCTGTCCAATGCGACAAGAGCAGGAATGCCAAGGCAAGAGAAACCGCAATGCTCCGCAAGCATTTGGACACCAGCCTCACGCGGACGATATACGCGACCGTGTTCATGATGGCACCCAACTATATTTCAGCAACGGCTGGCTAGTTTTTCCAAGCCGCCTGTTCCCCCGTCCTCTTGTGTGTGAGCTGTTCATAACCAGCTACGCTTGACTTTGATAAAACACCGCTGCCTCGTTAGTAGCAATGCCAAAACGGCAGTTCTCCACGTCGCCCGTTCTCCGGTCCAGCGCCCCGAAGGGGCAGCATGATAATAGCCCAGGGACTCATATTACGTCCGTAACCCAGGGCGGCGCTCGTTCCTCGTTGGCCCTGGGCTATTGTCATGTCGTCCCTACAGGACTTCAGTTTGGCTCGCTCCGCTCGCATAGTTGCCAACTACAATTCCGCGGTTGCCCCGTCTCGTAGTCTTGTGGTCTCATTTCTGCGCGCTCTGGTTTACTTGCTGCTCGGCCGCAGAACGACTTCGTCCACGGAGATCTGGGTCTGGGGCGTGGCGCCCTCCGGCACTACCACTTCTACGGCGCCAACGGCCGCCGGTGGGTTCTCCCACGGACGCCAGCCCGGCTTCAAGGCCGATACGTTCAACGTGTAGGTGCCAGGTGGAATGGAATCCGCGTTCCATGAGCCGTCATCTGCGATGTTGACCACGAAGGTCCTCACCTGTTGCAACCGAGCCTTCCCTTCAGGGGTTTGATAGTAGGGGCGTGCCTCTTCCCTACTCATCCGCATCGGCGGCGGCGGTAGCACCGTAGAAAGGCTGCCCTGGAAGTTCAATTTCTCGCTCTCCGCGGGCGGAGATTCAAAGCGGATGCGGCCCGAGAGGGTGGCACCGGAATCGCCCAGCGCGACCTGCGCTGTCTGCCCGGGGAGAACCGTCACGTCCGCGCCGTAACTGTGGGTGAAGGAATTCGGCGACATGCTCACCAGGCGCATGACCTGCCCAGCGCCGGGCGGAACCTGATCGAAGGTGAAGCGCCCGTGGTCGTCGGTGGTGGCTTTGTATTGATTCCAATCGAAGGAAATACCGGAAGCCTTCATGGAGAGTGTGAACTCCTGACCCGCGACCGGCTGGCCTTTCCGCGTGTACGTGCCTTCGACCCGGCCATAGGCTTCCAGCACCAGGCGCCCGCTGTCGCGCACCTGTTGGACGGAAGCCGAGCCGAAGCCCTTTTCGTCCGCAGCCATCACCGTGCCGGTCTCCGGGGGGGACGGCAAAACGAATGCACCGGCAGCATCGGTGGTAACCACTTTGCCCTGTCGGCTATTATCTACCAGCCGAGCATTCTTAAGGCTGGGCATTCCACCCGGCTGGCCGCTGCTGATTGCCACGGTCCCGCCCGCCACCGGCACGCCATCGGGCGCGATCAGCACCCCGTGCAGTGCCTTGCTCGCTTTCAGGCGCACGACCACCTGGACCACGCCATTTTGCGCCTCGGGAAGCCGCTCAACTTGCGCCGCGTAATCGTCCGAATCGGCCTTCACCGCGGCAAAGTTCTCCTCTCTGGCTTCGATGGTGAATTGTCCGTTGGGGTCGGCGTAGTCCTTCATGCCGGGGTAACTGGCGTAGAAGGAGTCCCCGCCGGAATAGGCCCCGATGCCGACGCGGAATTTCGTTAACGGCTGCCCGGTCGCCGCATCGAGCACCTGGCCTTCGATCTTGCGCGCGTGCCGAAGCGTAATGACGTTTTCCTCGTTTAGCTTGAGAGTCTGACGGCGCTTGGCTTCGTAGCCGGTCTTGAGGAAACAGAAGTTCGGCGCTTCATCCGGCGCGCCATCCCACTCGAAGCGCCCATCCTTGCCCGAGTGTAACTCCAGTTGATAGGTGTCGGAAACGCCTCCGGTCTTGCTTTCCAAGTGGATGCCCACGCCCGCAAGCGGATCACCCGTGTCCGCTTTCACGATTCCCATGATCTTCTGGCCCGGCCCGAGACGAAAGAGAATCTCGGGCATGTCCGGTTTGACCTGCACGGTCCTGATCTCCGGTTTCCGGCCCTTGGCCAGCGCGCTGATGGGAATCTCGCCCAGGCTAAGATTGCGTAACCCAAACGCCCCCTGCGCATCCGTCTTGGTTTCCTGCGTGCCCGGGTAATTGAATTTGCCGGCGGTGATCGCTGCCCCCGTGATCGGGTTGCCGCCCTCATCCATCACCCTTCCCGCGACCCACGATCCCCGGCGCAGCACCACCTTGAAGGTTCCTGCCCGGAGTTCCTGATCCCGGCTCTCACTCTGCTGCCCGAAGTAATTTGTCCCGACATAGTCCGGATGGCTAATGCGAATGCCGGTGTGGTCGAGCAAATCCGTCGGCACCGCTTTAACCTGCCAGCGGCCTTGTGCGTCCGAGATGATTGACCGGGAGGGAAAATCGGACTGGTTGCCCCGGCGGACGATGTTTTCGCCGCCCGACCAGAACCTGGAAAACTGAAGCGTAGCGCCGGTTATTGGAGCATTACTTTCATCCACGACCCGGCCGCCGATGGTGATGCCGTTGCCGAGTTTGAAGGTGTAACTGGCCGGAATCTCGTCGCCGGCCTGCCTTTCCCAGCCCATCTTGCGGCCAGCATAGTCCTCGTGCGACACGGCAATCTCCAGCCGCTGCAAGTCTTGCGCGGGCGGATAGCCGACGCGGGTCAGCCCCCTGGCGTCGGTTATTCGCGTCTGCTCAAAGCGGTCCGGGGGTTTGCCGCTGGCCTGCTCAGCCTGGAGGCGGACTCGGGCGTTGGGAAGAGGGAGACCATCGGTCGTCTGCACCACCACCTCCATTTGTGCCCCCGGCACGGGATCGGTCGGCTCGAGGTTGGGCGAGTCATCGGGCCGCTCGCCCAGCCGCACGGGATCGAGCGTCAGTCCTACCACTAACAAGCTCGGTTTCTGCATCGCGCTGACGAATTCGATCTGCTGGATGACCCGCCCCGGCTCGGGGTTGTTGTAGCTGAACCGGTAGAGCCGGACCCAGCGGCCCGCCTTCCCCGGCATCGGCGTCCGCCAGACGACTTTGCTGAACAGGTACGGCAGACGAGCGGGGGTCTCATACGGCTGACGAATCCCATCGCGGACGTGGTTCTCGGCCATCACGTGGGAGGCGCTCGCGCTGCCATCGGCGTAGCGCCAGACCACCTGGGCCATATCGCATTCTCCCACACCCCCGTATCGGGTCGCTCCCAGCAGATGGACCGCCGCCACGTTGCTGCCGCGCTGAACGACCTGGGTCCCGGCGGCGGTGACGTTGGTCTCGGCCAAGGGCACCGCGATGGTCGTCCGGTAGTTCTGCTGGTCGTCCCGGGCGCCTTTGCTTTGCAATTGGATCATGCCCTCGATCAGGAATTCGACGACGCCAAATACCTGTTTGCCGCGCGGAATGGCCTTGATGGCGCTATTCTTGTCCCACTGGTCGTTCTCGGCCGGGATCAAGACCCCAGCCAGGGAAATCGGCACCACGGGAGGCAGTTCTCCCCCGCCTCGCGCGACTGGCTGGGCCGGGTCGGCTGGCGACGCGGGTCCAGCTTGCACGGCTTGCCGCTGCGGCGGCACTTGATTCGACTCGCGCCGTTGGGCGACCTGGCGGACTTCGTAGATTCCCGTGCCCACCGCGGCGGCGAGCAGGGT
>CAIWJG010000904.1 GCA_903912925.1 uncultured Verrucomicrobia subdivision 3 bacterium | reverse complement strand
TTTTGACCCCGAGAATGCGATTCGCGTGCGGGGATTCTGCCAGTGCGACGCTTTGCACACGCAAAGACTTGTGACACACTCCCGCCGAACAACTTCTCAGTATTTCGAGGAAACCATGGGTATGTCAGGAGGTCTGAACTCTCCCAGCACCCATTCCCAGTAGCCGGTTACGGACAAACGGCGCGGTCTCCCCGAGAGGTTGCGCAGCTTCAGGACTGCGAACTTTACAGGTGCGTCCATGGCCACATAGATCGTCAACTCGGAGGCGATGCCGTTTTCGGTGTGTTCGAACACCGAATAGCCGAAGCCGTGGCGGATGACGTAGGGGGTGGCGCCGCGAGCAGGCAGCGGCGTGGGTGACCAGAATTGTCCCGTCTGCTCATCCCGGATGTAAAAGGCTTCACCGGTGACATCGGTGACGGGATCGTTGCTCCAGGGAGTCAGGCGAAACTCGTGGCAGTTTTCGACCCAGGTGTAAGCGCTGCCGCTCTCGGAGATGACCGTTCCGAAATAGGGGTTGGCCAGCACGTTCACCCAGGGGGCGGGAGTCACCTGGTCCGCTGACAACGTAATGACATATTCTCGTCCATCACGGGTAAAACCGCCCAGCCCATTATGAAATATCAGGTCGCGCTGCGTGAGCGGCTCAGGCGCATCGCACGGCGGAGAGCGGACAGGCCTAAGCAAAGGAAGGATCGGCTTGGGAAGACCGGGACGTTCCAGTTGCTCGATCAACGTTCCGTTTTCATCTGCCAGGACCAAGCGTGCGACCGATTGGAGGAGCAACCGGTCTTCGCTGGAGATCTGTTCCAGGCGCCGAACAAAGATGCCGCCGGGCTTGTCGAGCATTTGGTCTTCGATGCCCGAGGCAATCAAACGAAGGATTTGGTCCTGCAAGGGCTGGCGATACACGGAAACGTCTTCATTGAGAATCACCAGGTCAACCGGCAAGCCTTTCATTCGCCAGTAGGAGTGGGCCTGGAGGAGTTGCTGGACGAGCTCTATTCTGGCGGAGTCGCTGACGCGCAGCAGGACGATCGGAGCGTCACCGGAGATGCCGTAACCCCAAAGTCCGCTTTGGCCACGCCGGTTGTTGAGCAGCACGCTGGGAGCGGCCCGGTGGTCCGGGTTGGCGTAAATCAAGGGACTTGCCAGCCGGGCATAGCGCTGGGCGTCGGCTTCCGAGGCGTTGAGATGGCGCAGGGTGACTTGGCTATGGGTCCACGCGAGGTCCAATGCCCGGTCGGCCATGCGCGGGTTGTAGTATTTTTCAACGAGTGCCAGCGCCGCGTCCCGCGTCTCCGCCATGCCCATGACGAGATCGATGCGGGCGGTTTCATGGGGCGCCAAAGTAACTGTGCGCCGCAATGAGCTGATGGGGTCCAAAACGGAACCGGTAGTGTTAGATAGCGGTGAGATGCTCTGCAGGGCGGCTGGCTCAGCGAGATTCCTGCCTCGCCCGATAAACCTGGCGCGGTCGGTTTCGCAGGAAACCTCACCCTGCTGACCGCCCTGGCCGACCATGAAGTTTAGGAGCCAGGGCGGTTTCTCCCCTTCGGCACGGGGGCGGCGGCTACAAAGAACCGCTGGGCGCGGGCGCAGGAATTCGGTTTGCACGAACAAATTGCTGAAGGCGGGATGGGAAAGGTCCGCCGCGGGAAGCGCGAGCACGACTTCGGCATAACTCGTCACCTCGATGACGCGCGGTGCCTGAGAATGGTTGGTGAGCGTGACGCGGCGCAGCTCGACGTCGTCTTCGGGCGAGACGCAGATGTCGGTGTGGATTTCCAGGCCGGCATGGTGCTGGCGAAACTCGGCACGGGCTTGCGTGAAGATGGCCTCACAACGTTCGGTGGCGCACCCACAAGGTTGATGGGCGGCGGACCAGAATTCGCCAGTGGCCAGGTCGCGCAAGTAGATAAAAGTGCCCCAGCAATCGCGCGTGGCATCCTCGCGCCAGCGGGTGACGGCGAGGTCCCGCCAGCGGCTGTAGCCGCCGCCCGCGTTGCTGACCACGACATGATAGCGGCCGTTGGATAAGAGGTGAACTTCCGGTGCGTGCAGATTGGGATCGGCAAAGACGCGCATGAGGCCCTCGCCGTCATCGGCAAACTTCCGCGACTTAATCAATTCGTAATCTTCGCAGAGCACCTTAGCGGTTGTATGAGGCACGCGCTCCTGCAAGAGCAAGTCCGCAGCTCTGAATGAGGGGCAGGACATAAAGCGCCGCTGCATTGGACCGTCCAGCACCCGGTACGCCAGGGCGAGCAGGCTCATTCCTTGATGATGAGCCATGAACGAGCGGATAGTGACGCTGGATCGCCCTGGCGGCAGGCGTGAAGGGGTATAATCCACCGCCTCGTAAAAACCGAAAAGCCCCTGGCGCCCTTCGGCGGCGAGTTCTTCCAGATTGTTGCAGGCTTCCCGGGGCGCAACCATCAGCGCCATCGCCGTGGCATACGGGGCGATCACGAGGTCTTCCGCCAATCCCCGCTTCAGACCTAGACCCGGCACGCCAAATGCGCGGTACTGGTAGTTCAGATGGACGTCGGTGCGGTTGTAACCTGATTCGGAAATACCCCAGGGAACGCCGCGCAATTGGCCGTATTTGATTTGCTGGCGGACGGCCCCTTTGCATGTCTGATCCAGCAAAGTGTTCTCATAATTTGGCATGACTAGCAGCG
This sequence comes from uncultured Verrucomicrobia subdivision 3 bacterium, assembly GCA_903912925.1. Lineage (GTDB taxonomy): Bacteria > Verrucomicrobiota > Verrucomicrobiia > Limisphaerales > UBA8199 > PALSA-1440. Next base: position 6,923 of record CAIWJG010000904.1, on the reverse strand, counting down.
GCATCAAGTACTCGAACATCGATCCGCTCCACGAAGCCAATACGGGATCACCCCGTAAAGCGACGAGCAGACGTCCTAGTGAGAACCAGTGTTCCTGTGGAACCTGTCCTTGAGAGATGGCAACATAGCTGCATAGTCGAGCCTCGGACGCGAGCAGATCATAGAAGCTAGCATCACAGCGGTTTTCGGCGACGTTGAAACCGATGGAGAAGAGCTTGCGTGTCGGGTCGAACACCAGGCTGAAGTCCATCTCGGCCATCTCGGTGGTTTGCCGAACCAGAGCCTCCAGCGCGAGGATGCGCTGGCGGGCGCGACTGCTAGCTTCCCGCAAGGAGCGCAACCATTGGGCAAGCCCCGCTTCCTCCTCCAGCTTCCGGGCTGAGGCAGGTTCCACGGCAAGTGCTTCCAGAGCCGTCTCGATCAATGGGCAGAGGGATTGATCCAATTCTGCAACCTGGCGCAAGCTGGGCATCTGGTCGAGTTGGACGAGCTTCCCTGAAACCTGCCCCGCCGAGGCCGGGGCCAAAGTCAGCCAGGGCGCGAAGGAAAGCAGGTCCTCCAGATGCTCCTGGCAATTTCGCAACAGAGTCTGGGTCCACCATTTCAATTCCTCCCCCGCTCCTGGCTCTAACGCGACCGCCAATGCCGCCGCCCGAGCGGTCGCTCGCTGGAGCAGATCAACGCCTGCGCGCAAGGTTGAGGTTGGCTGCGCCAATTCCGCCTTAAGCTGCTCCAACTCGGAACTTCTGCCGGTCAGCTCGCGGAGAATGCCCACGGTGTCGGATAAGCCACCGAAAACTTGAGGACCGAGGAGGGGTTGCGCGGGCAATTCCGCCAGGCCAGGACCCAGGGTCAGCAAATGGCCGGCAAGATTGCCACTGTCCACGCTGGAAACATAGAGCGGCAGCAAGGGCGTGAGAGTTCGGGTATCATACCAATTGAAGAAGTGGCCCCGATATCGTTCGAGGCGTTGCATGGCGCCCAGAGCATCCTTTGTCCGCTGCAGGAGTTGGCCAACCGAAAGATAGCCGAAGTCGTATGCGGCCAGGTTGGCGAGCAAGGCCAATCCCATGTTGGTGGGCGACGTGCGTGAAGCCACCACCGGGACAGGCTCCTCCTGGAAGTTATCCGGCGGCAGCCAGTTTTCTTGCGCCGTGACGAAGGTCTCGAAAAAGCGCCAAGTCTTGCGCGCCGTTCGCCGAAGGAAGGCCAATTGCCTTGGCTTTGACTGCGGTAGCGCTGAGGGCTCGATGGGCTGGCTGATGCGCCACGCTATCCAGGGGGAGGCCAGCCACAGGCACAGGATAGGAACGGTCAACGGAAACAGAGAAGGCTGCGTCACGGCCAGGAAGACTCCGGAGGCCAAAGCGACCGCCGGAGCGATCCACATGGTCGCATAAAATCCCGCGAGATCGCTGCGGGCGGTTCGTTCGGCATCGCTGGCGGTTTGCCATTCCAGGAGCCGTTTGCGAGTACACAGCAACCGCACCAGCGTGCGACCGATGGCATCGAGGCTAATAAAGGCGTCATACGGCAGGAAAACGAAGGTGAGCAGGGCCTGGCCTAGCTGGCGGCCGGACGAGCCGAGCAGCCCGCGCAGGTGCAACATGGGCGATACGTCCTGCGGCTTGCGCAAAAGCTCGACGGCCGCCGACAAGCAGGTCGGCAGGGTAATGATCAAGAGGATTAACAGTGGGCCAGTAAACCCGAGGGCGGGCAGCAACATCCAGTTGCCCAGCAATAGCAATAACAGGGCCGCGGGGACCAGGCTGCGCCGGAGATTGTCGAGGATCTTCCATTGCGACAATCCGGATAGCGGATTGGCGATGCGTCGGGCATCCGGTCCCGGGACGCGGGGCAAAAGCCACTGGGCGATTTGCCAATCCCCGCGAATCCACCGGTGTCGCCGATTGATGTCGGTGTTGTAACGGGAAGGATATTCTTCGTACAGCTCGACGTCGCTTACCAGCGCCGAGCGGGCATGACAGGATTCAATTAAATCGTGGCTGAGGACCGTGTTTTCCGGAAATCGGCCAGCGACGGCCTGTTGAAATGCGTCCACATCATAGATCCCCTTGCCAATGAACGACCCCTCCTGAAACACATCCTGGTAGACATCCGAAACCGCGCGCGTGTAGGGGTCAATGCCGACGTCGCCGGCAAAGAGTTTGACGAACCAGGAACGCCCGGCGCTGGGCAGGCTAACGCCCACGCGCGGCTGCAAGATGCTGTAGCCTTCGGTCACCACGCCCTTCACAGAATCGAACTGCGGCCGGTTCAGCGGATGAGCAATGGTTCCCACGAGCTGACGGGCGGCGTCGCGAGGAAGCTGCGTGTCGGTGTCGAGGGTAATAACAAACCTAATGTCCGGCAGAATTGAAGCGTCGCCGACTACCTCGGAAAAGCAGTTCCTGGACCCGCCGCGCAGCAGGGCATTGAACTCGGTAAGTTTGCCCCGCTTACGCTCATAACCCATCCACCGAGCCTCGACTTTGTTCCAACGCCGGGGCCGGTGGAATAGAAAAAAGATGCTGGGCCGGTCGGATTGGTATTTGGCATTGAGCATTTCGATGCCTCCCCGTGCGAGCCGAAGCAGCGATTTGTCTAACGGCTGGGTCTCCTCGGTCGCGTCCTGAAAATCGGTTAGCAATGCGAAATAGAGATGCTTGTCGCGGTTCGCCAGGTATTGAATCTCCAGGCTCTCGATGAGCCGGGCGACCGCCCCGGAATTCGTCAACATGGTAGGCACGACCACCATGGTCCGGCATTCGGCTGCGATGCCGGCAGAGTAATCCATGCGCGGCAGCAGGCAGGGTTTGACCAAAAGGATAGAAAGCCAGTTCATCAACGAGACGGCCAGTTGACTGGAACAAAGGAGGACCACGAGTGTACACAAGGCCAGCTTTCAGCCCTGCACCTCGAGCGCCCGCGCTTGCTGGATAAACCCGAAAGTTCCCAACGCCGTGAGCAACAGCACGCCTCCCGCATAAAAGGCCAATGGGAACTGGTGGATGCGCCGTTCGATGGCTGTCTGCCGGGGGTGGTGCGTTCCTGCGGCGCGCTCAAGCGCGGCCAAGCCTTTGTCGATCAGGTAGAAGCCCACATGAGCGGTCCGGTCTTGAATTCCCTTTTCCCGAGCGCTGGCTTCGGCTAGTTGGATCGCCTTTTTCGCCACTTCCGACTCCAGAAGCCGGCTGTGGCGGGCAGTGGTCTCGACCGAATGGCGATAGCGGTCGCGGGTGAAGAAATCCATGCTCCCATACACCCCGGCAGGATCCAGACGGAGCGTCTGATCGACCTGGCTCATGGCCTCGACGAACTCGCGCCAGTCCAACGAGCTGAGCAGGCGCAGGCTGTTGATGGTATGACTAACGGAGACCTGGTCGGCGGCCTGATTCTGACTCTCGAACTGCACCAGTTGGTCAATGAGCAACCCCTGGTCCGTGAGCCGCTGCTCAAGCCAAGTCCGTGCCAGGTGCATTACCGGGCTCTGGCGGGACAGACGCTGAGAAAACTCCGCCACGAATGCGCTGGACAAGGGCAGAGTGGACTGCGCCATGTCGGCCACGACGACAACAAGGTGAGAAGGATTCTTTTCCGTCATCTCCTGCAAACGCTCGACCCACAAGTCGGCGAGGTCGCGATCATGCCGGGCGATCATCAGCCGGGAGGTGACCCGTCGCAGGTTCTCAATCAAGGCCAGCCGGAGCATGATCGGAATAGCCCACAACTCGCCGAGTTTCAAGGCCGATACGGTTTGGTAAGCCGCGATGAAGGCGCGAAGCGGTTCGGCATCAATCTGCGCATCTACATGCGAAATTAATTCGAGCACGAGATCGTAAACGCGCGGAAGCCGGGCGGACGGACCCGAGAGCAGCCGGGGCAGCTCGCGGCTGTAACCCCGAGGCAAATGCCGGCGGGCCATCTGGATTTGCTCTTCTATCAGGTAGAAATTGTCGAGCAACCACTCGGCCGCATGGGTAACGCGCCGGGTTTGGTCCACGGCCTGAGTCGCGCGGTTGTAGGCTCTGAGTATCTGTTCGTTTTCGCCCAGCCGTGCGAGCAATTGGTTGGAGCCCCGATGGGTCACGACCAAGTGGTTTTCGGCTAGGGTTTTGGCGTGGTGGACTAATTGCTCAAGGCTGAACACCTCCGCTCGCAGGGGCGCGTCATCGGAGAAGGCGCGCGCCTGCACATACTTGGTCACTCGGCTGAGCAAGGCTTCCAGGCCGATCCTTTTCCCGGATGCAGCATTCACAAAGAAAAGAATATCAAAAGCAGGTGAAGTGCCGCCATCGGCTTCGAAGATGCAACTGACTGGGGTACAGGAACTTACAGATTACGGCGGCCTCGCAACTGACACGCTTGGTTTGTGGAATTCGTGCAAATTGCCCGAATTTAATCCCCAGGCGTAATGCAATTTGCACGCAATCAGCCTTAGATCGCACTGATCACTTGCTCTGTGGCCTTTTGTTCAGCGCACGATAGCATGCACTGACCGTCTACGGCCCCGGCAACAGTTGTCTTAACTTACCGAGTAACGCCGCGGCGCTTACTCAGGCAGGAACAGTCGAAGTGCCGTGCACGATGACTTCCTGCTGGTTTTCGAGAAAGCCGTGAAGGTGGTGAGCCCGTGTCGGGTGCCGCAGTTTGCGCAAAGCCTTGGCTTCAATCTGGCGGATGCGCTCACGGGTCACGTTGTACATGTTGCCAATTTCATCGAGGGTGTGGCCGTAGCCATCGACCAGCCCAAAGCGCATCTCAAGGATTTTCCGCTCCCGCTCGCTGAGGCTGGTCAGCACGTGGTCCAGCTTCTCTTTGAGCATGCTATGACTGGTCGCTTCGGATGGGTTCTCGGCCCCCTTGTCCTCGATGAAGTCCCCCACCCGAACGTCCCCGTCGTCGCCCACCGGCGCATCGAGCGAGACCGGTTGGCGGGCCATCTTGAGTAACGCGTTGATGCGCGAAACCGGCAGATGCATTTCGTCGGCGAGGTCTTCCGCCGTGGGCTCGCGCCCCAGTTCCTGGCTGATCTGTTTCTGCGCCCGCCAGAGCCGGGTCATGATCTCGATCATGTGCACCGGGATACGAATCGTGCGGGCTTGGTCGGCAATCGAGCGGGTCAACGCCTGGCGAATCCACCACACCGCGTAGGTGGAAAACTTGTAGCCGCGCCGATATTCAAATTTCTCGACTCCCTTGAGCAGCCCAAGATTGCCTTCCTGAATCAGATCGAGCAGGGCCTGGCCCCGGTTGACATATTTCTTGGCGATAGAGACCACCAGGCGCAGGTTGGCTTCGGCCATGTGGGCTTTGGCCTGATGCGCACGCTCGGCCGCCAGGTGCAGCCGACCGAAGGTCCCGTAGAACTCCTCCTGCGGCAGGCGGACGAATTGTTCCAGCGCGTGGAGCTTGGCTCGTTCCGCCCGGAGCGCGGCCGGCGCATGGCTGGAATTGCGATCTTTTCCCAACTCCTCGATCCGCAGCGCGGTGGCCCGGAATTTCTCGCGAACATTAGCGGCCACGACGATCATGTCCTCCAGCACCTTAGGTTTGAAAAAGAACTTCGGAAAGGCGGCCTGGAGACTCCGGTCGAGCTTCTGGTAGTTGCTCAAGAGCACTGCGCGCTGGCTGCTGGACGCGACCTTCTTCAACTTGATGTAAAGATCATCCGCTTGCGCATCCAACGCCCGAATCTTCTTCACCAGGCTGCGGAGATCCTTGAGGTGCCCCTCGCGCGTGGCGACTTTCTTGTCCACCACGATGCGATCGAACCGTTCCTTGGGGGGGTCGGCCAGCAGTTTTTCGGCAATCGCACAGTGCTCCTTGGCCGCGAAGCCCAAGCCATAAACTAAAGCCTTCATCTCGAGTTCGGCCTCTTCGATGCGCCTGAAAACCTCCACCTCCTGTTCGCGCGTGAGCAGGGGTACCCGGCTCATCTGGTTCATATACATCCGAACCGGGTCATCCAAGGAATCAAATCGGCGGTCTTCCTCCGGGTCTGGTTCCTCGGGCTTGGCCTTTTCGACCTCCGGGTGGGTTACAATCTTAATTCCGAGGTGCTCGAGGCGGGTGTAAAGCGCCTCCAGGTCATTCGGTGAAACTCCCTCTGGCAGAAGGTCATTGATATCGTCGTAGGTAAGATAATGCTGGTCGCGGGCCAACTCGAGCAGACCTTTGATAGCCTCCGTCAACTCCGCCCCCTCGAGCGGCACGGCCGCAACCGGGACGTTCCCGCTGTCGGCGGGAAGAGCCTTGCCTCGATTAGTTCCGCCCCCCTTGGGCCCGTCCTTGCGGGGCTTCTTCGGCCGCGCTTCCTCGCGGCCGGTAGCCTTGGCTCCAAAAATGAAAGCCTGGCGGGGCCGCTGCAGCTTGCCAGAAGCAGTTCGGGCTTTGTCGTCGCCTTGATTCTTTGCTCGGTTATTCAATTTGATCTTCTTCACTGGCGAGTCGCAGTCATTGACCGTAGATGCCGCAACGAATTACGCGCATTTCATTGCCTCGCATTGGGAACGAAACTGTTTACTGGGCTGGTTCAGACTAATAACCCTTATTTCCTCGCGAACGGTTTACGGCAGGCAATGGTTCGTCGTTTACAACTGCAGCGACCGTTGGCCTGAACCACAACAAACTACCCCCATCCCACCAATAGAGCAAGAAACATCGTTCCTCCTGTCGGCGCGTGGGCAAAGCCGGGGGCCCAGCGCCAGACCCAAGCAGGGGGCGCCGGAGGGCCCAACTTTGACCCCGACTTTGCGGAAGAACCCGGTTTTATTGAGCCTTATCTAGAGCCCGTCCCAAAGGAGCGGTTTTCGGCATGAGCATTAGTATTGCGCATTGAGAACATGCATACGCATAAGATATGCAGGTGTTATTCCTCGCGCTACTCCCTTTTGGGATGGAATCGGCTAGGCCGGTACACA
>CAIWJG010000903.1 GCA_903912925.1 uncultured Verrucomicrobia subdivision 3 bacterium | reverse complement strand
GTAGCAGGAAGACTTCACGGGCCAAGCGTAGTCCGAGTCTTCCTCTCATTAACACCCAACTTCAGTTGGGTGAACCACGCCCCCGCTGCGGTCCAACCGTTTCAACGGTTTCCCCTGACTTTTGCCCATAATGCGAATTGCTGCGGCATTCTCGCTTTCTGCGAGTCGGCAGCTACCGCGTCTTGTTTCGCCTGGAGGTGAGCCAGATGTCAGCATAGAACTTTGCCACTTGAAGGTTGCCGAGAACAACTTACCTTCTTCACATGAACGCAGTTCTGACTAACGACGGCATGGTCGTGCTCCCGCTCACACCAGAACAATGCGCCGCCCTGCTGGAACGCAGCCGTGCCCAGCCCCAGCCCGCACCGGACGATGACGCTGCCGTTGAACAAGTCGTTCGGGAAGTGCGCGCCCGGCGGCGATGAGAAAGGCTAAAGGCTAAAGGCTGAAGTCAAACCCATGCTCAGTCCGCAATTCAGCATTCAGCCTTTAGCCTTTAGCCTTTCTTTGGTCTGGTGCCTGATTGCAGCGGCAGCGTTCGCTCTTCTTGCGCCAGCGAACGCAACTGGAACCGCCTTGGATTACGCGCGCGAGATTTTGAGGGACAAGCCCGTCGCCTGGTGGCGCTTTCAAGATGAAAGAGCTGCTGAGGGCATGACCGCCAGGGACTCGGCTGCAAAGCATGACGGCATTTACCGAGGAGTCGTGACCCTGGAACCTGGCCCCGCGAAGATTGACGGGAAAGCCGTCCGGTTCGACGGGCGGTCCGGTCTTGTTTCGATAACCGACCACCGTGACTTCGCCAGTGAGAGGATTTCGGTCGAGTTCTGGCTTAAGTCTGCGCAATCGTGGGACCGGCTCCAGTGGCCCGGAAGCGCCACCTTGGTGACCAAAGCCACCGAGGGAGACGGATCGGGCGATTGGACGATCAACGCCGGTTCACGGCAGATGGGGATAAACCAGGGCTTGCTGATTGCCACCAGCGGGGCTCGGGGTGGCCATGATCAAAATCTCTATTCTCCGCCAGCCTCAAATGATGGCCGCTGGCATCACGTCGTGTGGACGCGCTCAGCCGAGGGAGCCATTGAGCTGTACCTGGATGGCGCCCTAATTGACCAGGGAGGCGACTCCGGGGGCACAATCATCAACAGTCGCGCCATTCAGATAGGTGGAGATCGCTCTTCCAATGGCAGCTTCCTCGACGGCTGCATGGCTGAAGTCTGTATTTACACCAACGTCCTGGCACCGGCCAGAGTGGCCGCCCATTTCGCGGCCGGCGCGACCATTGATGCGCGGCTGGGGGTTGCGCCAGTTGCGAAGCCCCTGGAGACTATGACCCTCAAGAGCGGCTCCGGCCTGCGTTGGGAGTTGCAACGCTTCCCGGCGGGCTGGACCCTGGGCGGCCTGAAACTTCGGGGTAAATATGCCGCCCCGGCTCTGACGCGAGGCGTCATCATGCTTCGCCACTGCGTCACCGGTGAGGAACGATGGCTGGCTGCTTCGGAGTGCAAGATAACCAAGGGCCGGACCGCTGTTTTGGGTGGGCAATCGTTAGTGGGAGAGGCATTGTTTCGGTTCCAGGTTGAGCTCTCGCTGGCAGACAGCCTGCCCGTGGTGACGCTGACGCCCAGTTGGTCGGTGGACAAGGGACTTGACGGTTGGGAGGTGTGCCTGGCCTGGCATGGCAAGGACCCAAACGCCTGGCGCTGCACACTCTACCCGTTTGCCGGGAATGCTACGAGGTTAGCCCGCCAGAAACTGACGTATTGTGGTATCCCCTCGGTCCTCCTCTTCCGCCCGGACCTCTCGCTGGTGACCCTGTTCGGCATCGCTCCGGACTTCGACTATCTCAACCCCACGACCTGGACCGGAGACACGGGCTTCCATTTCAGCGACGGAGTGACTCCACCGCAATTCCGCGTCGGCGGCGGCAAGCTGAAGGCTGGCGTGGATTATCGCCTGCCCTTGCAGCTCTTCCTCAACGATGAAGGCAACTCCGCCAATGCGATCACAGCCCTGGTAAAGAACTGGATCAAGGTCAACCGCTACCAGGTCGAGCCGCTGAAGGTGCGTTCCCGCCAGGAGGGCTTCGACCTCTTTATCCAGGGCCGAAAGCAGGGCCGGATGTGGCATGAGGGGCTGGGTTACCAGATCATGGAGAACTGGCGGGTCATCTATACCGCAGAATCTCCCCTCAACGCCTGGTTCGACTACCTGCTCTACGAGCAGACCGGTGATGCCGCCTGGCGCAAACGCGCCTTCGACGCACTTGACTTCATGCTCAAAGCCCAGCACACCGACCCCGCCGATCCCTTTTACGGCGCCATTGACACGAACTTCGACTTGGACAAGAAGGTATTTAACAGCGACGACCACACCTCGAACTGGCGCTACAAGGTGGACATGAATTCCTTTGCCGCCCGCTACCTGTTGCAGGTCTGGCAGCGGGTCAAGCAGAAGGAGGGCGTGGATCACCGGGAGTGGTACCAGGCCGCCGTCCGGATCGCCGACTGGGTCATGAAGCAGCAGAATCCCGACGGCGGGCTGCCGCAGGTGGTGGACAATGATCCGGCGAAGAAGTCCATCTCCGTGGTTTCCGGGCGCTCGCTGGCCACGTTTCCCGTCATCTGCCGCATCACGGGCGATGCCCGCTACGGTCGGTTTGCCGGCCAGCTTGAGCAATTCCTCCGGACGCAGGTCGAGGACCGTTTCTGGTTTGCCGGCGCGCACGTGGACCTGTGGCCGAAGGATTTCGAGGCCGACAGTGTCTGGCACGCGGTCGAATACTGGCTCAACAAATACGACGAGACGAAGGATAGGGAATGCCTGAAACATGCTGAAGCTGATGCCTGGTTCGCGTTCCTGATGTGGTGCCCGAAACAGCTTTCGTGGGTGAAGAACCCAACGCAGACCTGCCATACCGAGCAGGAGAACTACCTCCAGTATTCGAACTATTGCTATAACAATCGGAAATACTACTGCCTCGACCGTCTGGCCCAGCTCACGGGCCAGCCCTTGTTCAGCGAACTCTGTGAGCGGGTTATCCAGTGCGGTTTCTGGGCCCAGCCGACCGCCGGCGAGTGGATCGGTGGCGTGAACGAGCGGATGAGCGACCCGTGGCTGGCCCTCTCGAAGGATTTCAACTCCACCGCCCAGGTTTACACCGGCGAACTAGCCACCGATGCGGCCCTGCAGTTGCTGGAAATGGGCTTCGGTAAGCCGAAGCGCTAGTCTTTATACCCCAGACGCGGAAAGCCTCAGATCGGGTATGCTGCACGCTTGCTGCAAACCTGCCTTGGTCCTCCGGTTTCAGCTTTCAGCTTGTCAGCTTTTCAGCGTTTCCCCCCTCCGCCCTCCGATTTCAGTGGCGGACTGCCACCCCAGCTTGCCACGCGCGTCCAGACGATAGCGTGACCCTGTTATGGCTACAAGGCCGAGCATGAGGGTGCCGCCGCCCGTCACGCGAAGTTGACGTTATTGCGAATTCCACTTTCCCCGGCGTCGCGCAACAACCTCAGAAAGCGGCTGCATTCGGCAACGCGGCTCTGCCGCCGAATGACCACAATAAGGCCCGCATGAGGTTGATCCGCCACGAGGGTCAGGAAATCATCTCGGTTGCAGGTTACCAGAACCGATTGGTGCGTGTGGGCGAAACTGAGGACGGTGGAGTCGTCCGCGTCAAGCGGCAACACCTCTCTCAGCCGCGTAACGGAATGGCCCCCCTGCGCGACAACGCGCCCAATCGCATCAGGAACGTCCTGGTCGAGCAGAAAGGTCACGCGCCGGCTTCGGCCATTTGCCGGGCGATCAGGTAGTCCACCTCTGCCAGATGGTCCTCGTAGTAAGCGAGGCATTCATAAACCTGGGCTCGAGTCAACCCGGGCAACTGGCGCGTCACCGAGTCCACCGTCTCGCTGTTTTGCAAGAGCCCGATCACATCGTGAACGGCTATCCGGCTCCCCTCCACGCGGGCGTGGCCACCGCACACTCCCAGCGTCCGGGTGATGTATCGGTAAGTCTCGACTGCCTTATTCATAGACCCAGCATACTCGTTCCGGTTCCCCGCGCAAGGCCGTCCGATTACTGGGCAGCAATTCTCATTATGACGGAGGCAGCCGCGCTGGCACTGGTCGGTGAGCTGGTTTTTCTCCAGCCAGCGCCCTTTGCGAGTTGCCCGGCAAACTATTTTTATTGATTGCTGGACTCAAGTTCTCCTTTTCGGTATTT
>CAIWJG010000902.1 GCA_903912925.1 uncultured Verrucomicrobia subdivision 3 bacterium | reverse complement strand
GGGCGTCTCGCCCGCGTGGGGACCGAGGGCGAGACGCCCGCCCCACTACCTGAGCAGTTACGATCTAAGGTTCTCCCGTTCCCAGCGAGCAGCTCTCAAATCCGAAGGCCGTGCGGGCGGCTGGCCCATTTCGGTTTTCGGGCTTCGGATTTCCTTCGGCTTTCGGCTTTCGGCTTTCGGATTTCGGTTTTAGGCAACTATGGAAACACTCTGTCCCGCCCCGGCCATGACCCTGATCCATGTCAGACTTTGCCGTCCGGGCGGAGTTAACGTTCGGTCGGTTCGAGAGTGAAGTCGTGCTTCGCCTTCACGGAGCCGGCTTCGAGCAGCAGCCGGTAGGTCTGCTGGGGGTCCAGCGGGTCAGCGGTCGCGCCGTTCACTGCCGAACGCATCCCCGGAACATCCATGCCGTAAACGAACCCCTTGGTCGGAACCGAGTTAGAGCTCGAGATCATATGCCAGAGGGGGTGGGGGTATTTGTTCGTCAGGCTCTCGGCGAGATCCACGATTTTAATGGACGTTAGCTTGAGCCGGCGATCAAACTCGAACATCACTGGGGTTGGGGTATCCTCCCCACCAAATCTGCCGGCAAAGCGGTAAAGCCGGTGCGAAACTTGAATAGGCTGCCGCTGAAACCAGTCTCTGTTTATGTAAATGAATAGGCCGCCGATTGCGACTAGCAGCGTTATCATTAGTAGCGGTTTCTGCGCCATGACTACTCCATTGACGGCAAGCGCAGACCGGGTATTCAATTCGCGCGCCTTTCGAGGCGGGCATGAACGCGGGTAAAGACCGGGCGATGGGGAAACCAGGCTGGATATTGGAGCGCACGATGAAAGAACTGACTGCACGGAACACGGTCGAACACCAGAAGGCCCAAGCGCCGGCGGAGCGCAACGCAAAGAGCCCGCCAATTGCTGACGGGTCTGGGTTTACTTTGATTGAGTTGCTGGTGGTCATTGCCATTATTGCGATCCTGGCCGCGATGCTGCTGCCGGCTCTGGCGCACGCCAAGGAGACCGCCAACCGTATTTCCTGCACCAACAGCCTGAAGCAACTGGGCCTCGCGGCGATGCTGTACACCGATGATAACCAGGATCAATTCCCACCTCGTGTATCCGACGAGCGTTGGTGCGAGCATATCCGGACCTATTACATCAATACGAACCTCCTGCGCTGTGCCAGCGATCGGCCCGGGACCCCGGCGAGCGATTTCGCCGCCCGCTATCCGGGCGATGCTGCCGCGCGCAGCTACATCATCAACGCTTGGAATGATTATTTCAAACGCACCCTCAGCGATGCGGTGTTCCAGGTTTATATGGCCGGCACCAGTTCAGTCTGCTTCAAACGCAACAACATCCAGCATTCCAGTGACACGATCCTCTTTGGGGAGAAGAAATCCGCCTCCCCGCATTATCACATGGATTTGCTGGAACCGGGGAGCACCCTCGATTTCCCGGGGCGGGTGCTGGGGAACGACGATACGGAATTGGAGCAGGGCCGGCACGCCGGGATGGGGCCGGGCAGCCGGTCGGGCGGATCGGTCTATGCCATGGCCGACGGCAGCGCGCGTTACATAAGGTATTGGCGTGCCCTCGGGCCGCTGAACCTCTGGTGCGTACTCGACGCCGACCGCTCAAGCCCCGCTTACGCGCTAACGCGTTAGAAGGTCAACGCCAGGCCGACGCGGATGCCGGTCGCGCTCATGCTCCAGGCCATTCGGCTGCTGATTTCCTCTGGGCTCAATAGGGTGAATGCAGAAGGAAGAAGGAAGAATGCAGAAAGGGGAATGGCTCCCGTTCAGCCGGCTGTTTTCATTCTGCACTCCCTGGCCCGTGAAGTCTGCCCTCCACTTCACTGGGCTACATTCTACATTCTGCATTTCCACTCCTGGGGCCAGGCACCCTCTCCTTTTGGGGAGAGGGTAGGGTGAGGGGGAATGGGGCTCACGTCGTTTCCACGGGCTCAGGATCTCTGAACCAACGCAAAGGCGCAGCGCAGCCAAGACCAAACTGGGCTTAACGCCGAGACGCAGAGGAACGCGGAGAAAATGAACTATGGTTCGCGCTTCTTCCGGCTGCTAGCAGCATTGGACAAGAATGTCCGCGCTCCGAAAAATCTAAGCTGCGCACTGTTCGAGCTATGCGCACAGTCGGCGGTTGACCTTGGCGATGAGCGCGTCCAGCTTGGTCACCGCCTCGGGCTGCCCTTTTAACTCAAGCAACGGCTTTACCTCCTGATGCACAAGCCTGAGGTTCAGTTTGACGCGCTGACGGATTAACACGCTCTCCACATCCCCCCAATCCTTATCCCGGCCGGCGAAGACTTTGTGGATGATCAGATCCTCAGCGGAGCAGGTGGTCAGCATATGATCCGTTGCCCAATGCCAGGCCGAGGCGCGCTGCACGCTCCGTTCTTCGAACGGAACTGCACCAAAGGCGACATCGATGGCCACACCCGTGCCGGTCTGGATCAGCAGCACCCGGTGGCGTAAAGCAAACTCGCGGGCATCGGTGCGCCGGCTAGCGAAACGGGCCAACAAAGGATCGGCGAAGGATTCTTCCCTGCCGAATCCCGTGAGTAGCGTAAGATCAGCGTCCTGGGTGAGGCGCGGTTCGCCCCAGCGTTGCAACGCCACCCCTCCTATAAAGCAGAAGCGCCAACCCTGCTCCAAACAGAAGGCTTGAACCTCCTCTGCCGCCTGAAGCACTGCGTGCAACTGAATCACTTTGCGGGGCCTCGCTGAAAGATCGCTTGCTGCTCCACCAGGCCAGACCAGTCGGGACGCTCACGCCAAGCCTCCACGGCACTCAGGGACAGGATCATCTCCCGCGCGCGCTCTTCGGTCAGCGCGGCGAGTTCCTGGGCCTTGACGGTCTCCACCGCCTCCCAGCGGGCATGGTATTCCGCGGCAAGCTTCTCTTGCAATTTCAGTGGCTCGGAATCCATGCCCAAAGTATGCCTCTATTCCCCGCTAAAGCCAGCATATATCCATCAGCAATTCTTGAAAGCGAAGTAGAATTAGTCCCTGAGCTTCGGGTATATCACCAGCCTGACCGATGCCGGCGCAAAGGGCTCGATGCGGAGGGTGTTGGGGCCGGGCTTCAAATGCTTGCTGACTTCAAGACGGGTGGGCTGGCCGATGAAGCCTCCCGCACTGGCGCCGTTGACCGTCACCCGCGCGGCAATCTCCGGGGTCAGCGCGCCGAGTTCCAGGTAAACGCGGGCGTTCTTTAGGTCGGTTGCTGCGACCTCACAGTGACCGAAGAAGGGATCGGCTTTGACCGGGCTAAGGGTGACCTGCCCGAGGAGCATGCCCCAGAGGCCGCCGCCGAAAGGAATGAGTTCGCGGGCGGATGGCCACGCGCTGTCGTTGAATTCCGCTTCCGCCCAGTGTTCGGCCTGCTCGTTCGAGGCTTTCCAGGCTTTGCTCACGCATTCCGTCACCGCTGCGCCGGATTCCAACTCCATGGTGAGGCGGCCAATCAGGCCGGCGGGGTTGGGCTTGTCCCCGCCATTGACAGCAGCGATAGCAAGCTGGTTAACGCCGGGATGCAACAAGGCCATCACATCCAGTTCCGCTGGGTTGCGCCAGCCTTCGGAGCTGTTATCACCGTGCCCGGCCTCTTTGCCGTTGATGAAGAGGGTGAAGCTATTGTCGGCAGTGCCCGCGAAGGTGGCTTTCCTGATCTTCGCACCCGCAGGGATGGTGATATGCTTGCGGAAATAACGCGTGCCCGGTGGGGCGGCCTGCGCTGGATCGGCTTCCGGATACCACACCCATGAACAGCCTTTGAGTGCCAGCCCCGGCCCGCTGCCGAGGAGTTGCTGGGGTTCCGCCTGGGCGGGAGTGGGGTCGCGGGTCACGACAATGGTTCTGTGGCTGGCATTGCTGCCCGGCTCACGGCGCGGAGGCAGCGCCCGTTTCGTTGGCTGGAAGACGAGCAAGACGCTCTCATTCGGCTCCAGCGCCAGGCTCAGCTCGACCTGCTTCCCTTTACGGGTGAACGGCACGGCGGTGATCTCATTGCGCATGGCGTCCCAGCACTCGGGCACGCCCTCAGCAGTAATGCGAAAGCGGAAGGTGCGCGATTCGCCCTGGTGGTTCTGATTGGCAATGAAGAACACGTCCCTGCCTGCCTTCACCCGGTGCAGCACGTGCAGCCAATGATCGGTCGAGCCTGCGAGCACTTCCAGCGTCGGGTGAATGCCCGCATCCACCGCCAGCACTTGCTGGAGCTGCTCGGGAGTGGGCTGGGCCGGCAGCAGGTAGGAACGCCCACCGCCGGGACTGGTCTTGCAGACGGTCAAACCGGGCGCCGGCTTGCCCCAGATGGCCTCGCACAGCCGGGCAATGTCCTGTGAACTCTTGCCGAGCGTCGCGGACTTGCCTGGCAGGAACCCGTATGCGACCACTACGCCGCCGCGGTCGAAGAACTCCTTCGCTTTGGCCAGCGTGGCGTAGGGGATCACCTCCACTGGCGGGACGATCAGCACGCGGTAGGACTCATCGCGCAGCTTCAAGTCAGCGCGGCCTACCTTGGAATCCTTCTCGAACACCTCAAACGGCAGCCAGTCGCAGTCATACAGCGCGTCCTGGAGGCTTTCGCTGATCTGGTCGGGCAGGAGGTACTTGCCGAACTGCGCGCTCTGGCCGAGGTAAAGCAGCGCCACCGGGCACACATGCCGCCCGCCAGTGAGCATGAGGCTCAGGCGGCTGGTGTAATCGGCAAAGACGCGATACAGCGGCCAGCGCGGCTCGTAGCCGCCGTCGTAGAAGTAGGGCGGGCAATCGGTGTCTTTGGGCGACCGCGGATTGAACGAGTGCGGGATAAGAAAATTCATACCCGAGACCTGCATGTGGTCGGCCCACCACTTCATCTCCGGATAGGTAAGGTCCTGCCCGCGCGCGCCAAAGATTTCCACCATAGCGACATCATTGGACATGCCGTAGGCGTGGCTGACGGAACTGCCGAGCTTGGGTGTCTGCCAGCAGGGTGCGTCACGCGTCACGCGCTTGCCCATTACGAACTGATCAAACACGGCATCAATCCCGCCCATGTCGCCGTGGCCCTGGAGCCGCATCATATCGCCGGCGCAGAACTCCCGGTTCATGTACAGATTGGAGTGTTCCATGAAATGCCCGATGGACAGCACGCCATGCTGCCGGCACCACGCGGCGATGCCGCCATACATCGTGCGGCCCCAGGTCTCGGCCAGGGCATCCAGATACTGGTAGCGCGCCGCCACCTGTTCTTCGCCGGCCAATTCGGCCTTGTAAGCGACATACGCCTTCTTCCAGTCCACGTTCCACTCGGCGAGCACACGGTTGAGTTCGGTTCCCCAATCGCCAGGCGTCTCCGGCTCGTCGTAGAAGAAGCCGCGGATGGTCTTGCCAAAATCGGCCCCGTAATGCTCGAAGTGCGGCTGATAGACCGTCTGCAGGAACCAGTCCACGCAATCCTTGCTCGCGCCGTCCACGCTCAGTTGCGAGCCGCCCTGCTGGAGGAGCCCCGGCGCCTGTTTGTGCGTGAACTTGAAGATGCGCCACTTGCCGTCCGGGGCCTGCCAGCGAAGCTTGCCGCCTTGAATGTGGGGTGCCAGATCAACCAGCGTGTTGCCTTCCACCTTGCCATCGGCATTACCCGCCCGGCGACCGCAGCGACGTAACGCTCTCCGCCATAGCCCTCGGCTTCAAACGCGCGGGGACCTTCCACTTCAACGGTCGCTGCTTCCAGCCGTTTGGCTGCGTAGCGCGGGGGCACTTTTCCGGCTACCGCCTGGCTCGGCCACCATTTCTCGTCGAAGATCCACAGTTGCAGATTCTGCTTCTTTGCGGCCGCCAGGCAGATGTCGAGGTCGCGCCACCAGCCTGGGCCCATCCAATCTGTGTGCGGACGGGATTCCGTTGTGAAGGAGCCATTGCCGCCTTCGGCCACCTTGCCCACGTACATCTCCAGTCGTTCCTTGCTGTCGTCGCCGTGCAGCCAGAACAGCGGGCCGGTGAGGCGGCGGGCGTCTGGGGGCAGTTCGCGGAATTGCTGTTCGAGGGCAGCGATGCCCGAACTGCTGGAGCGGTTATTGGCATCAGCCGCCCAGGCGGAGTCCATTGCGCTGAGTAGAAGGGTGGTTGCGGCGCAGGCGGTCGCAGCGAAGGCAATCGTGGGTGCTTTCATCCTAAATTCGGCAGTTGATTTAACCGCAAAGAACACAAAGATCACAAAGACAGATAGTTATGCATGGATTGCCTAAGCCTTCCATTCACCCGGCAGGTGCATCAGTTCTTTGGCTCGGAATTATCACAAGTTCCATTCTTTGCGATCTTTGTGTTCTTTGCGGTTAATCCCAAGTGCCGTTTTTAGGTTCATAGTGCGTCTTAGTGCCTCCATGACTCCAGACAAAGCTCCGGTTATCAATGCTAATCTTCAGGTCAGAAGATGAGGCCGTGAGGATGCCGGGCGGCATGAGGCTCTTGAGATTCACCCTCCGGGTTGGACTGGCCAGCAGAAAGGCAGGGGAAGACCTCCTGAGACGCCAAGGGCGTCGCTCGTACCAGCCCAGGGCAACGCCCTGGGTTCATGGCCCCAAAAACCATCTGGAGCGCTGAAGGCGCGGCTCATCCTCGCCTGGGATGAGGCAGGCCGTTGGCCTGCAACGGCAAAACGGGCGATGAACCCAGGGCGTTGCCCCGGGCTGGTATGAAACAGTCCGTTGGCCTGAAGACGGCTGGCGGTCCGACGCTCCCACGCCCTCAGTTTCCGGTAATAGCTTTCCCCAAGGTCCCGCATAGCCTCGAACCACTTCCACCAGTTGAGACGCAGAGGGCGCCATATTGGGACGCCAAGGGCGTCGCTTATACCAGCCCAGGGCAACGCCCTGGGTTCATGGCCCCAAAAACCATCTGGAGCGCTGAAGGCGCGGCTCATCCTCACCTGGGATGAGGCAGGCCGTTGGCCTGCAACGGCAAAACGGGCGATGAACCCAGGGCGTTGCCCCGGGCTGGTATG
>CAIWJG010000901.1 GCA_903912925.1 uncultured Verrucomicrobia subdivision 3 bacterium | reverse complement strand
CCACGGCCAGCAGTCGCCGGCCAAGCAGTGTGTGTTGCAACAGACTCCAGCAGCCCGCCACCACCAGCAGCGCCCACAGCAGCATTTTCGGAACCCCCCAGAGATTGCCATCCGCTAAAGCGCGGTAGCCCTCGGGCAGCGGATGAACTTCATAGCCGCCAGTTAACTTCTGCATCAACCCTTGATAGACGCTCATGCCCGCCAGCGTGACCACGATGGGATGAATTCGCCCGAGCGTGCTCAGGGCCGAATTGAGCGCGCCAAGCAAGGCTCCCAGGCCCACTGCGGCTCCCAGGCAAAGCGCCGGAGGCACCCCGCGCATGGCCAGCATTCCCGCTGCCGCGCCCACCAATCCGAGCATCCGGCCGACGGAAATGTCGATGCCGCCGGTGATGATGACCAGCGTCATGCCCGCGGCTCCCACGGCGACAATGGAAGCGTCGGTCAGCACATCCAGCAGGTTCTTCACCGTCGCAAATTCGCTGGGTCGCAACGCGGCCATCAGGAAACAGATGATGGCCAACGCCGCGAGAATGCCAAGCTCCCGGAAACGCAACAGCGCTCCAAGCAGGGAGCCGCGACCGGATGGTCCTGCTCCCACCGAGCCGCTCCGTTTCACGCTTTTGGGGAGCGCCGCCGCCACGAGCGCGTCCGCGCCAACCTTCCGGGGATCAAACTCGCCAGCCAGCCGCCCTTCGGTCAGCACCAGCACGCGATCGCTCATCTGCATGACTTCAGGCAGTTCGGAGGAAATCAGGAGGATTGCCTTACCCTTGGCCGCCAACTCGCCAATAATCCGGTGAATCTGCGCCTTGGCACCCACGTCCACACCGCGGGTCGGCTCGTCCAGGATCAGGACCTCCGGCTGCGTTTCGAGCCAACGCCCCAGCACCAGCTTCTGTTGATTGCCGCCGGACAGCGTGTTGATCGGCTGCTCGGGGGTGTCGAGCTTCACCTGAAACTGCTGGATCACCCGCGTTGCGACCTCCTGCTCTCGGCGGTTGGAGATAAAACCGAATCGTCCCATCTGCCGCAGTGCCGCAGCGGTCAGGTTGCTCTGGCAGGAGTGCGTTGCAAAGACCGCTTCATTCAGGCGGTCCTCGGGCAAATACGCCAGCCCCGCCTTCACTGCGTCCGCCGGCTGGCGGACCCGGCCCGGCCGGCCGTGAAGTTCAACTGTACCCGAGTGCGGCTCCAGTCCAAACAACGCTCTCGCCAGCTCGCTGCGACCCGCGCCAACCAGGCCATACAGCCCCACTATTTCGCCACACCGCACCTCGAGGGAAATATCGCGGAACTCGTCCATGGGCGAACTAAAGTGGCGCAGGCGAAGCAGGGTTTCACCAGGCGCGACACGCGCGCCGCGCTGAAAGGCTTCCAGCTCGCGTCCGACCATGCGCGCTACCAATTGATCCACCGTCAGGCCTTTCGCGGATTCGCAGGCGACTCGAGAACCGTCGCGCAGGGTGGTAATCGTGTCGCTGATTTCGAGCACCTCCTCCAGCCGATGGCTCACGTAAAGAATGGCAACTCCAGCGGCTTTCAGACGCCGCAGTTGTTCAATTAATTGCCGCGTCTCGCCCTGCGTCAGTGAAGCCGTCGGCTCATCCAGGAGCAGCACTCGGATCTTGCTGGAGACCGCCGCGGCGATATTTGCCTGCACCCGCTGCCCGATGCTGAGGGAGCCCGCCGCCCTCCTCCAGTAGCATCGAACGTCAGTTCGATCATTCTGCACCCCCTGCCCGCTGCTGAGTGCGTCCGCCGCCTGCCGCACATCCCCCGAGGCCTTCATTGATGCCAGAGCCTGTCGCGCTCGATCGTAAGTGGCGGGCCAATCGATCAGCAGCGGCAGCGCGCGACGGCGAACCAGGCCCTCCGACAGCAGCATATTCTCGGCCAGCGAAAGTTGTGAGAACAGCTCGGCTTCCTGGTGAACCACGTGAATTCCCAAACGGGCGGCTTCGCGTGGGCTGGAAATCCTGACGGGCTGCCCGGCGACCAGGATTTGTCCCCGGTCCGGCTGCATGACGCCGGTGGCGATATTAATCAGCGTCGATTTGCCCGCACCATTCTCCCCGATAAGGGCGTGGATCCGGCCCGGTTCGAGCACCAGATCCACACCGCGCAGCGCCTTCACCCCGTGGAAACTCTTCTCGACCCCCTTGATCTCGAAGCTGGCGCCCGCGGTATTCTGCTGGTAAGGCGAATCCATTAGGGGAATGAAGAAGGCAGAATGAAGAATGCAGAATAAGCAGTCTGGGGGCGGCCCCATTCTTCATTCTTCATTCTTCATTCTGCATTCCCCCCAAAGCGGGTTTATCGAACTT
Source organism: uncultured Verrucomicrobia subdivision 3 bacterium (assembly GCA_903912925.1). Taxonomy (GTDB): domain Bacteria; phylum Verrucomicrobiota; class Verrucomicrobiia; order Limisphaerales; family UBA8199; genus PALSA-1440. The sequence continues at coordinate 23,499 of CAIWJG010000901.1, read as the reverse complement.
CACACCCTTTCGGACAGCGTGGTCCACCATTTCCCCAACATAGCGGCGGCGTTCAGCGAGCGGCAGGAAATTGACGCGCGCCATCTCTTCGCCAAAGGCGCGAACGTGGAAGTCGTAGATCGCCTGCCGCACCCTTCGGCGCACGCCGGGCGTCCACGCTTTCGTTTGCTGTCCAGTCTTTTTCATGCCGTCACTATTCTAAACTGTTCGCGCACGTCTGGCAACCACGCCAGGGTGGAAGGCTGCACCATCGCCCCGAGCGCCTCCCGCGCCTCCGCGATCATTCGCTCGATGCCGTAGGCATGCAGTGGGTTCGTCGGCAGGTGGTTCTCCGCGCAGCGGACCCGGATTTCGTGCTGGGTCGCCAAAGCAGTTCCGGCGGGGACACGCGACTTCTTCACCGCGATCATGTAAGGCCGCACCGCCTTCTCGTAAATGCGCAGACGCGCCCGGTCGAGTTCGTGCCAGAACTGCACTTCTGCGTGTAGCCCGGCACCAAGCCGGGGATCGTTCGCGACAGCCAGTTCCAGGACAGGGCGTCGTTTCAGCAGTTCGGCTGGGGCTGGTGAGGCTCTGCCGAAGGTGCGGAGCAGATCCTCATCGTAAATGTGCAGCCAGCCGCGTGCATCCTGCGCCTCCAACATTTGCGCCCCCAGCGCCGTCACGAACGGCCAGTCTTTTCCCCGGTTGGTGCGCTTCATCTCCGCCACCGTATGCAGGCCAGCGTAGCAGCCCTGGAGTTCCACCTCCCACGGTGAACTGCCCCGCGGTGCGACTCCGAAGATGTCGAGATAGGCTTGCGCGTCCGCGGCATCCCAGACGAAGTGGCTGGTCCACCCGCCGCGCAGCCAGCGCGCATCCAATGGCGGGGTGAGCTGGCCCCGGTAGCCGGGCAGATGACCCCGCAGACTCGCCTCCTCCAGCAGGCCCAGGAACGCCCCCGCCCCATCCGGCGCACACAGCAGGTCGCAACCTTTCGTCGCCTCCGCCACCCCGAACGCCACGCACGCCAGGCCACTGGTGATGGCGCAGGCAATCCCCCGGCGCCGGGCGCGGGCGACGAGGCCCTCGTAGAACTCTTCCAGTTCGGCGTAGCTCAAAGGCATGACTCTCCTTTACTGCCCCATGCTCGCGACGTCGAGAGCCAAAGTGCTTTGAAAAGCGGCAGGCTGCGCCCTCGGAGCCTGAATGTAATCAGGCCCCAGCGCGGGTCCCAGTCTCCGGTGTGGGTCTGCGGGCAGCCTCCAGACACAGATGTCACGGATTTGCACGAAACATGGGACTGCCGCTTTACCACTTGTTCTGCCTTCTGCCTTCTGCCTTCTGCCTTCTGCCTTCTGCATTCACGGGGCGGTCTGCGTGCGGTCTGACGTTGATCTCACAAGGCCCTGAGATTTAGAGACTTACGAAGCTATCAATGTGGCTCTGCGGGCGCCTGTCTGCCGTGTGCATAGACAGCGCAGCCCCGGCGAGTGCCCAGCGAGTCTACGATGTGGATCACGGAAGCGCCTGTGGTTAAGGCGCTTGCACACTGCATGCGGCTCTCGGGCGTTTTCGGGGTAATAGCGTTACTCTCCCCAACCGCTGGCTGACCTCAGGCGAATACCGCCGTAGTCTCCCCGTAGCACCTCTGATCGCCGATCAGAGGTGCTACGGGGAGGCTCCGGGGAGACTGCGGTGGGGCTACCAAGGTATCCGCAGGACTGGTTGGTGACAGGTGGCCAACTGTGCGGGGCAAAAGGTTGGTTCTTCCGCCTTCTGCCTTCGGTTGTGGGTGGCTTGTATAAGCATTCGCAATACTGAGAATGGCGCCTGGCATCCTCGTGCGACCATGGCAGTACCATGGTACCACCATGGACCTGCCATGGTACCATAGAACTATTCGCCACACTCCCAAGATAGCCCGGCGGCTGCTCCAAACTCCCGGCCTCGCCCTCCCGAAACATCAACACCTCTAATGGCAAACCGCCGCCGGTTTCCGGCAACCCAACGGCACCATGCCGCAGATATCCAGAACTGACCAGGAGTTTGGGGATTCAGGATCGGTTAACCCACAGGGTTGCCAGAAGGTAGATGGAGGTCGCCGAGGGTTCCGACCTCCGGGGGTTGGCGCAGGAAACGTCCTGCACCCCGGCAGGGGGTGCCAGACTGGTTTCTGGGCCTGGGCGCACGGTGAGGAGTGTAGCTCGATGGCACCGGGCCTGACACCCCCTCTGGAGTGCCACGATCCAACGCCCACGCCAGCCCCCGCCACGATCACCGGGCCGCCGTGCTGCGACGAGCCACCTGCGGCGGCAACGCTCCGCCCAAGTATCTTCCTTGGCTTGTCCCCCCACTTCTGACAATTTCACTCCCGGATGATTGAGCGCGACTTCGACGTGCCCTTTGTGGCTGACTTGGCTCTGCGCGAAAAGCAGATCCAGCAGAATTATCGCCCCATAATGGCGGTCCACAAATGGTTTGCCCGAAGACCGGGCACACTGTTCCGCGCACTAATACTCTCTGAGTTTGTAAAGGGGCCGCTTCGGGACCAGTTCTACCAGGGCCAGTCCCTGAAAAGCCTTCGCGTCCTCGACCCCTTCATGGGAGGAGGGACAACCCTTGTCGAAGCCAACCGCGTTGGCTGTGCCATCACCGGCCTGGACATCAACCCAATGGCATGGTGGATAGTGCGCCAGGAGATCCTCGACCTGGACCTCGCCGCCTACCGCCAGGCCGCCGATGCGCTCCGGCAAACACTCGAAGATGACATCGGCCCCCTCTACCGCACCAGGTGCCTCGACTGCGGCTCCGAGGAGGCCCATGTGAAGTATTTCCTCTGGGTGAAGTCACCGCCATGTCAGCGATGCGGCAAGCCGGTGGACCTGTTCCCCAACTATCTCCTCACCGGAGATTGGAACGTGTGCGCACCGAACAAGCGGTGCCGAGACGTATTACCGCTGCGAATCTACGGTTTAACCCCTGCCGTACCCGCACTGGCGTAACGCCCAGGATCTGAGCGGCCTCTTTCGTGGTGACCAAGCTCATTTCACCCAAAGTTGTACGCCCCGTCGCGAGATCAATCAGCCGTATTCAGGCCACGAGGCGCAAACGATCGCAGCAACAGGCTGCCTTGCCGCGCCAACATGACTCGCGGGCTGAAGGGGGCGCCAGGAATGTGGATTGCTAATTGCCAAAACGCAGGGTTAGTGGCTTAATCGGGCGCATGCAGAACTTGAGGAAAAAGGCGCCGTTCATCCACAAACGGGGCTTCTGCGGCCCCAACGGTGGCAGAACAGGGGAAAAGTACTATGACCGTTCGTATTTATGACATAGCGAAGAAGCTTGGTTTGGAGAACAAAGAAGTTCTCGCGCGCGCCAAGGAACTGCGCATTATTGCCGCACGGGTAGCGTCCAGTTCGCTGGACAAGTACAGCGCTGAATACCTCGAAATCGAGCTGCGTAAGGACCATCCGGATATCGGTCCCTTCCCAACGCCTCCTTCACCCCTGCCATCCAAACCGGCAACAGTGGTGGCGCCACGCCCCTCTAATCGTCCCGCTCCAATCGCTCCTGCAGGCGGGGTCCCGGCGCCACCCAAGAGACTTACTGAGGCCGATTACGCGCCACGTTTCCCGATGAAGCTTGAGAAGCTTAAGCAGCGTGCGGGGCCTGGCAGCGAAGTGGTTCTCTTGATCGCTGGCGGCGGGGAAACCAAAGGAAGGGTTCTCCGTTTCGAGGAATCGCTCGTCGTCATCCAGCAAGATGGGCGCGAGCGAATGGTTTTCGGCGAGAGCATCACCGGTTTTGAAATCAAATCGGCGCCTGGAGCGGTTCTTCCCCCTGTCGCAAACGCCGACACACCGCTACCAAAAGCTGGCCCAAACGTCGGTGGGAAAGTGGATCTGGTCCAGTTGCCGACCAGCCGGCCACACCCCACGGAAGCGCCGGTCAAAGGCGCAGAAGGGGCCGACAAAGGTGGAGCACTGTCCGGCGAGGACGACGCGGCTCTTACCTGGGTCCGGGCTCTCGAATACGTTGACGCCATCCGAAAAGCCCTTGTCGCGGAGGACCAACCCTGCGAGCAAGCACTCGCCGAAGCGCAAAAGTTCTCGGATGAATTCATTCAGGCACCGGCTTACGTGCATCGTGATTCGAACGTCCGCTATCTCCTCATCCAATCTTTCAAGGCCGTTGAACACCATCAGAAACTGCAGGAAGCAGAATCGCCAGAAACGCTACTCCTTAGCCGCACGCTCGTAGCACTGAACAGGGCGCTCCGCCAGCCGGCTGGCATGAGCGACGATCAGAGATTTGTAGATCTATACCACTTTAATGTGGCTGTCCGGACCCATCTGGAGCACTACCGCAAGGACGAGGCAGTTTGGAAGGAACTCGCCGATTCCTTGCGCGAAGCACAGACCATTGGAACCAAACTCCTCGATCAGCCAAATTTCGACACGCTCTGGGAACGCGAACCACATCGGCATAAGGTTTTTTTCTACCGCCTCTCCGAGATTTGCAGCGCGTTAGTGAGCTGCGGATTTGCCTCTGGAAATGAGCGCGAGCGCCTGCTTCAACGTGCCAACGAGTACTCCCTGACAGCGGGAAGGCAATCGATATTGCCTTCCCCAGCGATTAATGCCATGGGCACCATAGTTTCCTTCGGTGCCAAGCAGTACGGGTTCATCCAGACTCGAGATCAACGAGAGCTTTACTTCACCTTGGACGATGTGATGAGCGATGCTTTGCGCGCCGCACTGCTGAAAGGCCGCGACCAACTGGAAATTGCTGTGGACTTTGAGCAGGAGGCACAGCCGACCAGGCGTTGTGACCGTGCCGTGGGAATCCGGCCTGCTGGATTCGTCCTCGCCACAGTCAAGCGGCTCGAGCGATCAGACAACCCCGGGTTCGCGTTCATCGGATTGCCGGACGGCAGAGAAGCTTACCTCGGATTCCGATCACTGCAAAATCCGAGCATGCCGCCCAAGGTTGGTGATACCCTCTTGTGCCTCCCCGCGCGGAATCCCAAGGGTTGGTTAGCGGAACAAGTTGAGGTTTTGACGCGCGACGCCAGCGGAGGCGCCATCAAAGCTGGGTGGCAACGCTCGCCGGAGCCCCACGACGGATCACAGGCGAGGGATGAAGGCAGTGCGTCAGCCGCCCCAGTCACTGGCGACCCGACGTCCATGCCGCCCACGTCCGAAGGCCGCGCCGCTAAGCTGAAGCGAATCCCGCTCGCGTCTGCGCCAGACCTCGAAGGCTCATCGCGAACGACTGGCAGGATTACATGGTTCGACAGAAGAGGCTTCGGATTCATCAAATCCAACGAGGGGAAGGAGATCTACTTTCACATCAACGAAGTCAGCGACCCAGACCTCCGTCGGGCGCTGGACGGGCCCAACGGCGCATTGCAAACCCAAGTTAATTTTGAAGAGCGCCCCGCTTTCGGCCAGAAGTACAATCGGGCTGCCGATATTCGTCTGAACCCACTTCATGAACAGACACAGGACAATCCACTCGGAGATTTGCCACAGGAAACAGATCCTGCGGGGGCCCCAGCCGCTTCCCAACGGCCTCCCGTTCGCCCGAGTACGGGCAATAGGGTCGGCTTCATTCAGTTGCCGGGCAAGCCTGGCCACGCGAAATCCCGCGGCAAACCTTCCTCCGGCCGAATTGTTTCCTTCGGCAAACAGGGCTTCGGCTTCATTGAAGCCCTAGACGGCACAACACTGTTCTTTAGGCTTGAGGATGTCCAGCACGACATGCTGCGACAAGAGCTCCTCACCCCCAACCACACGCTAGGGATGGAAGTGAACTTTGAACAGGAGGCGTCCCCCGGCCACAGGTATGACCGAGCTGCTGAAGTCTCTCCCCTGCTCAGCGAGGAGGACACGCTCGTTCAGGCCTCAGAATTTGAGCGGTCAAAGGACCTCACGGGTGCTCTGGGGCTAGTTCGACGGGTCTTGGAGGAGACCCCCGAAAACCCAGAGGCGCGGGTAATGCATGAAAGACTCCTGCGCCAAATCGCACACAAGACGCCTCTAGCGAAGGGCTCGGGACCTTTCGCTTGTGCTGAGCGCGCATGGACGATAGAGCAGAATCTGGACGAAGCAGAAAGACTTTACAGATCAGCCATCGATTCAAAGGATCGCCTGGAGGCTGCGGTCAAGAGACTCGCTTCATTGCTTGAGCAGCGAGATCGCAGAGGCGAGGCAATCGCCCTGTTGGAACGCTACCGGAGTACCGCAACTCAAAAAGCAGCCTTTGATCAGGCTTTGTCCACCAGTTACGAACATGCCGGTCAGTTTAACAAGGCCCTTGACCTGCTGACTCGGATGGAACAAAAAGCAGAGCCATCCAAGCGAGTAGTTCTCCTGCGTCGAATTGCACGCGCTTATCTCAAATTACAGCGCTATCAGGAGGCCGAACAGAAACTGCAAGAGGCGCTGCGACTGCGCCCCGACGACCATATCGCCACCAAGTGGCTCGCGTCGCTCGAAGAGGCGCGCCAGGTCGGCTCTTACGAGGAAGCTGGCGAGCTACTGGCCGGCCTGGGGGATGTGGTTGATCTTGCTACTGGCTTGAGTCCATTGGCAGACGCCATGCTGGACCAATGCCAATTCGACGGCGTGGAGCCAAGCAGGCTTTCATCGGGTCAGTTCACGCTCGAGGATGTTTCACGACTAGAGAAATTGGCCGACCAACTTGGTACCCAAAGGCCTCGCGACCGCGCAGCCTACTACTTGTCCGCCGCCGCAATCCTCAGGAAAGTTCAGCCCGAAGAAGAAAGTCAGCAATTTGCTGATTTTCTGCAGCGATACTTTATTTCAATGGGCGACGCGGCCCGATTGGAACAGAAGCACCTGGACGTCGTGCGCACCTTCTACGCGGAATCCCTCGCCCTGTCCCAGACAGGTACGATGGCGGCCACGCGCGGACTCGGCAAGTTTTTGCGGTCCTACGCAAGCCCGGAATTGGACCGACAATTGGTGGCGGACCGGGACCGGGTGCTGCCGCGGCGCAGCATCGCCATTCATATAGGTGCCGTTTCTAAGGACATGCTGCGTACATCCGGAACCGCCAGCCCATTGTTCGCCGGGTTGATGAACCTCACCATCCGCAGCCGAACAGCGTTGCTACTGCTGCAACAATCCCTCGCAGACAAGGAAGTGCTTGCCGCAATGGCAAACTATCTCGGCTGTTCGGCCGCCACTGGGGCAGCCATAGACCGCCCCACCGTCAAGTCCGCCTTGGACAAGAAGAGGTTGATGCGTGCGGACGATCTTAGGAGTCTTGAAACCCACTGCGCCGCCCTGACGCAACTGCGGCTGACAACAGCCTCGATGGAAGACTTGGACACTCGACTTGAACAACTAAACAGGGAACTTCTCTGTGATTTGGACTCCCAGCGCCTAAGCGCCCTCCGCCAAGTGGCGGCCGATGCCCTCGCGTTCTGCCAAGCCGCGGATTTCGAGGAGCGCGAGCGGTATTACTTTTCCGTTAGGATGGGTGCCGACCGACTAGGGAAGGAGATAGAAGAGTCTCCGACCCACGTCTCGTTCCAGTCTTTCCTCCCGGTCGTTGAACACCTGAGTCTGCTTGTGGAGCAAAGCTATGCTGAACTGGCGCGAACGTCAGTCCCGGACTTGAAACTAACCCTTGAAGTGGAAACATACATTCCGGACTCCCACGGTGACGTGGGTCTGCAAATCGGGTTAGCCAACCGGACAGGTTGCAGCCCAGCCAGCGGCTTAGAATTGCAGGTCGGCCCGCCCGATTCCCCGTATTTTACGGCCAAAGCCGGCTCCTTTCCGGTGGCTGGCGCCCTGCGCGGTGGCGCCGATACCGTCGTGATGGTGCCAGTCCGGGTTCAGAAGCAGGCATCGCTAGAAGGGGCTTTCCCAATAACGCTGGTCCCGCGCTTCCAGAACCGCCTCGGCCAAAAGCTGTCCAGCACAGAGACCCAACTCACGGTGAGGCTTTACGACGAATCGAGATTCACCCCGATCCAGCCGAACCCCTACGCTCCTTGGTCTGAAGGCGGCGCTGTGGACAATCCAGACATGTTCTTTGGCCGTGAAGAGCTCCTGTCCCACGTCTGTGACGCGCTGCTCTCGAGCAGCGGCAGCAAATCCGTGATAATCTACGGCCAAAAGCGAGCGGGTAAATCCAGCGTCTTGGAGCATCTGAAGCACAGATTGCTCGCTGCGAACTGCCTGCCAGTGGCCTTTAGCCTTCAAGACATCGGCACCACAATGACTGAGGCGTCATTCTTGTCTCGGATTCTTGATAGCATCAGCGACGCCGTCCGGTCAGAAGCATTCCGCTCCCGGTTGAACGTTTCCTTTCAACCTCCCGCCCTGAAGGAACTTGAACCGAGTCCATCGTTGCTCTTCCACCGCGAGATGTCACGGTTCCTCTCTGACTGCCGTGCAGCTACGACTTCCGGCTCGTTTCCAAGACTCGTCCTGCTAATTGACGAATTCACCGACATCTTCACGCAAATCCAGCGTCAAAGGATCTCGCCCGAGTTCATGAAAGTCTGGAAATCCATCATCGAAAAGCGCTATTTTTCTACTGTCCTCGTTGGCAAAGACATCATGCGAGCTTTCATGGCTCGTTTTCCCAACGAACTCGGAGTCGTCGAAGCTCAGCGGCTCACCTATCTAGCCGAACTAGACGCCCGTAAACTGATTGAGAAGCCAATGAACCGCGATTGCTACCGGGGCAAAGCGGTCGAACGAATTCTCGAACTGACGGCATGCAGCCCGTACTACGCAATGATGTTCTGCGACCGCTTCGTGGACTACATGAACCGCACTAGGGCGCTTTACGTAACCGAGGCTGACGTAGAACGAGTTAAGTCAGAAATGATCTCTGGTCCCGACAGCCTGACAAAGTGGCGGTTCGACCCGCTTTACAAGCCCGGCGAAGACGCCTTCGATACGGGCATCGACCCGGAGCGAATATTCGCGGTTTGTGCAGCGCTTGCAAAAGGTTCGGTGAACGGCTGGTGCCTAAAAGGCGCCCTTACCGGCCCTTCTGCCGAACTTCATCAGATCCTCGAGGATCTCGATAGTCGCGAAGTAGTGGAGCGAAAGCAGGACAGCTACAAGATCCGCGTCGGCCTCTTTCGAGAATGGCTGCTGGCCAATGGGCCAACACCTTAAGCTGCCTTGAACCCAAGCTCTGAAAACCCATTCTCCGACGCCGGCTGCATTCTGAGTGGCCAGCGTGTCATCGGGCGCGCCCGGGAGATCCAGTACTTGAGGGACAAACTCTGTGCCAAGTCTGGCCACGGCTCCATTGCGCTCATCGGCATGCCCCGTATCGGCAAGTCGAGCTTGGTCCAGCGGGCAATCCTCGACGAGGCACCAGCCCTTGCAAGAGACAAAATCGTTTGCACGCGCATCGACGTTGGCACATTGGGCTCCTTTCACGATCTTCTAGATGCAATGGTGCGTGATACCCTCGCCGAAATCCGCAAATTTGACCTGAGTGTAGAGCGCGTCGAAAGCCTCGCCGCTCAAGTTTTCGCCGCTGCCCAGGATTCTCGCTGGCGCACGACTCGGGGTTTCTTCTGCGCCCTTCGCAGCCTGCAGATCCGCCCTATCTGCGTTCTCGACGAGTTCGATGCAACCCGCCGCCTCCTGCATGGCGACGTTCAGTGCTTTCTCAGGCTCCGCGATCTGGCTGCCGCCCCAGCTACCGACTGTAAAGTCGGCCTGGTGCTCGTGTGTAAGCGGAGCCTTGCGGAACTCTCTGAACTCGCTGGCCTCCAGCATAACTATTGGCATAACGCTGTTGGCACGGAACTGAACCTACGGGGCTTCGACGAACCCGAACTAGACTGCTACTTCGCAGTTCTGAAGCAGGCCGGAGTCTCTCTTCCAAAGAGCGCCCGGGATGAACTCCTCCGCCTGTGTGGCCCCCATCCTTACCTGCTCGACCTGTTTGCCTCAGAAGCCTTTCCGTTGGCGAAAACCGGCAATGCCATTGACCCCGTTAAATGCCGAGAACTCATGGCCCCCCACCTCCCGAAGGCGTTCTCCCAACTGGTCGAAGCCCTCAAGGACGGTCCATGGCTTTCAAAGCTCAAAGGGGTACTCCTCGATGGAGCCCCTCGAACCTCCCTAGCGGAACTCCAAACCCTGATCCGCTACGGTGTCCTCATCAACGCCGGCGATGGCAAGGTCCTGCCATTCGCCAGCACGCTTCCCGAATACCTGCGCTCACTCAGCGATAATCCCGGCTCTACTCCGGCTCCGCTCCAGGAAGCGAAAGAAGCCGCCACACAGTTGCCACCTCAAGAATCGCACACTACATCCAGTTCTCCCGCCCAAAATTGCTTTTGTCGCAAAGGCGGTGGGTGGGATCTCTGCTTTGAAAAGAGGAAATGCGTAGCGCCCCATACGGACGGCTTTTCCTACATCGCAAAACTTCTCAGATCCCAGCCAAATCCGGTCAACTTTGCTGAACTCCGTTTGGAGGTGCACAAATCGGACATAGGTACCTTCACCAAACCCACGAGTGCCGCAGATGCCAAAACCCTCTGTAACCTGCGCAAAGAGATAGAAGAAGTGCAGGACGAAGTTGACGCTGCCATCTCAACGAATAACAGTGAGGCTGGCGCACGTGCGCAGCAACGGCTGGAGGAACTCAAGAAAAACGAGAAGAGCCTCACGTTCCGCGGCAGGTCGCGGACCCTCGGTGACCACGACAAGACGGTCATGAATTCGGTCGGCAACGCAATCACCAAAGCGATTGATCTCCTCAAGAAACCCGAATATTACCCGCAACTAGCCAAACACCTGCGTTCGAACATTCTTCCGCGCTACGGGGCAAACCCCCGTTACGCGCCTTCACCAAAAGTCGCTTGGCAAGTTACCCAGTAGCCCTTCCACACCGCCCGATTCCGAGCACATCGCCTAGCCCTGCCGTGACTTAAGGTTGGTTCTCAGGACTCATTTTCCCGCTTTTCACGTGGGAATCCCACTTCTATTTCCCATACCCCATATGGGATTCCCACGCCTTATGTGGGGCCTTTCTTTGTGGAAGGCAATTACGCCTTCAAAAACAAATAAATAAATAAAGAGAACAACATATGAAGCAAAACACAAATAACCTGCCGAAAAGGCTGCCGTTCCAAAATAACGTCATCAACCAAGCTGGTCCCGGGCGGGCCGCGGGCAGCACGAACTACGTGAACCACGTCACCGGCGAGGGGCTCGACCTGTTCCAAGGCCAGGTCGTGCAGGTCGGGCCGATCTTCGCTTTGCTGACAATCGCCGGCAATGAGGCGTTGAGCAAGGTGCGCGTCGATCATGCACTCTTGAACGGCTCAGGGCCAATCCTCCTGGGGGATACTCTGATCGTCGGTCCCTTGGACTTCCTCGCCACTGGGCCGCGGGCCCGGGCCGCCTGGCCCTCGCGCGCGGAGGTCCAGCATCGCCCGGGGACCTGTGGCGTCCAGCCTCGAGGCGGAACTGCCATCCCAACATACCGGCAGCGTCCGGTCTCGAAACTGCACCGCAATCGGGGAACCGTCACTCGCGTCGCACCTACCGGGGCATTCGGCCAGGTCACGGATCAAAGGAATGGCGCCCAGTATTTTGTTCATCACTCAGCCCTCCAGCGGGGTGCCATGCTCCGGATCGGCGCGCGCGTTTCGTACACTCCGGCACGGAATCCACAGGGTCTTTTGGCCCTTCAGGTTCAGCCGGCTTAAATCACCTGACACCCGGCGTGAGGGCCGCGCGCGCGGCCCTCACGCCAAACTAAGGCAAATGACTATGAAATTTACTGATATTCTCAACAGGCTTTTCGGCGACAACCCGGCTCCCGTGGGACCTCCGGCGCCGCCCGTGCCGCAACCGAAGCGCGACCCAAACTATACGATACCTGACGATTGCTTGATGCAGTCGAAAAAGGTGGTGTCTCAGCTCGACCTCATCGGAAGGAGCTACGGTCTCCCGATATGGGCGCCGCAGAGCAAAGAAGACCATCAACATGATTGGGGCGTCATGCTCGCCCACGACGACCTTCAGTCAGTTTCGTTGGAATTGATTGCGGCGGACAAGACCGTGCCATACTGGTTTAAGTTTCATTTCGCCAGGAAAAAGGCCAAAGGCAGGGTTATTGATTCGGCGAACGGCGTGGAATTGCCAGTGTTGTTCGATCACGCGTCGGTAACCAGCCATCGCCTCATCATTCAACAGAGAGGTCGGGAATCGGTTTACCGTCACTTGCTGAAGATCGGCTGGGGTCCTGCTGAAACGCTACGCAAGCGCCGGGGAAACACCTTCGCGTCGGAACATGCGAGCAAAATCACAGGTGGGCGGCAGACAGCGAAGATACACGTCAGCGCGGAAGCACGCCAGCGCCTCGTCGTCACGCAAACAGGCAATGACGGTTACGCATTTGGTGATGTTCCGGCTAGAGGGTGGAAAGGTGTATTCCTTCATAAGAAGTTCGCCCCACCCGGTCTCCAGTTCAGAATTGGCCAACAAATCACGGCATTGTTGGTGCAGGTGCCGCGTGGCGTACAAGCGCGGGCCATCCAACAAGCCTGAAAAGTACACATAGGGAGCGGGGTGCAACTCCGCTCCTCGTGGTGCGAAAGCTACAAATATGAAAACCATGACTTCTCGATTTCTCCTGCAGAAGAACAGTAGGCGACTCCATGGCGGGCTGGCCAAAGGTGTTGCGGTGTTTCGTCGTACACCCAAAACGTGCAAAACTATGCCTGGGGAACCCGCGCCATCCGGGCAACTTCCCGCTGCCACTGACCTGTCGTCACTGCAAGGTGCGCGGGTGGCACTAGTGGCTGATGATGAAAACGTTCGGATAGGCGCGTTACGTCAACAGTGCCGATTCAGCTATGGTCTGTTGCTGGATCGCGTCACGAAGGAAGCAAAGCCGGTCGCCGCCATCGCAGTCATCACCGCCGCGCCGGGTGATGACGGTCGCCAAAACTACCTGGAGACGCGCGGCTGGCAGGCATTGGTTCTGCCGCGAGAACAACACGCCGGCGCAAATGGGCCACGTCTCTACACCAACGTGGACACGGATTTGGGAACCGAGACTGGATACCTCTTGGGAACTACCTCCATCGACGTTCTGCTCATCTGTAGTGGCGACGGTGATTTGTGCTTGAGCATCGCGCGCGCGGCTGCGCGCCACCGCCCGAAAGTTCGGGTTGTCACGCTGGCTGTTCCTGGAAGCGCGAGTCATCAGCTTTGGAGGCGGCGCGATTTGTTCGCCGCGCATATCGCGCTTGGCCGGGATCTGACTCGGCCTTTGAACCGTCAACCTTCAGCCTCAAACCCAAAAACCTATGTGTGACTATCGAATCGAATCCAAGAAAGCATTGGCTGGGCTACCCGTGCCGATTGAAAGGGCGCGCGGTTATCTTGGCGCCGCTGCGCATAACCAATTACTCCGAGTCGTGAGAAGCGGCAGGGCACGTTCCGGTCGCGATCTGCACGATGGCAAACTACTACCAGGTGACGGGCTGGCGCGTGGACACTATATGGCAGCGGAGAATTTTCAGCACGCGCTCGCCCAAATGAAGGCTCAACCGCATCGATGCCAGTGGTGCGGCGAACCGCTGCCAGCCAGGTTGGTTCGACAGCATCAACAACCGCATGATCATCGCGAAAGTATCGAGCATCACTTCCATGCGGGGTGCTGGCGGGCGCGGCTGCTAGCCATTGCCGCAATCTTCGGCCATGTCCGCCCCGAGCAACTGCTCGCGGGCGGAACGTCGCAGAGGAGGCAGGGCGGGCTGCGCGAAAGGATCACGGTGACGGTCAAGAGAGTGTTCACGCTCAACCGGCGGTCACGAAATGGAAGATGGCGGAAGTGGCAGTCGTGAAACTCTGGCGACAATTGACTCGGATGTGGCGGCAGCGGGGCGCGCCACCGCACCCGCGATATCGCAACTGGCAACCGGCACGGCATGGCGGCGGGTCACACCGCCGCCGGCTTACCGGGCACGCGGTGCGAGTCACTGCGTTCCGGCGATTGCGAAGAATGTTAAGCGGAGTGGCGAAGCCGCGATTGATGCGGGGCAAAATCATTGGCTACCACGGCACGGCATCCGTCGCGAATGCGCGAAGCATCTGCCGTGATGGGTTTATGGCAGGCGGGGGAAACGCGTTGGGCGACGGAGTTTACCTGGCCACGGATGTCGCGACGGCCAAGAGTTACTCAGGCAGCGCCGGGGTTTATTTGAAGTGTCTGGTCACGTTGGGGCGGACGTGCGTTTGGGGAGCTCCGATGCAGGCGCGCTACGTGGCTTGGTGTCACAGGCACGGTGTCCAGCAGGACAACTCCGCGATGGCGGGTTTCTTGCTGCGAAACGGATTCAACACGGTCCAGAGCGGGAGCGTTGTCGTGGTGCTATTGCCTGGATACCGGAATCCGACCGCGTGGAAGCGAAAGAGCCGGTTCGTACGAGTGCTGTCGGTTCACCGAGCGTCAGACGGCGCTCGAATCAAAGTGTGAGGAGGACAGGACCATGGTCGAGACGTTGCTGACATTCTGGCTGGTGATTGCTTTGTTGCTGCTCCCGCTGTTCGTCTGCTGGCGGATACTGAGCGGGAGAAGGCGAATGTCTCATCTGGCCACATTATTGCTGGCGGAATTCATTATGGGTGTTTGGCATGTAATCTTCGGTCCAAAGAGAGTGCAAATCGCGAAGCGAGGCAGGAAAAGATGGCGGAGAAGGAACTAGCAGCGGACCACCGTTGCGGCAGTTGCCGGCACAGCTCGGAAAAGAGTATGGGCGAAACCCCCGTCGCGAGCCCCGCGCTCAGGGCGGCACTGCCCTCATCCCGCGCAGTCCGCTAGAACTCCAGCACTCGGCACCGCTCATCCAGTCGCCCTATCGTCGTCTCCAACTGCTCCGGAAAGGGGGCACCGTAGATTTGCCCCAAGAGGCTTTGGCGCTTGGGCGGTGTTGGCACGTTCGGGGTTGTTGGCTGCGTGCAAGAAGTGGCGGTCACGCCGGGCGAGTTATCCGAAAGGCTGAAGGCTGAAGGCTAAAGGCTAAACACCGCAAGGCGTCAGGCCATTGATTGGTCCGGCCTACCCTGCGAGGGGCGCTTCTGGGAAAGGAAATTGGGACCAGCCTTGCCACACTACCTGTTGGGGTCGGCCGATTTTGGAGTACACCGCATATAGCGCTTTCTGGAGCGGTTTTGGCGTTAAGTGCCCCAGATTGCATCCGTTGGCTTCGCAGGTGGGGTTTGGCACAGGGACGGAGGTAGCGGACGGGCCGCAGTGGTCGGTAATCGGTAATCAGTGATCAGTAATCGGTTCCGTTCGCATTTGCGAAGCGGAGCTTGTCAGCGGCTAAGCCCCGGCAGAATATCGGGCTCATGAACTTGCCGCAAATGGCCGCTTTCGGATTGCGAAGGTGCATGGGCAAACCAGTGCGGATTTGCCTGTCGCTTCTTGTGCTGCACCTGGTGTGGAGGCTGGAGGCGGTTGTTGCCGGCGATGCGCTGCCCGAGGTCAGTGTCAGTTCGATCCGGCCGGTGTTCCACAATGGCGAGCACAATGCCTTCACCGATTTGTGCCGGTTTCAGGGCCAACTTTACCTGACCTTTCGGAGCTGTCCTGATGGTCACATGGTGCATCCCACGGCTTCCATCATGATCCTGCGCAGCCTTGATGACGGGGCGCACTGGGAGCCCGTGCATCGCTTCTCCGTGAAAGACCGTGATACACGTGATCCGCATTTCCTCGTCTTTCGGAACCGCCTCTTCGTTTACACCGGCACCTGGTACAGCGGCCCCGGCACGATCAAGCCCGAGGACTACGACCTGAACAAGCATCTTGGCTTTGCCGCCTGGTCGGATGATGGCGCGACGTGGAACAGCCCGGTCCTGCTGGAAGGAACTTTCGGTCACTACATCTGGCGCGCGGCCTCGTTCGAGGGCAAGGCCTACCTGTGCGGGCGGCGCAAGCTTGGCTTCGAAATCGGCCCGCGCGGAGAGGGCGAGAAGATTCAGTCGCTGATGCTGGAGAGCGATGATGGTCTGGTCTGGAAGAAGCGGGCGTATTTCCAGGAGACCGCCGGCGATGAAACCGCGTTCCTGTTCCAAAGCGACGGCGGCCTGCTGGGGGTGGGACGTCACGGCGGGGGCAAGAATGCGCAACTGCTCCACTCGAAGCCGCCCTACGCTGATTGGGAGCGTAAGGACCTGGGCCGTTCCATTGGCGGCCCCTTGCTGGCCAAATGGGGCGACCGGATCGTTGTCGGCGGACGAATGACCACTGCGGAGAAAGGACCGAAGACCGCGCTTTGCTGGCTGGTGGGCGATGAATTGAAGGAGTTCGCCGAGCTTCCAAGCGGTGGCGACAACTCCTACCCCGGTTTCGTCGAGCTGTCGCCGCAACGAGCCCTGGTGTCGTACTATTCGAGCCACGAGCGCGACCCATCCGGCAAGGTCATCACCGCGATCTATCTCGCGGAACTGACCCTGAAGCCATGGAAACCCCATGAGGTTCGGCAAATGAATGGGACTGGTGGCGAGATTCGACTTCCCTCGCAGTTCCAGATGGTCACGGAGAATTGGAATCGGGTGGTGGCCGTGCCTTACATCATCTACATGCCGGAGAAGGATCGCCTGCTGATGCTGGTGAATTGCGATTATCCCCATCATGCCGAGGTGCTGTTCAGCGACGATCACGGGGCCTCTTGGAGTAGGCCGAAACCCGTGTTCGTGGGGACCGACGGCAAACCTGTGGCGGGTATGGGCACCTCGCTGTGTTACCTGGGAGAGGGGAATGTGCTGTTCTATGGCAGCGCGCGTTGGTTCAGCCGCGATTACGGCCAGACGTGGAAGGAGTCCGTGCCTTTGACACCCGCTACCGATGGCAAGCCCTGGTATACGTGGGACCCGCCGCTCGTGGAGCGCGACGCCAAGACGGGCAAGGTCGCTCGACTGATTGAGACTGGCTATACTTGGTTCAAGCCGCCGGAGGTCAAGACGGCACACCAACAAGGCTATCTCCGCTTCAGCACGGACGAAGGCACGCGCTGGAGCCCGTCAGCGAAGATCCCTCAATGGGAGGCGGTGAGCGAGGTAGCGTTGCTGCGCGCGGCGAACGGTCATTTGGTGGCGGCGTGCCGCACCGATACTCCGGCCCGGATGCAGCCCGAGGTGATTGACCATACCGAAGGACTGGGCATCTCCATCTCCACGGATGAAGGCCAAACCTGGTCGGCGGTGCGGAAGCTATATGACTGGGGGCGGCACCATCCGTCGCTGATCCTGTTGCCGGGCGGAGAAATCGTCATGACCTACGTGGTGCGTAAAGGCTACGTCAACACTCCGGACGGCTTTCCGCAGTTCGGCATTGAAGCGGTGGTCAGCCGCGACCACGGTGAGACCTGGGACCTGGACCACAAATACATTTTGCACCATTGGATCGGGCATATCAAAGATGGGCCGACGGCGTGGTATCCGAGCAGCCAGGCGACCTCGTCGGTGCTGTTGCCGGATGGTTCGATACTCACGGCGTTCGGGACGGGCTACAGATGCCAGGACATTGTGAAAGGGCAGCCGGCACCCCGGGATGCCGGCTTGATCCGCTGGCGGCTGAATGCCGACTCCGTAAACGCTGAGACGAAGCTCCGCGATGCGCCGTTCGACTCGGAGCTGCGCAACGCGTTTGATCCGGATCGCCATTGATGGGGATAGCTGTATGCCCTCTCCCTCGGAGAGAGAATCCCCGGACATTCTTACGCGCTTTGCGCCCCTGAACCCCAAGACGGACCCCTCACCCCGGCCCTCTCCCCTTCGGAAGGGGAGAGGGGGAATCGTCGGCAGCTCTTTGGTGAGCCGAGGTTCAGGGGCAGGGAGGACTCTGGGCCGTGCTGGAAGAGGCTTACGACTCAGTGACATATGCCGACCAGCCAAAAGTGGTTCCCGTGGGGAGAAGGCTGGGGTGAGGGGGAGCAGAGCGCCCGACTCCATGGATACGGCTTAAACCCTCGGGAACATGCATTCGCGGGAGGGCTCGCGACCGTGCCCGACCAATTCCAGCCGGTCTGGGTGCAGATGCGCCACGACAAAGGCGTTGGTGTCCTTCGTCTCCACCATCCCCTTGAGCGTGATGAATGGAACCTCAGCATGGACACCGAACGCGCCCGCATGATTGTGACCATTGATCCACGCCACCACGTTCCCATTACGTTCCACCACTTTCAGCAACGCATCCGCGTTCCACTCGCAGTGGTTGCTGGCCGGACACACCGGATGATGCGCAAACACAATCACCTTGCCCCTCGCCCTGGCGGCTTTGTGACAGGTGTCCTCGAACCACTTTAACTGCCGGTCTCCCACCGCACCATTCCAGCGCTGGGCGTTGATTGCCCCGGTGGCTGCGAAGCGCTTCCATTCGGCGGTGGCTCCCACGCACTCCTTGGAGTTCTCCGCGTGTGCGTAGGGGCTCACGTCCGTCGTATCCAGCATCACCAAACAAAACTCATCCGCCCACAGGGAGTAATACCGATGTTTCAAACCGAGCCTTTTCGGCACACGCTCTTTGAAGGCATCCGGCACCTCAAAGTCGTGGTTGCCTAACAGGTGATGAAATTTGTGCCGAGATTTGGCCAGTGGCTTGAGAACCTCGTCAAAACTATCCCACCGGCTGTCAATCAGATCCCCGAGGTTCACGCACCATTTCAGATCCAGACCGTTGAAGTGTTCCACCGCCTCGGCGAGCTTCCCGATAGACTGACGGTAAAAGCGTGTATTCCAAGGATCTATGTCAGCGAATTGCGGGTCCGACACCAAACCAAGCCGGAGTGCCGGCTTGCGACTTGCTCCTATGAGAGACGGCCCTGTCACCGTTAGCGCAAGAGAGGCAGCAAGGAAGCTGCGGCGTGAAAGTCTGTTCTTCATCCTAACCGGTTACCATGAAGAACTGGAGCCAGATACGCTTGCGGGTTCCATGCTTAATTGCCCTTTGCTGGTCCCATCAGGATCACGCTGGTGGGAGCCATCGGCCGGGGCGTCACGTTGAAGGTGCCTGACTCCGAGATGGCGATTCGAGGGCCGGTGATTTCGCCGCGCAAGTTGCAGAACTGAGCGGTGCGAGCCTTCATCCCGGTGGGCAACTGGATTGTGCAAGTGGCGGCGTTGCCGGCTTGCTCCCAAAGCCGCAACAATGTCCCTTCACCGTACGGGTTGCGCCCGAAGGCCGTCAGCAGCAAGCCGCGTCCGGAGGCGGCACCTTGCCGATTGCTGATCGTAATGCCCGCCGCGGTGGCCGGCAGCTTGCCTGGGGGTGCTTCGGACACGGCGGCCAGAAGGCTCGCGCGTGCTTCCCAGGAGCCGCCAATGAGTGATTCGTCGCCGGGCTCAGTGTCGTCAATTGCCCACAGACGCACGCGTGACGACCACGAGCCTTCGATCCACTGGCCGAAGTTGGTCGAATAGACGTTGTTGAACAATGACACGAACACGTCCGGTATATGGGCCACGAAATCGCGTGTGTAACGCCATAAGCCAGGATGCTCAAGACTTACCAGTTGGGCGTCAATGGGGCAGATGCCAGTCGCGCCTCCTGTCGCCGCTCTTACGACCAGGCCACCGTTCAAGCAGAAGAGTTCATGGTTGGAGCCGCGAACCAGGTCTTTGGCCGGGTCCACGATGCTGCCCAGGCGAGCTAACCGGAAACTGGGATCATCCGCGCGGAGCGGGAAGCAGAGCCAGCCGCCCTCAGGCCAGGGATCCGGTGTCTTGTTGGCGATGGACCACTCCAAATCCACCCACGGCTGGCCCGCATAGAGCGTCACCCGCAACTGCGTGGCATCGGGGATGATGCCGCGGGGTTTCGCCTTAAGCACCGCCGTGACGCAGACTGCATTGCTCCGAATCTCAACCGCCGCCTCCGCCGCCGTCGCGGCGCAATAGGGCTGCTCCTTGGCGGAGGGCAATTTCGGCTTCCCGTGGCTGATCATCTCCCCCGATTTCGGAGACAACACATAGGCGCTGGTGAAACTGGCCGCCTGGTCGGCGTCGAATCTCTCGTACAAGTATTGCCCCAGCGCGTACTGTGACTTCGTGTTGACCAGTTCCCGGCCGGTTCTTTTGCAGACGATCGAACGGATGCCACACCGCGCGGCATCCAGTGTCACGCGCAAGAACTCGTTCTCGATGCAATTGCTCTCGATTGCCGTTTCCTTGGCAAGTGGTTTTGCCGACATCACATAAGTCCGGTATCCCAGCGGCGGCAGCTTCTTTGCTACGAAGCGCAACTTCCCTTGTTCCGCCGCACCAGCAAGGATTTCCCCACTCGCCGCGTCCTTCAAGTCTGTGGCCGCGTCGGTCCACGGCACCTCGACAGCTCCGTCGCGGGGCCAGGGCAGGGGATTAAACACCACGACGCGCCGGCCAGGCACTTGAACCGCTCCCGCCAAGGCGTTCATCCGCTCCTCAATTCCTCGATCCACGACCGCAGCCGCCTTTCGCGCGTAAGCCCGCTTTTGGTCGAATCCCTCCAGCAGAAACTTGTATCGCCCGGTCGCAAGTTCCCGTTTCCACTCTTCACCGTAACGGTAACCGGCATACCGCGGAACGTCCGGTCCCCAGGTGTGCTCGCCAAAGAGCAGCGTGTTCTCGTACGCCTCGCGCACCGCCTCGGTGGCTGAGCCAGTGGAGGCACTCCAAACCTCCAGGAGAGTGTCGAGCGCCTCCAAAGCCGCGATGCGAGGGCGGGTGCTATGGGCCAACTGAGTTTCGATGGGCATCGAGCCGATCCCATGAATCCAGGTGTCGGGCGTGTCACCCCGGATGACCGGCAGCTCAGGTTTCTCGCGCAGGATTGCATCCGCGAAATCAGACATCTGGCCGAAACGGACGCGCACCCCTGGCAGGTCCCTCTGGGCTCGAGCAAACAAGCGCTCGACCTCTTTGGCATTCGGCGGACCGTGGTTGTCGCCAGTCATCCACATGCAGAGCCAGGTCGTGTGGGGCCAGTCGCGTGGCGGGCGCAGATCGGAGCCGTAGGCGGCTGAGCACATGGTCAACACCCGTGACCCGTCGGGACCTTCCCACCAATACAACAGGGGAACGTCAGGCCGTGAACACCCCTCATTACACCCGATGTGGAAGAACTTAACCCCCGCCTGCGCCAGGATCGTAGCCGTGACCCTGGTATGTGAGATGACGTCAGTCATCTTGGCCGCGGTTGGCACCGGCCGTCCCGCCAGCCGGGCCATCTCTACCGACCAACCGAGCCCGCGGGTGAGGTCCTCCAGGTCCAGCGATTCGGTGTGCGTCGTGAACGGCAGAGCGTGCGGAACCAGCCGGCCCTCGCGCATCGCGCTCAGGAACCCGTCGCGCCGCTCGGGCGTTTGTCCCGACCACAGGATCTGTGCCATCGGCCAGCCCGCGAGGGTCCAGGAGAATTGCTGGTCCGGCGGCAAAGCACGGCTTTCCTCGACCAGCTTCAATGCCTGGTCGGCCATCGTCGTCCGATAGCGATCAACGACCCGGCTGGCCAGATCGGTGTAGCCAATGTCGAAGTGCGTCTTGGAAACGATGATCACCTCTTTGAGGTTGGGCCAGGGGGACTTCTCGCGCAGTTCAGACGACTCGCCCCGCGCTTCCTGGCCCGGCGCGGCGGATGGAGACGTGTTTGCCAGGATTAACAGGAATACAATAACCGAGCTAGCTTTGACCGAATTCATAGGTTGAAACGACTGACGCTACCGAAGCGTGCGTGACCAAAGAGGACAACAAGTGCATGGATGTGTCTAGCCCTTTCTCGGGCGGAGCCTAGCCGCCTGATAATGATCGAACTCACGTTCGATGCTACGAGGGGGTGTCTGGCCCTTGCTCGGCTGGAGCCTAAACTCCTTGCGGTCCGGCGGGGCGTATCTTGGCGGTACCACCATTATCCCCGGCGCCAATTCCCTCTCCCCACGGCGTAGGAGTGGGGAGAGGGTCAGGGAGAGGGGCATTTCTAGCATGTCGCTGCTGTGTTTCCAAACCCCTCTCCCCAGCCCTCTCCCCGCTCGTCCCTCGCGGGGAGAGGGAGACATCGCGCGGTCTGGTGGTGCGAGCAATATGCACCCTGCGCGAAAGGACGCCAGAGGCTGGACAAATATTCTTGGATCAATACCTTCTCACCTAATATGCGCGCGGCATTCATTGGACTTACGCTTCCACTCATTTCCATTGTGCTTTTGGGCACGAGCGGCTGCGCTCATCAGTCCAGCAGTTTGCACCACGGGGCGAGGTCGCCCGGGTTGGTGCGCGCGGAGTTCATCTGCGAGCAGAGCCCCACACCAGCCAGCCACGCCTCGACCATTGTCGAGACGGGGCAGGGACTGGCCGCGGCCTGGTTTGGCGGCGAGCGCGAGCGCGCTCCGGATGTCGGCATCTGGCTATCCCGCCACGACGGCAACCGGTGGTCAGCGCCGGAGAGGGTGGCCACGGGCCGGATGCGCGACGGCACTCCCTGCCCGTGCTGGAACCCGGTCCTTTTTCAGCCCCGCGGGGGGCCGCTCATGCTGTTCTTCAAGGCTGGCCCGTGCGAGCTGGAATGGTGGGGCGAGGTGCAGACTTCGACCAACGGGGGGCGAACGTGGTCGGTGCCGCGGCGGCTGCCCGACGGGATTCTCGGCCCGATCAAGAACAAGCCGGTGCAACTGGCCGACGGCACCATCATCAGCCCCTCGAGCACAGAGGCGTTCCGCCCAGGGCCAGAGTCCAAGCCCGTGGACTTCTGGCAAGCGCATCTGGAACTTTCCACCGACGGCGGGCAGGCGTGGGCCAAGGTGGGCCCGCTCGCCGATCCGAGGCAAGCCGATGTGATCCAGCCGACGGTGCTGGTCCATGACGATGGGCGGCTTCAGATCCTTTGCCGCAGCCTGGTCGGCCGGATTCAGGAGGCCTGGTCGAGCGACCAGGGGCGCACGTGGTCGGCCATCGCGCCAACGGAACTGCCGAATCCGGATTCTGGCATCGACGCTGTGAAGTTGCGCGACGGGAGGTTCCTGCTGGTTTACAACCATAGCGACGCGAATGGTCTGGATCGCCGTGTGCTGAACGTGGCTGTCTCGTCGGATGGCCGCCGTTGGGACGCCGCGTTGGTTTTGGAGAATCATGACCATGACGGAGAGTTCTCTTACCCGGCGGTGATTCAGTCCACGGACGGGCTGGTCCATGTGACTTACACCTGGCAGCGCGAGCGGATCAAGCATGTGGTCATCAACCCGGCGGCGTTGACGCTCCGTCCCATCCTCAATGGGCAGTGGCCGCGATGAGCGCGTGTTTGGGAAATCCCGGGGACTGCACAATGCCGCTAGGATTTGCCCCTCATCATCCCGGAGGGATGGCCGATAATAGCCCAACATTTCAATGTTGGGGACGCGAGTTTACATGGGTACAAGTCCCGAAGGGACGGCTGAAATCCTGTGCGATTCGTCAGCCGTCCCTTCGGGACTTATCGGACTGCGGAGGCGGGTTCCCAACGTTGAAACGTTGGGCT